>NZ_JBHXFE010000017.1:0-137633 GCF_042722475.1 Streptomyces sp. NPDC127092
CGCGGTGAAAGTCACCACGCGGCCCCCGGACCGATGAAGAACTCGCAGGTCAGCCCTTGCGGGACGTGATCTCCGCGGTCAGCTGCGGCACGACGTCGAACAGGTCGCCCACGACGCCGTAGTCGACCAGGTCGAAGATCGGGGCCTCGGCGTCCTTGTTGATGGCCACGATGGTCTTCGAGGTCTGCATACCCGCGCGGTGCTGGATCGCACCGGAGATGCCGGAGGCGATGTACAGCTGCGGCGAGACCGACTTGCCGGTCTGGCCGACCTGGTTGGAGTGCGGGTACCAGCCGGCGTCGACGGCGGCGCGGGAGGCGCCGACGGCGGCACCGAGCGAGTCGGCGAGCGCCTCGATGATGCCGAAGTTCTCGGCACCGTTGACGCCACGGCCGCCGGAGACCACGATCGCGGCCTCGGTCAGCTCCGGGCGGCCGGTCGACTCGCGCGGGGTGCGGGCGACGACCTTGGTGCCGTGCGCCTTCTCCGAGAAGGAGACGGCGAGCGCCTCGACGGCGCCGGCGGCGGGGGCGGGCTCCACGGGGGCCGAGTTCGGCTTGACCGTGATGACCGGAGTGCCCTTGGTGACACGGGACTTGGTGGTGTACGAGGCGGCGAACGCGGACTGCGTCGCGACCGGGCCCTCGTCGCCGGCCTCGAGGTCGACGGCGTCGGTGATGATGCCGGAGCCGATGCGGACGGCGAGGCGGGCGGCGATCTCCTTGCCCTCGGCGGAGGACGGGACGAGCACGGCGGCCGGGGACACAGCCTCGTACGCGGCCTGGAGCGCGTCGACCTTCGGGACGACCAGGTAGTCGGCGAAGTCGGCGGCGTCGGCGGTGAGGACCTTGACGGCACCGTGCTCGGCCAGCGTGGCGGCGGTGTCGGCGGCACCCGTGCCGAGCGCGACGGCGACCGGCTCGCCGAGGCGGCGGGCCAGGGTCAGCAGCTCCAGGGTGGGCTTGCGGACGGCTCCGTCGACGTGGTCGACGTAGACGAGAATCTCAGCCATGGGACTTCAGTCTCCTGCGAACGAAGAGGGGCGGGTCTGGGAGGCTCGCGCGAGCCTTAGATGAACTTCTGGCTCGCGAGGAACTCGGCCAGCTGCTTGCCGCCGTCGCCCTCGTCCGTGACGATCGTGCCCTTGGTGCGCGCCGGACGCTCGGCGGCCGAGTCGACCTTGGTCCAGGAGCCCTCCAGGCCGACCTCCTCGGCCTCGATGTCGAGGTCGGACAGGTCCAGGGACTCCACCGGCTTCTTCTTGGCGGCCATGATGCCCTTGAAGGACGGGTAGCGGGCCTCGCCCGACTGGTCCGTCACCGAGACGACGGCCGGGAGGGAGGCCTCCAGCTGCTCGGAGGCGGTGTCGCCGTCGCGGCGGCCCTTCACGACGCCGTCCTCGATCTTGACCTCGGAGAGCAGCGTGACCTGCGGGACGCCCAGGCGCTCGGCCAGGATCGCCGGGAGGACACCCATGGTGCCGTCGGTGGACGCCATGCCCGCGATGACGACGTCGTAGCCGGTCTTCTCGATGGCCTTGGCGAGCACCAGCGAGGTGCCCATGACGTCGGTGCCGTGCAGGTCGTCGTCCTCGACGTGGACGGCCTTGTCGGCGCCCATGGACAGCGCCTTGCGCAGGGCGTCCTTGGCGTCCTCGGGGCCGACGGTGAGGACGGTGACCTCGGCGTCGTCGGCCTCCTCGGCGATCTGCAGGGCCTGCTCGACCGCGTACTCGTCGAGCTCCGAAAGGAGGCCGTCGACGTCGTCGCGGTCGACCGTCAGGTCGTCCGCGAACTTCCGGTCGCCCGTGGCGTCCGGCACGTACTTCACACAGACAACGATCCTCAAGCTCACGCCGGCTCTCCTACTGCATCGTCATAACTGGGCTGCCTTGTTGCTCGCAGCATAGGCGCCTGAAGGGCGGGTTTCCGATCGGGGCGCCACATGCCCCGACCGGAATATTACTCGTCAGTACACCCAGTTCGTTACGACTGAGCAAGCGCTCAGCCGTGTGACCTTGACAACGCACCGGCGAGGGCTGGTACGGGAACTCTCAGTCGCGCAGCGCGTTGAAGCGCCCCTGGTGGTAGAGGAGCGGCCGGCCCACGCCGTCCGGGTCGCCGGCGACGGCCTCGGCGATGACGATCCGGTGGTCGCCGGCCGGGACGCGGGCCACCACCCGGCACACCAGCCAGGCGAGCACGCCGTCGAGGACCGGGACGCCCTCGGGCCCGCGGCTCCAGCGGGTGGGCGCGGCGAAACGGTCGGCGCCGCTGCGCGCGAAGGTGGCGGCACGCTTCTCCTTGCTCTTGTCGCGTATGTGGAAGCCGCTGTGCTCGGCCTCGGCGACCACCGGCCAGCTGGAGGAGCCCGTGCCCACGCCGAAGGAGATCAGCGGGGGCTCGGCGGCGACCGAGTTCAGCGAGGTGGCGGTGAAGCCGACCGGCCGGTCACCGTGCGCGGTGATGACCGCGACGCCGGCGGCGTGCTGCCGGAAGACCGAGCGGAGCAGGTCGGGAGAGCCGGGCCGGGGCGCGCCCGCGGTCGGGGCGGCGGGAACGCCGGGGAACGAGGGGGCCGGGGGAATCGTCGGGAGCGTACGGAGCTCGGGCGAGACGGTCATGGGGTCGTCCTTCTGCGAGGGCGGCGTGAGAGGGGTCGCGGGTTCGTCAGACACCCGGACAGCGCGCGCTCGCGTTGCGGGCCAGGTCCACGTGGGCCCGGCCGTAGAGAAGGAGTTCCGGCACCATTCCGCCAGACTGACGATCGTTGACGTGTGCAGTCAAGTGCGTACCGCGATGTGGGAGATGTGTCACCGCGTCAGGGACCGTGCCCGGCACCGGATCAGACCGCCCGTCCGAGGGCCGCGATGATGTCGGCCTTGCGGGGCTGCCCGGCGGCCCTGCGCACCACGCGGCCGGTGCGGTCCAGGACGAGCACCGTGGGCGTACGCACGACGCCCAGTGCCCGTACGAGATCCAGGCGCTCCTCGGCGTCGATCTCGACGTGCCCGACGCCCTCGACCATGGCGGCGACCTCGGCGAGGGTTCGGCGGGTGGCCCTGCACGGCTGGCAGAAGGCGGTGGAGAACTGGACCAGGGTGGCCCGCTCCCCCAGCTCGGCGCCCAGCTGGGCGGCGCCCAGGACCTCGGTCATCTCCGCTTCTCCTCCAGTCGTGGCGGCAGCCTGCCGCACCCTGTGCAGCGTCGCACGGCGCCGTTCGATTCCCGCCACGGCCACCGGGAGTGACGAGAATCTCCCTGTACGAAGCCGCCAGGACTGGTCACGAGCCCGCACATGGGGCACGATCTGCAAAAAGCCGAAAACCTACGGCCGCGTAACTTCGCCGGGAGAACCCTCCTCAGGCACTGACGTAAGGGGTTCCTCCCAGATGGCAGAACTCGTCTATCGGCCGGTCATCGGCGCCGCCCTCACCATGTTCAAGGCGCTGGACCTGAAGATCGACACTCAGGGTTCGGAGAACATCCCGCGGCAGGGCGGGGCGGTGATCGTCAGCAACCACATCAGCTATCTGGACTTCATCTTCACCGGCCTGGCGGCACTCCCGCAGAAGCGCCTGGTGCGCTTCATGGCGAAGGAGTCCGTCTTCCGACACAAGGTGTCCGGACCGCTGATGCGCGCCATGAAGCACATCCCGGTGGACCGCGCCCAGGGCGAGCAGGCCTACGCGCACGCCCTGAAGGCGCTGCGCTCGGGAGAGATCGTCGGCGTCTTCCCCGAGGCGACCATCTCGCAGTCGTTCACGCTCAAGAGCTTCAAGTCGGGTGCCGCGCGGCTCGCGCAGGAGGCCGGGGTGCCGCTGATCCCGATGGCCCTGTGGGGCACCCAGCGGATCTGGACCAAGGGCCGGCCGCGCAACTTCAAGCGCAGCCACATCCCCGTGACGATCCGGGTCGGCGAGCCGATCGAGGCGCCGTCCGACCAGTACGCGGGCGCGATCACCCGGCGGCTGCGGGAGCGGGTCCAGGAGCTCCTGGAGGCGGCGCAGCGGGCCTATCCCGTACGCCCGAAGGACGCGAGCGACACCTGGTGGGTGCCCGCGCACCTCGGGGGCACGGCGCCGACGCCGGAGGAGCTCAAGGCCGGGGAGAAGTAGTTCTCCGGGGGCTCACGGCTCCGTAGCGGGAGTCCGGCTCACAGTTCCGTGGGGAGCGTCCGCCAGAGGTACGGCCGGTCCGGCGCGGCCCGCAGCACGGCGAGGACGACCGGGTGGGGCTCGGCGTGGAGCACCGGGTAGTCCACCTCGCCCGCCTCGGGCCGGACGGCCCACGCCAGCCGCTCCTCCTTCAGGGAGAACCGGGCGTCGACGCCGGGAGGCACGTTGCCCCGCGGATCCTGCCGCGCCCACTCCTCCTCTCCCGGCAGCTTCAGGGCGACGAGGCCGTGGATCACCGGGTTCGAGCCGTCGTCGTCCGCGAGCCGCTGGTAGCAGAGGGCGGCCGGGATGCCCCGGGCCCGCAGAAGCGCGGCGTACGCATGGGACTTGGCGTAACAGATGCCGGTGCCCTGCTCCAGGACGTCCGAGGCGCGCCAGGTGACCCGCGGGTCCCCGGAGTCGTGGGAGTGCGGAATGGCGTCGCGGACGAACTCGAAGGCCGCCTTGGCGTATGAGTATGCATCCGGATGTTCCGCCCAGAGCCGGTCGGAGATCTCGCGTACCACGGGATGACCGTGATCGACGGCCTCATCGGCGGTCAGGTACGCGGAGATGTCAGGGTTCTGCTGGATGAGTTCCATGGGCGGCGAGCATAGGAATGCGGCCGGACGGAGTCAATGCATTTCCGTCCGGCCGCATAGCTATGCAAGCACAGGGGCTATCGCGCCATCTCTTCCTTCAGCGCCTGGAGGAAGGCGTCCACGTCGTCCTCCGTGGTGTCGAAGGAGCACATCCAGCGCACGTCGCCGGCCGCCTCGTCCCAGAAGTAGAAGCGGAAGCGTTCCTGGAGCCGCCTGCTGACCTCGTGCGGGAGCCGCGCGAAGACCGCGTTCGCCTGGACCGGGTAGAGGATCTCCACCCCGTCCACGCCGCGCACGCCCTCGGCGAGCCGCCGGGCCATCGCGTTGGCGTGCCGGGCGTTGCGCAGCCAGAGGTCCTTGGCGAGCAGCGCCTCCAGCTGGACCGACACGAAGCGCATCTTCGAGGCCAGCTGCATGGACAGCTTGCGCAGGTGCTTCATGTGGCTGACCGCGTCCGGGTTGAGGACGACCACGGCCTCGCCGAAGAGCATGCCGTTCTTCGTCCCGCCGTACGAGATGACGTCCACGCCCACCGCGTTGGTGAACGCCCGCATCGGTACGTCGAGCGAGGCGGCCGCGTTGGCTATGCGGGCGCCGTCGAGGTGCACCTTCATGCCCTTGGAGTGGGCGTGCTCCACGATGGCCCGGATCTCCTCCACCGTGTAGACGGTGCCGAGCTCGGTGTTCTGGGTGATCGAGACGACCTGGGGCATCGCCCGGTGCTCGTCCTCCCAGCCCCAGGCCTGCCGGTCGATCAGCTCGGGGGTGAGCTTGCCGTCCGGGGTCGGCACGGTGAGCAGCTTGAGACCGCCCATCCGCTCGGGCGCGCCGCCCTCGTCCACGTTGATGTGCGCGCTCTCGGCGCAGATCACCGCGCCCCAGCGGTCGGTGAGGGCCTGGAGCGCGGTCACGTTGGCCCCGGTCCCGTTGAAGACCGGGAACGCCTCGGCCGTGGGGCCGAAGTGGCTGTGCATGATGCGCTGCAGGTGGTCGGTGTACTGGTCCTCGCCGTAGGCGACCTGGTGGCCGCCGTTGGCGAGGGCGATGGCCGCGAGGACCTCCGGGTGGGCTCCGGCGTAGTTGTCGCTGGCGAAGCCGCGGACCGACGGGTCGTGGTGACGACGGGCGTCGGTCCTGGAGCCCAGGGCCGCGGTCAGGGCTTGGGGGTCAGCCACAGGCGCTGTCCATTCACTTCCTGTGCGGGCCGGTCCCAGAGTCCGGCGATGGCGTCGGCCAGGTCCTTGACGTCGGTGAAGCCCGCGAACTTCGCACTGGGGCGCTCCGCGCGCATCGCGTCGTGCACCAGTGCCTTGATCACCAGGATCGCAGCCGCCGCCTGCGGGCCCTCGTCGCCCCCCGCCTTGCGGAAGGAGTCCGCCATGGCGAGGGTCCAGGCCTCGGCGGCGGCCTTGCCGGCGTTGTACGCGGCGTTGTTGGCCACCGGCTTGTGCGCGCCGACCTGGCTGACCAGGGCGTAGCGGCCGCGGCCGCCGCTGCGCAGCAGGGCGTCGTGGAAGGCGAGGGAGGTGTGCTGGACCGTACGGACCAGGAGCTTCTCCAGGAAGTCCCAGTCCTTGAGGTCGGCCTCGGCGAAGGAGGGCGCACCGCGCCAGCCGCCGACGAGGTGGACCAGGCCGTCGATCCGGCCGAACTCCTTCTCGGTCTTGTCCGCCCACTCGCGGGTGGCGGCGAGGTCGAGGAGGTCGACGGTGTCGCCGGTGACCGTGGAGCCGCCGTGCGCGTACCGGGCGGCGTCGACCGCCTCGGCGAGCCGCGCCGGGTCGGCGTCGGAGGCGACGACGGTCGCCCCCGCCTCGGCGAGGCGGAGCAGGGCCGCCCGGCCGGCCGGGCCGGCCGCGCCCGCGACCGCGATGACGGCTCCGTCCAGCGTTCCGCCGTTACCGATCATGGTCGTCGCCTCCTGCTCGCTCGCCTGTGCCGCCCCGTCCGGCGCGGCGTCGCCGGTTGCCTTTGCCGTGTCGGTCACGCGGCGGCCCGCTCGGTACGGGCGGCGGTCGCGGGGGTGATGCCCTTGGTGGAGGCGATCACGCCCTTGAGCTTCTTGGCAAGGGCCTCATAGAACATGCTGAGCGGAAACTCGTCCGGAAGCACGTCGTCCACGAGCTTGCGCGGCGGGAGCGTGAGGTCCAGGGCGTCGGGACCCTTGGCCCAGGTGGAGCCGGGGTGCGGGGCGAGGTAGGTGGAGACCAGCTCGTACGCCTTGAACCAGTGGACGAGCTTGGGACGGTCGATGCCGTCGCGGTACAGCTGCTCGATCTCGCCGCAGAGCTGGTTGGTGACCTCGGGGGCCCGCTGCCAGTCGATCTTCAGCTTGTTGTCGGTCCAGCGCACCACGTCGTGCTTGTGGAGGTACGCGAAGAGCAGCTGGCCGCCGAGACCGTCGTAGTTGCGGTTGCGGTCGCCGGAGACGGGGAAGCGGAACATGCGGTCGAAGAGCACCGCGTACTGCACGTCACGGCCGTGCTCGTTGCCCTCGGCCTCCAGCTTCACGGCCTCCTTGAAGGCGGTGAGGTCGCAGCGCAGCTCCTCCAGGCCGTACATCCAGAACGGCTGGCGCTGCTTGATCATGAAGGGGTCGAAGGGCAGGTCGCCGTGGCTGTGGGTGCGGTCGTGGACCATGTCCCACAGGACGAAGGCCTTCTCGCAGCGCTCCTGGTCCTCGACCATGGCGGCGATGTCCTCGGGCAGCTCCATGCCCAGGATGTCGACGGCGGCCTCGGTGACCTTGCGGAAGCGCGCGGCCTCGCGGTCGCAGAAGATGCCGCCCCAGGTGAAGCGCTCGGGGGCCTCGCGGACGGCGATGGTCTCCGGGAAGAGGACGGCCGAGTGGGTGTCGTAGCCGGCCGTGAAGTCCTCGAAGGTGATGCCGCAGAACAGCGGGTTGTCGTAGCGCGTGGCCTCCAGCTCGGACAGCCACTCCGGCCACACCATGCGCAGCACGACCGCCTCGAGGTTGCGGTCCGGGTTGCCGTTCTGGGTGTACATCGGGAAGACCACGAGGTGCTGGAGCCCGTCACGGCGGTCGGCCGCCGGGTGGAAGGCCATCAGCGCGTCGAGGAAGTCCGGGACCTCGAAGCCGCCCACGGCCCACTTGCGCAGGTCGGCGACGAGCGCGCGGTGGTAGTCCGCGTCGTGCGGGAGCAGCGGGGAGATCTGCTCGACCGCGGCGACGATGCGCTCGACGGTCTGCTCGGCGTGGGCGCGGGCAGGGGCGCCCTCGGCCGTGAAGTCGATCGAGCCGTCCGCGCTCTGCCAGGGGCGGAGCTCCTCCACGGCATTCTTGAGCTCGGTCCACGAGGGGTGGTCGATCACCGGGGTGTCGGCGGCTATCCCCCCACCGGTCACGTCCTGCACAAGAATTTCCGTCATTCCTCTTCCTCCACAGGAGAACCTTGCGTCAGGACACGTTATCCACGTCCTGATCTCTCCCACAAGAGGGGAGGGGGAAATTCTCCTGTGTGACCCCGGGTGTCACCGTGAATTTTCCTGTCGGGTCCCGTGGAGGACCGAGAAATGCGGGGTTCCGCGCGCCCGCTTCCCGTTTCGTCCCCAGCGGTTAGGCTGCGCCAGGAGCCGACCGGCGCCCGGCACGGCAGGGGCCGGACTTCGACGGAAGCGAGAAGATCTTGAGTTTCCTCACCATCGGTCACCGCGGGGTCATGGGCGTCGCGCCCGAGAACACCCTGCGCTCCTTCGTCCACGCCGAGCGGGCCGGCATGGACGCCATCGAACTCGACCTCCACCTCAGCAAGGACGGGGCGCTCGTCGTCATGCACGACGCCGACGTCGACCGCACCACGGACGGCACCGGGCCGGTCTCGGGCAAGACGCTCGCGGAACTGAGGGAGCTCGACGCGGGCGACGGGGAGCGCGTGCCCGTCTTCGAGGAGGTCCTGGACGCGGTACGGGCGCCGCTCCAGGCGGAGATCAAGGACGTCGCCGCGGCCCGCGCGCTCGCCGCGGTGCTCAACGACCGCGACCTGACCGGGCGCGTCGAGGTGCTGTCCTTCCACGACGAGGCCCTCGCCGAGATCCGTGGCCTCGTGCCGGGCGTGCGCACCGCGCTGGTCGCGGACCGGCGGCAGGACGACGTGGTGGAGCGCGCCCTCGCGGTGGGCGCGGGGGCGCTCGTCCTGAACGTACGGCACCTCACGCTGCACACCGTCGAGCGGGCGCACGCGGCCGGCCTCAAGGTCGTCGGCTGGGTGGTGAACACCCAGGACGACCTGCGGCTCGCACGCGCCCTCGGCCTCGACGGGGCGACCACCGACCGCCCGGAGATCCGCCGCACGGGCCGCTTCACGGCCTGAGCCTGCGGCGGCCGGCCGCCGCCGGTCAGGCGGGGGTCCCCGTCAGACGAGTTCCTTCACCAGGAGCTCGAACTCCAGGTCGTCGCGCTGCGGCACGCCGAAGCGCTCGTCGCCGTACGGGAAGGGAGTCATCCGGCCCGTACGGCGGTAGCCGCGGCGCTCGTACCAGGCGATCAGCTCGGCGCGCACCGAGATCACCGTCATGTGCATCTCGCGCACGTCCCACAGCTCCCGGACCCGGCGCTCGGCCTCGGCGATGATCTGCCTGCCGAGACCGGCGCCCTGGAGCTCGGGGCGGACCGCGAACATGCCGAAGTAGGCCGCGTCACCCCGGTGTTCCAGCTGGCAGCAGGCGATGATCTCGCCGTCCCGCTCGACCACCATCAGCCGGCTGCCCGGCGTGGTGATGACCGCGGCGACGCCCTCGGCGTCCGTGCGCTGCCCTTCGAGGAGGTCCGCCTCGGTGGTCCAGCCGCCCCTGCTGGAGTCGCCCCGGTAGGCGGACTCGACGAGCGGGACGAGCACCGGGACGTCGTCCAGTGAGGCCTCCCGGTACGTGATCGGGCCGGTGGTCCGGGGCGCGGCGGTGTCCATGGTGTGCGGTCTCCCCTCGGGCGCTGGTGATCGGCGGACGCGATCGTCCACGAGCCTAACGCGCGCTCCCCGCACTCCCCCCTCGTACACCCGTGCGCGCCCTGACGTGGGCGTGGGTGCGCGGGCGGGCGGGCATGCCCTCCGGGTCGGGACCGCGAGGAGGGGGGTGTGCGGCGTGCACGGGCAGGCTCTGTCCGGGTGGTTGCTGGTCGTGCTGTGCGCGGCGAGCGGGGCGTACTGCCTGCTGCGCATGCGCGGCAGCACCGGTGCGGAGCGCCGGACGGCCGGCGGCGAGGCCGTGATGGGCTTCGGGATGGCCGCGATGGCGCTGCCCGCCGCGGTGCTCAGCCCGCCGGGCTGGAGCTGGGCGCTGTACGCGGGGGTGTTCGGGGTCGCGGCGCTGCACGCGCTCGGGTACGCGGTGCGGCACGGCGGGCACCATCTGCACCATCTGGTCGGCTCGCTGGCGATGGTCTACATGGCGCTGGCGATGGCCGCGGCGCCGGGCGCGCACGGGGGACACGGTGCGGGGCACGGCGGCGTGGCCGCCGGCGGGGGCATACCCGTGCTGACGGGTGCGCTGCTCGCCTACTACGGCGTGTACGTGCTGCGTTCGGGCGCCCGGCTGGTGCCGGCGGCCGTCCCGGCGGGCGCCGGTGCGCCCCGGACCCACGCCGTGGCGGCCGGGCCCGAGCTGACGCTGGTGTGCCGGCTGTCGATGGCGCTCGCGATGCTGGCGATGCTCCTCACGCTCTGAGGGGTGCGCGCGGTGCGATCAAACCGTGGCGTACGTCACTTGAAGCGCGAGGCCGTACCCCGGCCTGGTACCGCGCTCATAGGCTGACGCCATGTTGGTCTCCCTCGCGCTGCTCGCGCTCGGCGTCCTGACCGCCGTCGTCGCCCCGCGACTTCTGGCGCGGGCCGACTGGGTGGAACGGGAACCCGTGGTGGCGCTGTGGGTCTGGCAGTGCGTCGTGGCCGCGGTGCTGCTGAGCTTCGCGCTGTCGATGACGTTCAGCGCGGCGGCGGCCTGGCAGGCGGTGCGCGGGCAGGTCTTCGCGCCCGCGCCGCGCGCGGTGATCGACGCGTACGAGCTGGGGACGCACGGGCCGTGGTCGGCCGCCCTCGCCGTGGCGCTCGCGGCCGGCGGGCTGTGGAGCGGGGCGATGCTGGGCCGGGAGATCGGCCGGGCACGGGCCCGCCGCCGCCGGCGTCGCGGCGAACTCCTGGTGCGGGCACCGCTGTTGCCCGGCGAGGAGCCCTCGGGCAGCTCGCGCCTGGTGGTCCTGGAGGGCGAGCGCCCGGACGCGTGGTGGCTGCCCGGCGGCGCTCCGCGCCTGGTCGTCACGACGGCCGCACTGCGCCGTCTCAAGGGCCGTCAGCTGGACGCGGTGCTCGCGCACGAGCAGGGACACGCCCGGGCGCGGCACGACTGGCTGCTGCACTGCTCGGCGGCGCTGGCGGGCGGGTTCCCCGGCGTGCCGGTCTTCGCGGCCTTCCGCGGCGAGATGCACCGGCTGGTGGAGCTGGCGGCGGACGACGTGGCCTCGCGCCGTTTCGGACGGCTGACGGTGGCGCTCGCGCTGGTGGAACTCAACGAGGACCGTGGGGTGTTCGGCCCGGGACCGGCCCCGGACGCCGGTCTTCCGCAGCGGGTGAACCGGCTGCTCACCGCCACCCCGCGGCTGACCGCGGCGCGCCGTCTGCGGCTGACGGCCGCGGCGGCGCTGGTCCCGGCGGTCCCGGTCCTGGTGGCCTTCGTGCCGGCGCTGACCGCACTCCCCTAGGGCCTGTCCGGCGCTGATCCGCCCGGCGGCACCGTGGAGAGCGAGCCGTGGACACCGGGCCCCTGACGCACGGCGGCGGACGCGGTCGGGCAGGATCGGCCCATGCGCATCTCCGCCGTGGTGTCCGGGGTCCTCGCCGTGCTGCTGCTCGTGCTGGTGGCCGTGGGATGGCCGCCCCTGCTGTCGTTCGACAGAGACGTGGCCGAGGCGCTGCACCGCAGCGCGGTCGCCGAGCCCGGCCTGACCCGGCTGAACCGGATCCTGAGCGACTGGGTGTGGGACCCGGTCACCTGGCGCGTACTCGTCACCGTCGCGGTCCTGGTGCTCTGGCGGCGCCGCGAGCGGCTGCTCGCCCTGTGGGTGGCGGCCACCGTGCTGACCGCGTGGGGACTGCAGCAGGGCATGAAGGCCCTGACGGGCCGGGAGCGGCCCAGCTGGCCCGATCCGGTGGACTCGGCGCCGTACGCGGCCTTCCCGTCCGGCCACGCCATGACGGCGGCGGTCGTGTGCGGGCTGCTGCTCTGGGTGCTCGCCCTGCACTGGCGCGACAGCCGGCCGGGCTGGGGCACGCTCGCCGGGGCGGCCCTGGTGTCGGTGATCGGGGTCGGCTGGACGCGGGTCTACCTGGGCGTCCACTGGCCCTCGGACGTGCTGGGCGGCTGGCTGCTCGGCTGGTGCTGCGTGGCCGTCGCGATCCTCACGTACCGGCGGCTGGGAACCCGTACGACCACGGCCGACAGAAAGGACACCGGAGGCAGAATGGGAGAAACGCCATGAAGCCGCCTGTTCTGGACGATCCCCCGCGTCGCCCAGAACAGACGGCCGGCCCCGCCTCCGGCCACGAGGGCGCGACGACAGGACGCGCTGAGTATATTGGCTGGAAGCCAGTCAACGCAGGAGTCCAGGATGTCCCCGCGTAGCGCATCGGTCAATGAAGAGCTCCGGCGGCGCTCCCGCGAGCGGATCCTGGCGGCCACCGTGGAGCTGGTCTCCGAACGCGGCTACGAGGCCACGACCCTCGGGGACATCGCCCAGCGGGCCGGTTCGGCGCGCGGGCTGATCTCGTACTACTTCCCCGGCAAACGCCAGCTGCTCCAGTCCGCGGTGCACCGGCTGATGCACCGCACGCTGGAGGCGGCGCTGGAGCGCGAGCCGCGCACGGAGGACGGCCGGGAGCGGCTCGCGCGGGCGATCGACGCGATCCTCGGCCTCGCCGAGGAGCGGCCGGTGCTCATGCGGACCCACATGGCGGGCATCCTGCAGGCCGAGGGCTTCGTGCAGTGCCCGGAGCAGCAGCGGCTCGCGGCGCTGCTGCGCGACACGGTGGCCCGCTACGGCTCCGCCGACGTGGACGCGGACTATCCGCTGCTGCGGGCGCTGCTGATGGGCGCGGTGTTCGCGCAGCTGCTGCCGGGCGCCGCGATGCCGCGGGCCCGGCTGCGGGCCGAGCTGTTCCAGCGGTACGGGCTGGAATGGGAACAGGGCGTGCCGCCGGACGGGGGTCCGCCCGACGGCACGCCGGTGCTGCCGGCGACGTTACGGGGCCGCGCGGTCCTGCCGGACCGTCTGCCGCGTCAGTCGCCGGGTCTGCCTTCCGGTCTTCCTTCCGGTCAGTCGTCGAAGTCGTCGAAGTAGTCCGGCTGGGTCTGGACGTTGAGCTCGTCCATCCGGATCCGCTCCGCCTTGTCGGTGCGCTTGTCGCTGAGCTTCAGCACGTCGAAGCCCTTGGCCAGGTCGTTCGAGTAGATGTGGCCGTTGTAGTAGTAGGCGGACCAGGAGCCGCCGCCGACGAGCGTGGTGCTGGAGATCGGGCCGCGCTCGAAGTACGCGATCTCCTTCGGCCGGCGGGAGTCGGTGAAGTCCCAGACGGAGACGCCGCCCTGGTACCAGGCCTGGACCATGATGTCCTTGCCCTTGACCGGGATGAGCGAGCCGTTGTGGGCGACACAGTTCTCGGTGTCGGCCTGGTGGCGCGGGATCTTGAAGTAGCTGCGGAAGACCAGCTTGCGCTGGTCGCCCTTGCCGGTGATGTCGTAGATGCCGTCCGCGCCGCGGTTCGGGCCGACGGTCGCGTTGCAGGTGGCCGCGCCGCCGCCGCCGAGCTCGTCGGTGAAGACGACCTTGTCCGCCTTCTGGTTGAAGGTCGCGGAGTGCCAGAAGGCGAAGTTGACGTTGTCCTGGACCTGGTCGATCACCCGGGGCTGCTCGGGGTTCTTGATGTCGAACAGGATGCCGTCGCCCATGCAGGCGCCGGCGGCCAGGTCCTTGCCCGGGAGCACGGTGATGTCGTGGCAGCCGGTGGTCTTGGAGACGCCCGGGTTGGTGGGCCCGCCGGGGTTGCCGCCGCCGTCCGGGCCGTCACCCGGGAAGAGCACCGGGAAGCCGACGACCCTGGCCTGCTCGGGCGCCTTCCGCGGCACCTTGATGACCGAGATGCCGTCGTGCGGGGGCTGGCAGTCCGGGAAGGCGGCGTTGGGCGAGTAGGAGGAGACGTAGACGTACACGTCCTTGCGCTTGGGCACGAGGGTGTGGGTGTGCGAGCCGCAGGCGGTCTCGACGGCGGCGACGTACTTCGGGTTGGCGACGTCGCTGATGTCGAAGATCTTCATGCCCTCCCAGGATTCCTTCACCGAGGCCGGCTGCGGCGTACTCGCGCAGGAGTTGTCGCTGCGGGAGGAGTCGGTGGAGAGGAAGAGCAGGTTGCCCGAGACGGAGACGTCGTTCTGGGAACCGGGGCAGAGCACCTGGGTGACGGTCTTCGGATTCGCGGGGTCGCTGATGTCGAAGATCCGGAAGCCGTCGTAGTTGCCGGCGAAGGCGTACTTGCCCTGGAAGGCGAGGTCGGAGTTGGTGCCCTTGAGGGCGTCCTTGGGGATGTTGACGAGGTGTTCGATGTTGGCGCTGTGGACGATCTCGTCCACGCCGGGTATCTCACCGCTCGCGATGGCGGCGCGGGCGTCGGCCGCCTGCTCCGCCGTGACCTTGTTCCCGAGGGGCTCGTCGCCCGGGTCGGGTGTGGCGGCCGCGGGTCCTGCGGCGAGCAGACCGATCAGCAGGCCCGCCGCGGCGGTCGCCACACCCAGGCCTCTGATCCGTGCACGCGGGGTACTCGTGGTACGCACGAAGTCACTCAGTCCTCTCTGATTTCGTTCGCAGTCGAACGACGAATGGACCCCGGCAGTATCTTCCTTAGCGTGGACATCTCAACAGATGGCAACAGAGAAGTCATGAAGTCCTGAGGAAACTGCCGCTGTTGACCGAGTGATTGATGTTTCTTGAGTGATTGATGTTGTTGTTGACGCTGCTTGACTGACTGACTGCCGTCGTGCCCGTCGCCCTGTCGTGCCCGCCGTCCCGTCGTGCCTGTGGAGGTCGCGTTGCCGAACCGCCGTGTCGCCCGTGGTGCTGTCGCCGTACTGCTGTCCGCCGCCGCCGTGCTCGCACTCGGCGCCTGCCAGAGCGGCTCCGAGGAGGCCAAGTCCGCGCCGGAGGCCGGGGGTTCGGGCGGTAGTCCCGGGATCGTGGCTCCGGGGCGGCCGGGCGAGCCCGCGAAGCGGGTCTCACCGGAGGAGGCGGCCCGGCTGATGCCGGACGAGCGTCCCAACAGCGCCGACTACGGCTACGTGCAGATGATGATCGTGCATCACCGTCAGGCCCTCACGATGACCGCGCTCGCGCCGCAGCGCGCCCGGTCCGACAGGGTCCGCAAGCTCGCGGAGCGGATCCAGGCGGCCCAGGCACCGGAGATCGGCGCGATGGAGGGCTGGCTGAAGAACAACGGCGGCGCCCGCCCGCAGTCCGGCCACGACCACCACACCATGCCGGGGATGGCGACGGAGGCCCAGCTCGCGCAGCTGAAGGCGGCCCGGGGCGAGGCCTTCGACGCCCTGTTCCTGAAGCTGATGATCGCCCATCACGAGGGCGCCGTGACGATGGCGGCGGACGTGCTGAGCCAGGGCAACAACGTGCTGGTCGAGGAGATGGCCAACGACGTGATCGCCCAGCAGTCGGCGGAGATCGACCGGATGCGCTCGATGTAGCGCGGCCCCGGTGGAGGCGGCCGGGAGGCGGCCGGGGCGGCCCGGGGTGGGCTTACGCGAATGGGCTCAGGCGGATGGGCTGACGCGGATGGGCTGATGCGGGTGGGCTGACGCGGGTGGCGTACGCCCACTCCCCCGACGGGCCCGGCGGTGCCATGCTGGAGGTCTCCCGGCGGGAAGGGGTGCGTCCGTGCTGCGTGTCGCCGTCGTCGGCTCGGGCCCCAGCGGGGTCTACACCGCCCAGGCACTGGTCGGGCAGAGCGACGTGCCCGGGATCCGGGTCGACGTCCTGGACCGGCTGCCGTGTCCGTACGGCCTCGTGCGCTACGGGGTCGCGCCCGACCACGAGAAGATCAAATCGCTCCAGGGCAGCCTGCGGACGGTCCTGGAGGACGAGCGGATCGCCTTCCTCGGCGACGTGGAGGTCGGGACCCGGGGACTCACCCCGGCCCGGCTCCTGGAGCTGTACCACGCGGTCGTGTACTGCGTGGGCGCCGCCCGCGACCGGCGGCTGGGCATTCCGGGCGAGGAGCTGCGGGGCAGCTTCTCCGCGACGGAGTTCGTCTCCTGGTACAGCGCCCATCCGGACGCGGTGCACGAGGACTTCGGCCTCGACCGGGCCGGCGCCGTGGTCGTCGGCGCGGGCAACGTCGCCGTGGACGTGACCCGGCTGCTGGTCCGGCGGGCGGACGAACTGCGCCCGACCGACATCCCGCAGGGCGCCCTCGATGCGCTCACGGACAGCGCGGTCCGCGAGGTGCACATGGTGGCCCGGCGCGGGCCCTCCGCGGCCCGGTTCACCACCAAGGAGCTGCGCGAACTGGGCGCCCTGCCGGACACCGAGGTCGTGGTCGATCCGGCAGAGCTCGCCCTCGATCCCGGGTACGCCGCCCCGGACGGGCTGCCCGCCGTGAGCCGGCGCAACGTGGAGGTCCTACGGGCCTGGGCCGGGCGCGCCGCCGAGGGCCCGCCGCCGGCCCGCGCGGTCCGGCTTCGGTTCTTCCTGCGGCCGGTGGAGATCCTCGGCGAGGCCGGCCGGGTCACGGCGGTCCGCTTCGAGCGGACCGAGCCCGACGAGCAGGGCCGGGTGCGGGGCACCGGGCGGTACGAGGAGATCCCGGCCGGACTGGTGCTGCGCGCGGTCGGCTACCAGGGCGTGCCGCTGCCCGGGCTGCCGTTCGACACGGCGACGGGCACGGTGCCGCACGAGGCGGGCCGGGTGCTGCGCGACGGAGTCCCGTCGCCGGGCGAGTACGTGGCCGGCTGGATCAAGCGGGGCCCCACCGGGGTGATCGGCACCAACCGCCCCTGCGCCAAGGAGACCGTCGCCTCCCTGCTGGCCGACGCCCCCGCGCTTGCCCGCCGCCCGATCGCGCCGGACCCGCTGCCGGAGCTGCACGCCCTCGGGCACGAGCCGGTGCCCTGGACGGGCTGGCTGGCGATCGAACGCGCCGAGGCGGCACTCGGCGGCACGCTGGGGCGCGGCCCGGTGAAGATCCCCGACTGGGCGGGCCTGCGCGGCGCGGCCCGCGGCGGCCCCGTCCTCGACGCCGCCCGACACCGCGGGGAGGGCGGCCCGGCCGACCGTGCCGGGGAGGGCCGGCCGATCGGCTGATCCGGACCGCACCCCCGCCCCGGCCGGACTCGTCCACCGGAGCCACGCCCAGCCCGTCAGCCGATCTGCCGTGCCAGCCTGTCGCGCCAGTCGGTCAGGAACCCACGGCTGTACAACTCCTCGTCGTGAGGGTGGACGCCGATGTGGATGGCGAGGGCCTTCTCCACGAGTGCGTGCGCTCGTATCTCCGCTTCCGGCCGCCGCATGGCCGACCCCGGGCCGTACTTGCGGAACGGACGCATCAGCAGCCGCGCCCGCACTGTCCGCCACGGCTTCCCGCCCCGCCCGCTCGCTGCCATCGTGTTCCCCTCCCGGTCCCGGCCCCCGCCCTGCCCGCCCCGCCGTCCGCCAACCCCCCATACGCTCCTCAGTCGCCCAGGCGTTCCGCCTGGGACTCGGCCGCCGTGAGGACGGCGTCGAGGAGGCCGGGGAAGAGGGCGTCGAGGTCGTCCCGGCGGAGGGTGTTGAGCTTGGTCGTGCCCCGGTAGAGCTGGCGGAGCACGCCGCTCTCGCGCAGCACGCGGAAGTGGTGGGTGCTCGTCGACTTGGTGACCGGCAGCGCGAAGTGCGAGCAGGAGAACTCGGCGCCCTCGCCGCGCGCCATGTCGCGCACGATCCGAAGCCGTACGGCGTCGGACAGGGCGTGCAGCACGGCTTCGAGGCGGATGTCCTCGCGCTCGGGGTGTTCCAGGACCCGGGGGTTGGTCGCGGTCGTCACGGCTGCGGCTCCACGGCTCTCGGGAATGGGAGCTCCATTGTACGAGGGTCCTCGTAGTTTGACAGGTGCCGTACTACGATGCGTATCGTACGAACGTCATCCCGAGGCAGCACCTGTCACGCCGAAACGGAGTCCGTCATGAGCGCCGCCCTGTTCGAGCCCTTCACCCTGCGGTCCGTCACCGTCCCCAACCGCGTCTGGATGGCCCCGATGTGCCAGTACTCGGCGGAGCCGACGGGTCCGGGCGCGGGTGTCGCGGGCGACTGGCACCTCGCGCACTACGGCGCCCGCGCCACCGGCGGCGCCGGCCTCATCCTGCTGGAGTCGACCGCCGTCGCCCCCGAGGGCCGGATCAGCCCCTTCGACCTCGGCATCTGGGACGACGCGCAGATCGACGGCCTGCGCCGGATCACCGGGTTCCTGAGCGCGCAGGGCACCGTACCGGGCGTCCAGATCGGCCATGCCGGACGGAAGGCCTCGACCCAGCGGCCCTGGGAGGGCAACGGGCCCGTCGCCGCCGACCGGGGCATCGGCTGGCAGCCGCTCGGGCCGAGCCCGGTCGCGTACGACGAGGTCCACCCCGTGCCGACCGAGCTGACGGTCGAGCAGATCCAGGACGTCGTCCGGCAGTTCGGCGACGCGGCGCGGCGGGCCCTCGCGGCCGGCTTCAAGGTCGTGGAGGTGCACGGCGCCCACGGCTATCTGATCGGCCAGTTCCTCTCCCCGTTCAGCAACCGGCGCACCGACGCCTACGGCGGATCGTTCGAGAACCGCACCCGTCTCGCCCTGGAGGTCGTCGACGCCGTGCGCGCCGTCTGGCCCGAGGAGCTGCCGCTCTTCTTCCGCATCTCCGCCACCGACTGGCTGGAGGAGCAGGGCTGGACGGCGGACGAGACCGTCCGCCTCGCCGCCCTGCTGCGCGAGCACGGCGTGGACCTGCTCGACGTGTCGACCGGCGGCAACGGCGGACCGGCCAGGATCCCCGTCGCCCCCGGCTACCAGGTGCCGTTCGCCACCCGGGTCAAGGAGGAGGCCGGGCTCGCGGTCGCCGCCGTGGGCCTGATCACGGAGAGCGCGCAGGCCGAGAAGATCGTCGCCAACGGGGAGGCGGACGCCGTGCTGCTCGGCCGCGAGCTGCTGCGCGACGCCTCCTGGCCCCGCCGCGCGGCCCGCGAGCTGGGCGCGGAGCTCGCCTTCCCGCCGCAGTACGCCCGGGCGTTCTGAGCCCTCGCGTCCGCGGCCGGGCCGCACAACACGCCCTTGACCAGGGGCGGAGCGGTCTCCGGGAGCCGTTGTCAGTGGTGGGGTGCAGACTGGCCCGTATCCGCGACAACGGCGTCCTGGAGGTGTCGGCATGACCGACGTGCTACTGACCGTGGGCACCCGCAAGGGGCTCTTCATCGGCCGCGGGCGAGACGGCCGATGGGAGTTCGACGCCCCTCACTTCAACGCGCAGGCGATCTACTCGATCGGCATCGACACCCGCCGCCCGGTGCCCAGAATCCTGGTCGGAGGGGACAGCACGCACTGGGGCCCCTCCGTCTTCCACTCCGACGACCTGGGCGGGAGCTGGACGGAGCCGCCCCGGCCCGCGGTCAAGTTCCCGCAGGACAGCGGGGCTTCGCTGGAGCGGGTCTGGCAGCTGCACCCCGCGCCCGCCCACTCCCCCGACGTCGTCTACGCGGGGACGGAGCCGGCCGCGCTCTTCCGGTCCGCCGACGGCGGCGAGTCCTTCGAGCTGGTGCGGCCGCTGTGGGAGCACCCCACCCGGGACCGGTGGGTGCCGGGCGGAGGCGGCGAGGCGGTCCACACCGTCGTCACCGACCCGCGCGACCCGGACGCCGTGACCGTGGCGGTGTCGACCGCCGGCGTCTTCCGCTCCCGTGACGGCGGCGCGAGCTGGTCCCCGTCGAACGAAGGCGTGTCGGCGGTGTTCCTGCCCGACCCGAACCCGGAGTTCGGGCAGTGCGTGCACAAGATCGCCCAGGACGCCGGGGACCTGGACCGGCTCTACCTCCAGAACCACTGGGGCGTGTTCCGCAGTGACGACGGCGGCGGGCGCTGGACCGACATCGGCGAGGGCCTGCCGTCCGACTTCGGCTTCGCCGTCGCCGCCCACCCGCACCGGCCGGACACCGCCTACGTCTTCCCGATCAACGCCGACTCCGACCGCGTGCCGGCCGGGCACCGCTGCCGGGTCTACCGGACCAGCGACGCGGGCGCGACCTGGGAGCCGCTGGCCAAGGGCCTGCCCGAAGGCGACCACTACGGCACGGTGCTGCGCGACGCCCTGTGCACCGACGACGGCGACCCGGCGGGCGTCTACTTCGGCAACCGCAACGGCGAGGTGTACGCGAGCGCGGACGACGGGGACAGCTGGCAGCTGCTCGCCGAGCACCTGCCGGACGTGCTGTGCGTACGGGCGGCGGTGATCGGCTGAGCGACGGCCGTCCGAGCGGTCACCGGTCGGGCGGTGGCCGCTCGGACGGCGGGGGGCGTTGTCGGTGTGCGCCGATAGAGTGACGGCGTGGCAGCACGACCGTTGAACGAAATCGTCGAGGCCGGGTGGGCGCACGCGCTCGCGCCGGTGGCCGAACGCATCGCCGCGATGGGCGACTTCCTCCGGCAGGAGATCGCCTCCGGGCGGACCTATCTGCCCTCGGGGGCGAACGTCCTGAGGGCGTTCCAGCAGCCCTTCGACGAGGTGAGGGTCCTCATCGTCGGCCAGGACCCCTATCCGACACCCGGCCACGCCGTGGGCCTGAGCTTCTCCGTGGCGCCGGACGTGCACCCGCTGCCGCCGAGCCTGGAGAACATCTTCCGGGAGATGCACACCGACCTGGGCCTCCCCCGGCCGGCCAACGGCGACCTGACGCCGTGGACCCGGCAGGGCGTCCTGCTGCTCAACAGGGCGCTCACCACGGCGCCGAGGCGGCCCGGCGCGCACCGCGACAAGGGCTGGGAGGCGGTCACCGAACAGGCCATCCGGGCCCTCGCGGCGCGCGGCAAGCCGCTCGTCTCGGTGCTGTGGGGCCGCGACGCCCGCAATCTGCGCCCGCTGCTCGGCAACCTGCCGGCCATCGAGTCCTCGCACCCCTCGCCGATGTCCGCAGACCGGGGCTTCTTCGGCTCGCGGCCGTTCAGCCGCACCAACGAACTGCTGCTCCGTCAGGGCGCCGAGCCCGTGGACTGGCAGCTGCCGTGACGACCGCCCCGGAGCGCGCGTTCGTCGTCGGAGTGGACTCCGGCGGCTCGGGACTGCGGGTCGCGCTCGCGCGCCCGGGGCAGGGACCGGCCGGCGAGGGCCGGGAGATCGTGGAGACGGTCTCGTCCCGTGAGCCGGTGCGCACCGGCGCCGGCGGCATCGACGCCGGCCATCTGCTCGGACAGCTGCTGCCGGCCGTGGACGCGATGACGGCGCGGGCCGGCGGCGGGTCCCTCCTCGCGGTCGCCGTCGGGGCGGCCGGGATGGCGACCCTGGGCGACCGGCTGCGGGCCGAGCTGCCCGGGGCGATCGAGCGGGCCTGGGGCGTGCGGCGGCTCGCGCTCGCGGCGGACGCGGTCACCGCGTACGCCGGAGCGCTCGGCCAGCGTCCGGGCGCGGTCGTCGCCGGTGGTACGGGCCTCGTCGCGATCGGCACGGACCTGTGCGGCTGGCGCCGGGCGGACGGCTGGGGCCACCTTCTGGGCGACTGCGGCAGCGGCGCCTGGATCGGCCGGGCCGGCCTGGAGGCGGCGATGCGGGCGTACGACGGCCGGCGGGGCGGTTCGGCCGCGCTGCTCGCGCGCGCCGAGGAACGGTTCGGCCCGGCGGCCGGGTTGCCGGGCGCGCTGTATCCGCGCACCGACCGGCCGGCCGTACTCGCCTCGTTCGCGCCCGAGGTGGCCGTCTGCGCGGCCGCCGGGGACGCGGTCGCGGCAGGCGTCCTGGAGCGTGCCGCCGCGCACATCGCGGAGGCCGCGGCGGCCGTCGTGCCCTCCGGACCCGGGAGGGAAGTCGCCCTGACGGGTGGTCTGTTCATGATGGGCGAGCCCTTGCTCGGGCCGCTGCGCGCGGAGTTCGGCGCGCTGCTGCCGGGCGTCCGCGAAGTGCCCGCGGCGGGCGACCCGCTGGCCGGGGCGGTGACGATCGCGGCCGCGCTCGCCGACGGATCGCTGCTTCTGCCGGAGGATCCACGGCTGCTGCAACTCGCCAGGTAACCGCCGATTACCGGCCGGTTCGGACATAGCGGGGCAGAAGTCGCTCAGTCGCACCTCAGCGAACCGCGCGGCGTGCGAAACCAGTAGCATGCGGCGCCATGAGCTCCCCCACTGGGCCCACTCCCGGCCTGCCTGTACGAATGCCGCGCCCCCGCCAGTCCGGGCGGCACCGTCGTCCTGAACCCGTGGCGGCGCCCGAGGGCGCTCCCACGCTGGTTCTCGCCGTTCCCGGCGCGCCGTCGGCCGCCATACGCTCGCTGGCCGAGGAGGTCGTGAGCATCGCCCGCTCGGAGCTGCCCGGCATCGAGGCCGAGATCGGCTACCTGGACGGCGACGACACCGAGTACCCCGGCCTCGCCGCGGTGCTGACGCGGGTGGAGGCCCTGCGCACCGAGCGGTACGAGATCGCCGTGGCCGCCGGCCGCGAGGTCGCCGCCCCGGAGGGTCCCGCCGCGGTCGTGGTGCCGCTGCTCGCGGGCCCCGACAGCGCGCTGACCCGGCAGATCCGCCAGGCCGTGATGGACGCGGGCAACACCGCCGAGCTGACCGACGTGCTCGGCCCGCACCCGCTGCTGGCCGAGGCGCTGCACGTGCGGCTCTCCGAGGCCGGTCTGGCCCGCGCCGACCGCGCGCGGCTGTTCACCGTCGCCACGGCGGCCGACGGCATCATCCTGGCCACCGTGGGCGGCGAGGAGGCCGTGCAGGCCGCCGGCATCACCGGCATGCTGCTCGCGGCCCGCCTCGCGGTGCCCGTGATGGCCGCCGCGCTCGACCAGGAGGGTTCGATCGCGTCGATCGCCGAGCAGCTGCGCGGCGCCGGTTCGGAGCAGCTCGCGCTCGCCCCGTACCTGATCGGCCCGGAGCTGGCCGAGGGGCTGCTCGACGCGGCCGCGAAGGAGGCCGGCTGCGCGGCGGCCGAGCCGCTGGGCGCGTACCCGGCGATCGGCCGGCTGGTGCTCTCGCAGTACATGTCGGCGCTGGGCATCGCGCCGCAGCCGGGCGCGCCGGTCCGCTGAGGCGCGACCGCCGCACCGGCGGCGCACGACCGTGACGGGAAGGGCCCGCACCGGAACGATCCGGTGCGGGCCCTTCCCGTGGGCGTCGCGCCGGCTCAGCCGAGGACCACGCAGGAGGCGGCGGGGGCCGGGACCGAGCCCGCGCGCTCGGGCAGACCGGTGTCGGGGTCCACGGTGAACCAGGTGACGTCGCCGGAGCGCTCGTTGGCCGCGTACAGGTGGCGCCCGGAGGGGTCGAGGGTGAGGTCGCGGGGCCAGTGGCCGCCGCAGGGCACCGAGGCGACGAGCCGGGCGGTGTCGCCGGCCGCGTCGAGCGCGAGGACGGCGAGGGTGTCGTCGCCGCGCACGGCGGCCCACAGGAAGCGCCCGTCGGGAGCGGCGACCACCTCGGAGGGGTAGCTCGGCCCGGGGGCGCCCTCGGGGACGACACGGGTCTCGCCCAGCGGCGTGAGCACGCCGGTCCCGCCGTCCCAGCGGCAGACGGTGAGGGTGGGCTCCAGCTCGTTCAGGACGTACGCGTGGGTGCCGGCCGGGTGGAAGACGAGATGGCGCGGTCCGGTGCCGGGCCGCAGCGCGGTGGCTCCGTGCGGGCGCAGCGCGCCGGTCGCGGGGTCGAGGGCGCTCACCGTGACGGAGTCCGTGCCGAGGTCGACGGCCAGCACCCAGCGGCCGCCGGGGTCGGTGACCACCTGGTGGGCGTGCGGACCTTCCTGCCGGTCGGCGACGGGCCCGGAGCCCTCGTGGCGCAGCTGCCCGGCAACGGGGCCGAGGGCGCCGTCGGCGGCGCGGGGCAGGGACGTGACGCTGCCGGAGGTGTAGTTCGCGGTGAGCACGTGCCCGGCGGTGACGGCGAGGTGGGTGGGCCCCGCCGCGTCGACGGGGACGGGGGCGCCGAGCGGGCGGGGCTCGGGGCCGCTGACGTCGAAGACCGCGACCGCGCCTTCCTCGGTCTCGGAGACGGCGTAGAGCAGGTTCCCGTCGAGGGCGAGGAAGGAGGGGTCGGTGACGGCGTCGCTCGTTCCGGTGATGTGGAGCGCGCCCCGCTCGGGGTCCGCCTCGGCGACGAGTACGCCGCGGCCGCCCGCCGAGGTGAACGACCCGATGAACGCCCGCGTAGGGCGCTGCGCGCCCGCCTGACCCGTCCGTGCCTCACCCATGGCGCCTCCCCTGTCCTGCGGGCCGGTCACGGCAGACCGGCCGTCGTCCTGGCCGACGTTAGCAGGAGGTCTAGACCAAGAGGGGGTTCACCGCGGTGAGATGACGGCCTGGCCCCGTGGGCCCGGCCGTTGTCCGTCCGCCCGGGCTCAGGCCGCCGGGACGAGCGGGGAGCTCGGGGCCGTGCGCAGCGGGGTCGCCAGGGCCGTGAGGGCGTGCTCCAGGACGTGGAGGTGACCGAGGGCGGCCTCGGCGCCGGGGTGGTGGGCCGGCAGCGAGGCCGGGGCGGTCTCGGCGGCGCGTACCGGGGCGGCCGGCGGGACCAGGGCGTGCACGGCGGCCTCGACGCGCCACGCGGCGGCGGCGAGGCGGGCGTCGTGCGAGGCGTCGGGGTCGGCCGCGACCTCGGCCAGGCCCCGGCTCGCGCGGGCGCAGTCGTCGAGCAGGGCGAGGACGTGGCGGGCGCGGGCCTTGCGGGCACGCAGCGGGCTCAGCGGGTGGACGAGCGGCGCCAGCGAGAGCCGGGCCCGGCCGAGCAGGAGGTCGAGTTCGGCGGCGTGGGCGGCGGGGTCGGCGTACGGGTCACCGGCGAGCCGGCGCGCGGCGGCGGTCGTGCAGGCGTGCACGCAGGTCACGGCCCGCTGGATCCAGGCGTTGGTGGCCGCGTGGGTGGTGACGGGGAGCAGGGCGACGCCGACGGCCGCGCCGAGGGCGCCGACGGCGGTCTCCTCGAACCGGAGCAGCAGCAGCCCCGGGTGCAGGACGCCGAGTAGGCCGTACAGCAGTCCCGCCATGACGGTGACGAAGAACATCATCCAGCTGTACGAGAGCGGCGCGGTGTAGAAGATCCCGAAGACGCAGACGGCGACGAGGGCGGCCGTCGGCGCCGGGGCGCCGCCCAGCGGCAGGGCGATGAGCAGTCCGGCGGCGATGCCGGTGACGGTGCCGACGACGCGGCGGAAACCACGGACGAGGGTCTCGCCGCGCGAGGCGGTGTTGACGAAGATCCACCAGGCTGTGCCGACGGCCCAGTACCAGCGTTCCTGGGACAGGAGCTGGCCGGCCGCGAGCGCGACCGCGCAGGCCGCGGTGACCTGGAAGGCCTGCCGCGTGGTGGGCCGGCGGAGACCGGTGCCGGGCAGCGGCGCGGGAGCCGCGGGCGGCGGCACGCGCCGCTCGATGCACCAGGCGACGAAGCGGACCGCGCCGACGACGCCGAGCGCGAGCAGCACGGCGCCGAAGAGCTCGGGCAGCTGCGCGGGCACCGCGTGCAGGAACTGCGTCACGAAGAACTGCATGAAGGCGAAGATGCCGAGCGCGTGCCCGCGCGGGCCCCAGCGGCGCGCGTACACGCCGGCGAAGACCACCAGGAGCCAGGCCAGGTCGCGGACCAGTGGCGTCCCGTGCAGCACGGTGGCCAGGGCGAGGACCGGGAAGCCCGCGAGCGGCAGCAGAGCGGTCGTCACGGCCTGGCGGCGCACGGTCGGGTCGGCGACGGTGAAGAGGGCGAGCAGCGCGGCCAGACCGGCGGTGATGGACGCGGTGAGCGAGAGGCCGGCCAGTTCCGCGGCGGCCACGGCGAGGCCCACGGCGAGCACGGCGCGACTCGACACCCGCAGCCGGACCCTCCCCGGATCGGGCGCCACGCACATCGTCCGCAGCATCGCGCCGACGCGGTCCAGACCCTTCTTCATGACGGACGTTCCGCCCCCGCTTCCGAACACACACCCTCTTCACGCACACGCAGGTACACATGACGAAGGCGCCGCGGGTCCGGGGCCGGCCACCTCGCCGGTCCGGCGCGTGCGCGGCGCCATCAGTCGTCAACTCTTGTAAGAGGAAAGCATCAGTCCGCCCACTGGCTCAACCGGCTGGCCGGAGGGTGGGCCATTGGTACAGTCGAAGCCGGGGAATCTCGACCAGAAGGAGGCCATCGGACCATGGCGGTGGACGAGCTCGACACCCGCATCCTGCGACTCCTCATCGAGCAGCCGCGCACCAGTGTGCGCGAGTACGCGCGGATCCTGGGCGTGGCACGGGGCACCGTGCAGGCCCGGATCGACCGGCTGGAGCGGGACGGGGTGATCACGGCCACGGGGCCGGTGCTCTCGCCCGCGGCGCTCGGGCACCCGGTGCTCGCGTTCGTGCACATCGAGGTGACGCAGGGCCATCTCGACGAGGTCGGCGACGCTCTCGCGACCGTTCCCGAGATCGTGGAGGCCTTCTCCATCACCGGCGGCGGGGACCTGCTGACCCGGGTGGTGGCGCGGGACGCCGGGCACCTGGAGGACGTGATCCAGCGGCTGATCCAGCTGCCCGGCGTGGTCCGCACCCGGACCGAGATCGCCCTGCGCGAGCGGGTGCCGCACCGGCTGCTCCCGCTGGTCGAGGCGGTGGGGCGGCGCGGCGGCTCCTGAGCGGCGGGCGAGGGGGGTGGCCACGCGTTCGGGCGGGTCCTGAGCGGCGGGCCGCGGGCGGGGCGCACGGCGGGCGGCTCCTGAGCGGCGGGCCGCGGGCTCCTGCCCGTACCAGGGACCAAGGACCCTCGGAACCGGGCCCGTCCTCTGCGAGGCTGGGCGCATGGACAGCGCGCGCTTCTCGGTCGTCTTCGATCTCGACGGCACACTGGTGGACAGCGAGCCCAACTACCATCTGGCCACCCTCCGGGCCCTCGGCCCGTACGGGGTGACGCCCGAGGACTACGACTGGGAGCACCACACGCGGTTCATCGGGATCGGCACGCGCGAGTCCCTGGAGCTGCTGGCCGGCAGGTTCGGCGTCGGCGCGCCGGTCGACGAGCTGCTCGACGCCACCAACCGCCACTATCTGGAGCTCGCCCGGGCCTCGACGCCGGTCTTCCCCGAGATGCGGAAGTTCGTGGAGCGGCTGCACGCGGACGCGGTGCCGATGGTGGTGGCCTCGGGCTCCTCGCGGGCGGCGATCGAGGCCGTGCTGGCCGGGACGGGGCTCGCCCCGTTCCTGCCGACGGCGGTGTCGGCGGAGGAGGTGGCCCGCGGCAAGCCGGAGCCGGACGTGTTCCTGGAGGCGGCCCGCCGGCTCGGTACCGCACCGGGGCGGTGCGTGGTCCTGGAGGACGCGCCGCCGGGCGCGGCGGCCGCGCACGCGGCGGGGATGCGGTGCCTCGCACTGCCCTACGTGCCGGGCACGGCGGACGACCCGGCCTTCGCCACGGCGGATCTGCTGCTGCGGGGCGGCCAGGCGGAGTTCAGCGCCCAGGCGGCACTGGACTGGCTGCGGGGCCTGTCGGGCGCCTTGCCCTCCTAGCCGGCCCCGGGGCCCGGGGCACCGGGCCGGCCGGGCCGAAATCCCGTGGCCGCGCGGCGTGTTGTGTGACAAGGTGCGGGCGCACCGTGCCGTTTCCCGTCGATCCCTCCGGAGCGTCCCATGGCGATGCCGCCCCGTCTCGTCCCCCTGCTCGAGCAGTTCGACTTCGCGCGCGAGCGGCTGGTGAACCGGCTCAACGGCCCGGTCATGGACAGCGGCAACGGGACGGACGTCGCGGTCGGGCCGGTCACGGAGGACGAGTACCTGTGGGAGCCGGTGCCGGACTGCTGGTCGGTCCGGCGCCGCGAGGCGGGCCCGGGGCCGCGCGCCACGCTGCTGGCCGGGGCCGGTGACTGGGGGCGGGACACGGCACCGCCGCCGCACCCGGAGCCGGCGCCGTTCACCACCCTGGCGTGGCGGCTCAGCCACCTCGCCGAGATGTTCCTCCTGCGCACCGACCACACGGCCGGCACCCGCACCCTGACCAGGGACGACTTCCACAGCCGCGGGGACGCCGCCTCGGCCGTGGCGGACTTCGACAAGGCCATGGGCGCCTGGCGCGAGGTGCTGCTGTCGGTGACCGACGAGGACCTGGACACGGTGGGCTTCAGCAGCTATCCGCACGGCAGCGATCCCGAGAACCCGTTCATCGAGATCGTCTGGTGGATGAACCAGGAACTGCTGCACCACGGCGCGGAGATCGCCCTTCTCAGGGACCTGTACCGGGCGCGGTCCGTCGGGCGCTGAGCCTGCGTGGTGGGCCTGCCGCGTGGGACGATGGGAGGGATCCTTCCTCGCCCGAGCAAGGAGGCGACATGTCCAGGATCACTGCCTCCGTCGACATCGCCCGCCCGCCCGAAGAGGTCTTCGCCTACGTCACGGATCCGACTCATCTGCCGGACTGGCAGGAGAGCGCGGTCAAGGTGGAACGGATCGGCGGCCCCTCCGGCGCCGTCGGCCAGCAGATGAAGGTCACCCGGCACATGGGGAACCGTGATTTCGACATGAACGTCGAGCTCACCAAGCTGGACGCGCCGCGGAGCTGGCACGTCCACGGCATCGACGGGCCCGTCCGGCCCGACCTGGAGGGCACCGTCGAGCCGATCGACGGCGGCACGCGGTCGCGGGTGACTCTCTCCCTCGACTTCGAGGGCCACGGCATCGGCAAGGCGATCGTGCCCCTCATGGTCAAGCCGCGTGTCCGCAAGGAGATGCCGCGCGACGGGCAGCACCTGAAGGAGATTCTGGAACGCGGCGCCCCCGTCTGATCAGCTCGTCCCTGATCGGCTCCTCGTCGCGCGGGCGGGCGTCACGTCCTCGTCGTACGGGCGAGCAGCATCGCCACGTCGTCCTGGGCCGGGCCCTCGGGAAGCCCGGCCAGCAGTTCGTCGCACAGCTCGTCCAGCGGCCGGTCCATGTCGCGCAGCGCCGCGGCGACCCTCGCCATGCCCTGGTCGAGGTCCTGGTCGCGGGCCTCGATGAGGCCGTCCGTGTACAGCACGAGGAGTCCTCCCGCGGGGAGCGCCACCTCCTCGGTGCCGAACTCGTGCGCGCCCGTGCCCAGGGGCGTGCCGGGCGGTCCGTCGAGGAAGGTGACGGTGCCGTCCGGGGTGACGACGGCCGGCGGCGGGTGCCCGGCGCGGGCGATGGTCCAGCCGGCTCCGGCCGGGTCGTACACCGCGTACACGCAGGTGGCCATCTCGTCCTCGCCGAGGTCGGCGACGACCGCGTCCAGGGAGCGCAGCATGCGGGCCGGCTGGATGTCGTGGCGGGCCAGGGTGCGGACGGCGGTGCGCAGCTGCCCCATGACCGCCGCCGCGTGGATGCCGTGGCCCATGACGTCGCCGATGACCAGGCCGGTGCGGCCGCCGGGCAGGGCGACCACGTCGAACCAGTCGCCGCCGACGTCGTGGTCGCTGGCCGGGAGGTAGCGGCCGGTGAGTTCCAGGCCGGTGACGTCGGGCAGGGCGTTGTTGGTGAGGCTGCGCTGGAGGGTGAGGGCGGCCTGCCGCTGGGTGGTGTAGAGCCGGGCGTTGTCGATGTTGGTGGCGGCCCGGGCGACCACCTCGTCCATGAGCACCCGGTCCTCCTCGTCGAAGGGTTCGCGGCTGCGCAGCCGGGTGACCGAGACGGTGCCGAGCACCTTGCCACGGGCCACGAGCGGGATGAGCCGGGCGGAGCCGATGCGGGTGGCGAGATAGCGGCGCAGGGCCTCCAGGCGCGGGTCCTTGATGAGGGCGGGGACGTCGGCGGTGTACAGGTCCATGGCCCGGGCGTCGGTGATGACCTCCTCGTACACCGAGTCGAGCGGGATCTGGAAGGTCTGGCCGGGGGCGAGGAGGGCGGTCGGCGCGGTCGGGTCGGGGAAGCGGGCGGCGAGACGGCGCAGCACGCCGCGGGTGGCGGCGGTGGACTCGTCGGGCTCCAGGACGGCTTCCAGGAGCTGGACGTCGGCGGAGTCGGCCAGCTGGGGGACGAGGAAGGAGACCACCTCCTCGGCGGTCTGCCGCAGGTCGAGGGTGGTGCCGATGCGGGCTCCGGCCTCCGCGAGGAGGGCGAAGCGGTGGCGGGCGCGTTCGACCTCGATGTGGGCCTGCTGGCTCTCGGTGATGTCGATGAGGGAGGCGATGATGCCGAGCGGGCGGCCGCCGTGGTCGAGGAGCGGGGCGTAGGAGTTCGACCAGATGTGGTCGTGGTCGGGGTCTGCGGGGGTGCGGCCGGCCCGGCGGGCGTCCACGACGGCGGTGCCGGTGTCGAGGACCTGCTGCATCAGGGCCTCGAGGGCGCCGGCGTTGACGCCGGGGACGACCTCGGTGAGCCGGCGGCCGACGTGGTCGGCGGGCGGGACGCCGTTCATCCGGGCGAGGGCGTTGTTCACGCGCAGGAAGCGCAGGTCGGGGCCGAGGGTGGCGAGGCCGATGGGCGACTGGGTGAAGAGCGACTCCAGGGCGGCCAGGTTGTCGCGCATCCGCAGGACCTGGGAGGTCTCGAAGGCGATGAGCATGGCGCCGGGTCTGCCCGCCGGGTCGGCGGCGGGCACGATCCACATCTCCATGGCGACCGAGTGACCGTCGCGGTGCCGTACGGGAAGGGTGCCGACGACGGTCTCGCCGGCCTGGACCTTGCGGGTCAGCCGCTCGGCGAGCTCATGGTTGGTGTCGGGCACGAGGAGTGGTGTGGCGAGCCGGCCGATGGCCTCCTCCGGGCGGTAGCCGAGCAGGTCCTGGGCGGCCAGTGACCACTCGACGATCCGGCCCTGCGCGTCCTCCCGCCAGAGCGCGATGGGCAGCAGGTCGTTGAGCACGCCCGCGTACCCGACGGCCGCCCTGGGCGGCTGCGGGACCCTGCTCGGCGACTGGTGAGTGTCCAACGCATCGACCTACGCATCGGCCGGGCCCCGTGGGGCAAACTCCGCGATTCCTATCGCATCACCCTATATGAGACATAAGAGGCAGGCGCTTCTCGGCTCCGCCGCACGCGGCAACGCCCGCCCCCGCGCGGCCGGGCGGCCTTCCGCCCACCCGGTCACCCGGTCACCCAAACAGACGATGTGATGCACAGGGAGTCATATCGGCAGGTCGAATGCTTCTCGCGCCGGGCCGCACGCCCTGGCGAGACGTGATCATCGGCGCGCACCCTGAAGAACATGCCGGAGTCGCTGGTTCCGGCTCTCGGTGCGGAGTGGCACGAAGCGGGTCGACGGGTGGGGAGTGGGCCGGATGCCGGATGTGGACGTGTGCGTGGTCGGTGCGGGGCCGGTCGGGCTGACGCTGGCGATCGCCCTGCGCAGGCTCGGCATCGGCGTGCGGGTGGTGGACCGCGCGCCGGCGGCCAAGCTCGAGGCCCGGGCCCTGGTCGTGTGGCCCAGGGCGGCGGAGGCCCTGGACGCCCTCGGTGTCGCCGGCACGCTCGGGCGCCACGCGGTCGAGCTGGGCGAGGTGACCATCCACGGGGCGGGCCGCCGTCTCGGCGAACTCACCACCGGCTGGCACCGCTCGGCCCACAGCCGCCCGCTCAACATCGAGCAGCACGACATCGAGCGGCTGCTGTGCGCCGAACTGGCCAGGCTCGGCACCGAGGTCGAGTGGGACAGCGAGGTGACGGACGTCAAGGTCCACGACGACCGGGCCGAGTTCAGCCTCCTCCTCGGCGACGGCTCCGCCGAGTCGGGCACCGCCTCGTGGATCGTGGGCTGCGAGGGCACCGCCAGCGTGGTCCGCGACCGGCTCGGCATCCCGTTCCAGGGCCGGCGCCGCACCGGCCTCCAGGTCGTCCAGGGCAACGCCCACGCCGACTGGCCCTACGGCCGCCACCCGGGCCACGGCCACGTCTTCCTCGCCCCGCGCCGCTCCCTGCTCGTCTTCCCGCTGCCCGGCGGCGGCTTCCGCTTCTTCTGCTTCCGCGACGACCCCGACCCCGGCCTCACCGCCCCGCCCACCCTCGACGAGCTGCGCGACCTCGTCGCCGGCACCGCCCGCCTCCCCCGGCTGCGGCTCACTCCCACGGACCCGCCGTGGCTCAACCGGGCCCGGTTCAGCGACCGGGTCGCCGCCCGCCTGCGCTGCGGGCGCGGGCTGCTCGCGGGCGACGCCGCCCACGCCTGGGCGCCGGTCGGCGGCCACGGCATGAACGTGGGCATGCTCGGCGCCCACAACCTCGCCTGGAAGCTCGCCGCCGTGCACCGCGGCGAGGCCGACGAGCGGCTCCTCGACACGTACGACACCGAGCAACGCGCCCTCGCCGTGCGGTACATCCGCGAGATGCGGGTCAACTTCATGGAGCTGCCGCTGCCCGCGCCCGGCTACCACGCCTTCACCGCCACCGTGCCGCTCGCGCTCGCCCTGCCCGGCTTCCAGCGGCGGATCGACCGGCAGTTGAGCGATCTCGGCCGCCACCACCGGGCGAGCGCCCTGTCCTGGCAGCGCAGCGCCACGAGACCCGGGCGGGGCCGGGCCCCGCGGGCCGGCGACCGGATGCCGGACGCGCTGGTGTCGACCGGGCACCCGGGCACCGGGCCGGTACGGCTGCACACGCTGCTCCGCTACGACACCTGGACCCTGGTCCTGCCCGCGGCCGGGCCCGGCGACGACGCGGCCGTGCGGGAGGCCGTCGTGGAGCGGTGCGCGCGCGGGCCCGTGCCGGTCCGGGTGCTGCCGGTCACCCCGGCCGACGCGGCCGAGGCACGGCTGCTCGGCCGCCCCGGCGAGCTGCGGCTCGTCAGACCCGACGGGTACGTGGGCCTGGTCGCCCCGGCCGACCGGCCCGCGACGCTCGCCGCGTACCTCGACGGCCTCGCCCCCCGCCACTCCTCCCCCTCCTCCTCAGCCAGCGCACAGTGACGGGAGTCAGATCCCTTGTCCCAGCACCGGACACGCACCCGAGGCACGGTCACCGTCATCGGCGCGGGGATGGCCGGCCTGGTCGCCGCCTACGAACTCGAGCGCCTCGGCCACCGCGTGGAGATCCTGGAAGGCAGCCGCCGGCTCGGCGGCCGCGTCCGCACCCACCGCTTCGGCGCCCACGAGGGCGCCCCCTTCGTGGAACTCGGCGCGATGCGCGTACCCACCGCGCACCACCGCACCATGCACTACATCGACCATCTCGGACTCCGTGACCAGGTACGGCCGTTCACGACCCTGCTCTCCGAGGAGAACGCCCTGCTCGCCACCAGCACCGGGCACGTCCGGCTGCGCGACGCGCCGCGCCGGCTGATCGCGGACGTGCGGTCCGCCCTCGCCCGTGACGACTACCGCGAGGAGACCGTCGTCTTCGGCGCCTGGCTCGCGGCCGTCGTCGACGCCGTCGCCCCGCCGACGCTGCGCACCGGGTTACGCGCCGACCTCGCCCACGACCTCCTCGACCTGGTCGAGCGGCTCGACCTCACGCCCCATCTGCTCGGCGACGCGAAGGACCGCATCGACGTGCACGGCCTCTTCGCCGCCCATCCGGGCATCCGGGCCGGCTGCGGTCCGCGTCTCAACGGCTTCCTCGACGACATCCTGACCGAGACCAGCCCGCGGCTCGTCCGGCTCGCCTGCGGCATGGACCAGCTGGTGCAGCGGCTCGCCGCGCGCGTCCGGGGCCCGATCTGGCTCGGCCAGGAGGTGACCGGGATCGACGTCGCCGCGGACCACGTCCGGCTGCGGATCGGGCGCGGCCCGCTCGCCGCCGTGCGCCGCGCGGACCTGGTGCTGTGCACGGTGCCGTTCTCGGTGCTGCGCGGGATGGCCCTGACCGGTCTCGACGAGGACAAGCTGGCCGTCGTGCGCGAGGTGGACTACTGCCCGGCGACCAAGGTGGCCGTGCACGTCCGGGAGCCGTTCTGGGAGCGGGAGGGCATCCGTGGCGGCGCCTCGTTCAGCGGCGGCCTGATCCGGCAGACGTACTATCCGGCGCCGGCGGACGAGGTTCCGCCGGGCGGTCCGCACGGGCGGCGCGGCGAGCAGGGGCGGCGCGGAGCGGCACTGCTCGCCAGCTACACCATCGGCGAGGACGCCGACCTCCTCGGGCGGATGCCGGTCCGTCTGCGGCACGAGACCGTCGTCGACGAACTGGGCCGGATGCATCCGCAGTTGCGGCGGCGCGGCATGGTGCTCGGCGTGGCGAGCATGGCGTGGGGCGAGCACCCGTGGACGGCCGGCGGCTGCACCATCCGCTGGGGGCAGGACGCGGCGGCCTGCGAGGAGGAGCGACGCCGGGCGGCCCGGCCGCAGGGGCGGCTGTTCTTCGCCGGCGAGCACTGCTCGTCCGAACCCGCCTGGATCGAGGGGGCGGTGGAGTCGGCCCTGGACGCGGTCGCCGGGATCGACCGCCTCGCCGGTGCCCGTCACGGCCGTCCGGCCCCGGCCCTCCTGGAGGCGGCGTGAGCGTCTTCGACGCCCCTCGGGTGTACTTCGCGGGCACGGCGGTGACCAGGCTGCCGACGGGCCCGCGCGCCGCAGCGGCGGCCGGCCTGCTGGACCTGGCGACCAACACCGTCCTCACCGGCGGGAACACCGCGGAGTCGGGCCCGGAGCCGTCCCCGGGGAGGCCGTCCCCGGGGAAGCCGTTCCCGGGGAAGCCGTTCCCGGCGGACCGGCCGGCCGCCGACTGCCAGGCGATGCTCCGCGAGCGGGGCGCCCAGGGCGGGCACGTGTCGGGCAACGGCCACTTCTCGGTCGACGCCCGGGTGACGGCCGCCGACGGCCCGGACGGCGCCCCGGCGCCCGCCGGGGATCCGCTGCTCGGCCGGGCCGTGGACCTGTGGGGCCACTACAACCCGTATCTGGGCACGACGGCCAACCGGGCCCGGGTGTTCGACGTCGACCCGGCGTCGGCGTGGACGACGACCCTGATGATCGGCCGGTTCGCACTGGGCCGGGAGGGCCGCTCGCACGACTCCGGGCACGTGTGCCTCGGAGACGTGGCCGGCTTCCAGCCGCCGCGCTGGCAGTCCTTCGACCCGGCGCCCTCGGTGCTGCACCAGTTCGCGGTCCCTTCCGGTGCCGCCCTCGACTGGCCGGAGGGGCCCGGCGCGCCCTCCCCGCTGGCGGGCGCGCTGCGCGCGGCGGCCGAGGAGCACGGCGGGCTGCTCGTCCAGTTCGTCCTGGAAGCAGCGGGCCCGCCCGGCTCGCCGGGCCACGGGTACGCGGGGCCGGGCGACGCGCCGCAGCAGTGGCGGCTGCACGGGGTGATCGCGCCCTGGCGGCCGGAGGAGCCGCGCACGCATCCGGCGGGCCGGCTGCTGGTCCCGTACGGCACCGGCCGCCCCACCGGTCACCCGGGTCACGGCCGACGGCGGGCGCGGGTCTGCTCGGTGCGGGTGACGGCCGACGAGGCCGTGTTCAACCTGCCCTTCGGCCGGCCGGGCCCCGGCGACCTCGAACTGCGGACCGTCGTCTCGGACGAACTCGTCGCGGTGTTACGGAAGGACGACTGCCCCGCCGGGACCGGCGGCCCGCACGGCCACGGCGGAATCGTGGCGCGGGTGCCGGTGACCGCGCCGGGCGCCGCCTGGGCCGCCGACGAGGGCCTGTGCCTGGTGGAGGCGGCGGGACCGGCGGAAGACGGGTGCTCAGGAGGTCAGGGCACGGCAGGAGGCGGTCGAACGGGCGGTCAGGAGCCGGCGGAGGGCGACGGGTCCGGCGGGCGCGGGGCGGTGCTGCTGCGCGAGCGGGAGGCGGTGGTGGTCACGGACGACGCGGCGCTCTTCGTGGAGCACCCGGACCGGGAGCGGGGCGAGGACCATGCCGTGGAGGTGAGGGTGCGCGCCGAGGTACGGGGCCGCCCGGCGGCCCTGGAGCCGGTCGTCGTCCGGCAGTTCGTCAATCCCCGGGCGCTGCCCCGTGACCCCGTCGCCGCCGCGCCGGAGGCGCGCACCGGGGACCTGCGCGTCGTCGAGCTGCGGCCCGGGCGCCTCACCGACGGCAAGGAGGAGGGCCGGGACGGCGCGCCGGCCGGGCCGCCGGCGGACGGCCCGGCGGACTTCGGCGACTCGTGCCGTCTGGTGACCGACGCCCACGGCCGCGGCTGGTTCACGGTGCGCGGCGCCCGGGCCGGCACGGCGCGGCTGCTGCTCGCCGTCGACGGCGACGAGCAGCCGCCCTGCGCGCCCGACACCGCCGGTTCGGCGGCGGCCGCGTACGACGACGCGGACGCGCTCGGCTGGTGGGCGGGGGCCGGCGGGGCGCACGTACGGGTCCTGCCCGACGACTGGCACCTGGACGCGGTCCTCAAGGAGGACGTCGGCTTCGAGCTGCTGCACCGGGAGGTCTTCGCCTTCTACGAGCAGCTGTTCCCGTTCATGCGGGACGAGGTGTTCAGTCTGGCGGACCGGTGCAAGGTGGAGACGTACGCGAAGCTGATCTGGCAGATGTGCGACCCGGCGAACAAGGACCGCACGTTCTACATGCCGCCGACCCGCGACCTGACCCTGCCGAAGGCCCGGCTGCTCCTCACGTACCTGCGGGCCCGCGGCGCGGCGGACGCCGTGCTCCCGGCGGCCCCGGCCTCTCCGGGCGCCGCCGCACCGCCGCGGATCACCACCCGTGCCCAGCTGCGGGAGGCGCTGTGGCAGGCGGTCACGGTGGAGCTGGCGACCTCGCTGCAGTATCTGTACGCCGGGTACTCGCTGCCCACCCACGGCGCCGGTTTCGCGTACGTCCGCAGCGGGGTGTGGACGCCTCGGCAGCTGCGGCTCGCCTGCGGCGACGGCGGCGAGACGCTGAGCCGGGGAATCCGGGACACCCTGTTCGCGGTCGCCCGCGAGGAGATGATCCACTTCCTGGTCGTCAACAACATCCTGATGGCGATGGGCGAGCCGTTCCACGTGCCGGCGATCGACTTCGGGACGCCGGGGCGGCTGCCGCTGCCGCTGGACTTCGCGCTCGAACCGCTCCACCTCGGCAGCGTGCAGCGGTTCGTCGCGATCGAGCGGCCCGAGCGGCTGGCGGGCGACCGGAGCGACGCGAGCGGCGGGAGCGGCCGGAGCGGCGGCGGGGACGGTGCCGGTGTGCCCGACCACGCCGGCGGGCCCGCGTTGTTCGGTTCGCCGAGCGAGCTGTACGCGGCGATCCGCGACGGCCTGACCCGGGTGCCCGACCTGTTCCTGGTGGAGCGGGGCCGTGGCGGCGGCGAGCACCGTCTCTTCCTCGGCCGGGCGGTCGACGCCCGCCATCCCGACTACCAGCTGGAGGTCGACGACCTGTCGAGCGCGCTCTTCGCCGTGGACTTCGTGACCGAGCAGGGCGAGGGCGGGGTGCTCGACGCCCCGGGACCGCTGCCGGAGTCCCACCACGACACCTTCGTGCGGCTCGGCGAACTCCTCATGACCGAGCGGGCGGACGGGCCGGGCGGGCAGGGAGCGCCGTGGAGCCCGGCCTATCCGGCGCTGCGCAACCCGACCCTCGACCCGGCGCACCCCGGGCGGGCGGTGGTCCGCGCCCCGCACGCCCGTGAGGTGATGCGGCTGTTCAACCGCTGCTACTTCCTGATGCTCCAGCTGATGGTGCAGCACTTCGCCGAGAGCCCCGACGCGAGCCTGCGCCGGTCCCGGCTGATGAACGCGGCGATCGACGTGATGACCGGGATGATGCGCCCGCTGGCCGAGCTGCTGGTGACGCTCGACTCGGGGTGGCGGGGCCGGACGGCGGGCCCGTCGTTCGAGCTGGAGGAGCCGCCGGTGGCGCTCGCCCGGCCCGACGTGGCCCGCCGGGCGTTCGCGATGCGCTTCGCGCACCTCGCCCGGATGGCCCGCGCGTGCGAGGGCGTGCCCGGGCGCGTGCCGGAACTGATGGCCTTCTACGCCGAGCAGTTCGGCGGCGAGGCCCGCCGTGGTGTCCATACCGAAGGAGGGCGCTGAAACCATGAGCACCTGCGAGACACCCGCGCCGTCCGCTGCGTGGGAGACGGACGTCCTGGTCGTGGGCGGCGGGCCGGTGGGGCTCGCGCTCGCCCTCGACCTCACCCTCCGGGGCGTGGCCTTCGCGCTGGTGGAGGCGGGCGACGCGGTCCCCGCGGACCCGCGGATCACCACGGTGGGGCCCCGCGCCATGGAGATGTTCCGCCGCTGGGGGGTGGCCGGCGCGCTGCGCGGCGCGGGCTGGCCCGACGACCACGCCCTGGACGTCGCCTGGGTGACGGCGGTCGGCGGGCACGAGATCCACCGGCTGGAGTTCGGCACGGCCGCGACCCGGCCACGGCCGGAACACACCCCCGAGCCCGAGGCGATCTGCCCGCAGCACTGGATGGCGCCGCTGCTCCTCGACCGTCTCGGCCGCCACCCCGAGGGGCCGGTACGGCTGCACCACCGGCTGCTCGGTTTCACGACCGCGTCCGGCGGCGTCACGGCGGCCGTCGGCTCCGACGACGGCTGCCGCGCCACCGTCCGGGCCCGTTTCCTGGTCGGCTGCGACGGCGCCGCCTCCTCCGTACGGAAGGCCTGCCGGATCGCCATGCCCGAGCTGCACGCGACCAAGGTGCTCCGCAACATCGTGTTCCGGGCGCCCGAGCTGCCCAAGCTGCTCGGGCCGCGGGCCCCGCTCGTCCACTTCCTCACCTCGCCCGCCGGCCTCCGCTATCCGCTGCGCTCGGTCGACGGACGCGGGCTCTACCGCCTCACCGCCCCGGTCGGCCCGGCGGCCCCGCTGGACGTGGTGCGCCGGGCGGTGCCGCTGGACACACCCCTGGAGGTGGAGTCGGACACCGTCTGGCACCTGACCCACCGGGTCGCCGAGCACTACGGGGCCGGGCCGGTGTTCCTGGCCGGTGACGCCGCGCACACCCTGTCGCCGTCGGGCGGCTTCGGCATGAGCACAGGCGTCTGCGACGCCGCCGACCTCGGCTGGAAGCTCGCCGCGGCGCTGGCCGGCTGGGCGGGGCCGGGGCTGCTCGGCTCGTACGGGACGGAGCGCCGTCCGGTGGCCCTGGCCGGGGTGGCGGAGGCGCACCGCAATCTGCGCCGTACCCAGGAGCGCCGCATCTCGCCCGCGCTCCTGGACGACACGCCGGCGGGCACGCGGGCGCGTGCGGCGCTGGCCGAGGAGCTGGCGGCCTCGGACGTGCGGCGGGAGTTCGACCGGCCGGAGATGCACTTCGCGTACCGCTACCGCTCCCCCGTCCTGGCCGCCGAGGGCAGGGCGGACGGCGAGGAGGCCGCCCCGGTGAACCGCTCGACGCTGCCGGGCACGAGGGCCCCGCACGTCTGGCTGGCCCCCGGCCGCTCGACGCTCGACCTGTTCGGGCGGGAGTTCGTCCTGATGTGCTTCGGGGCCGGGGCCGGGGCGGAGGGCGCGGGTGCGGCGGATCGCGCGGCCCGGGCGGAAGGCGCGGGTGCGGCGGATCCCGGGGCTCGGGCTGGGGGCGCGGGTGCGGCGGATCTCGGGACCCGGGCGGAGGACGCGGCTGGGGCGGATCCCGGAGGCGGACCGGACGGGGTGGTACGGGCGTTCGCCGAGCGCCGGGTGCCGCTGCGGGTGGTCCGGTGCGCCGACCCGGTGGCGGCGGCGCGTTACGAGCGGCCGTACGTGCTGGTCCGCCCCGACGGCCATGTGGCCTGGCGCGGCACGGCGCCGCCCCGGGACCCGGGCGCCCTGGCCGACCTGGTGCGGGGAGCGGGCACATGAGCGGCGTCGAGCCGTCGTACCGCCCGCTGCCGGCCTTCGACCCGGCCCGGCTCGACCTCACCGACCCGTACCCCGTCTACCGGCGCTACCGGGAGGCCGGACCGGTGCACGCCGTGCGGTCTCCGGCGCGCGGTCCGACGACCTGGTACGTGTTCGGGTACGCGGAGGTGGCGCGGGTGCTCGCCCGCCGGGAGTTCGGGCGCGTGGACCCGGCGACCGGCAGCGCGGCCCCGCTGCCGCCCGGCTACGCGGTGCTGCGCCAGGTCGTCGAGAACTGGCTGGTCTTCCTCGACCCGCCCCGCCACACGGACCTGCGGGCCCTCGTCGCCCCGGCCCTGGGCAACGGGCCGGTCGACGCCCTCCGCCCGCGCATCCGCCGGATCGCGCGCCGGCTGGTCGACCCGCTCGTGGATCCGGCGGCCGCCGCGCCCTTCGACCTCGTCGCCGGCTTCGCGGCGCCCTTCCCGCTGCTCGTCATCGCCGGAGTGCTCGGCGTACCGGAGCAGCGGCACGGCTGGTTCCGGGAGCGGGCGCTGGCGCTGCAGCGCGCGGGCGGGACCCGGGCCGACCGCAGCCGTGCGGGAATGGCCGGGGCGGAGCGCGCGGCGGCCGAACTCGACGCCTTCTTCCGGCGGGAGCTGGACGCGCGGCGCGGTCCGGGGAACGACCGCGGGGACCTGCTCTCGGCCCTCGTGCGCGCCGCCGACGAGCGGACCCCGCTCACGCCCGAGGAGCAGTCGGCCACGTGCATCCATCTGCTGACGGCGGGCCACGAGACCACCACCGGCCTCCTCGGCAAGGCGGTGCTGGCGCTGCTCGCCCGCCCGGAGCTGCGCGCGGAACTGCGGGCGGACCCGGCCCTGCTGCCGGGCGCGGTGGACGAGTTCCTGCGGCACGACCCGCCGGTGCAGATGGTCACGCGCTGGGCGCAGCGCGACACCGCGCTCGCCGGGCACGCGGTGCGCCGGGGCGACCGGCTCGTCCTCGTCCTGGGCTCCGCCAACCGTGATCCGGCCCGCTTCCCCGATCCCGAACGGCTCGACATCCACCGGGACCCGGCCCGGCACTGTGCCTTCGGCCTCGGCATCCACTACTGCGCGGGGGCCGCGCTGGCCCGTGCCGAGGCCGAGACCGGCCTCGCGGTGCTCCTGACCCACCTGCCCGCGCTCCGGCCCGGCGCCCGGCCCGCGGTCGAGGTGCGGTACGCCCCGGACTGGGTGTTCCACGGTCCGGAGCGGCTCACGGTCACGGCCGGGGAGGCGGCGTAGGCCGGTCACCCGGACGGCCGCCGCGCCCGCTGTGACGAGGGCAACGCCCTCTTGAGGGACCTTGACGCGTTCCATACGCGTTCCGGCCCGGTCCTGACGCGTCCCCTGCATACGCTGGCTTGCCGCCGTCCGCCCGATGGCCGAATCCGACCACCCCGCACCGGACAGCAGGAGTCCTCCGATGGCCACGCCCCCCGCGCTCCGTTCCGACCGCCTGCGTGCGTGGATGCTGGAAGGGCTGTCCGACATGGGCAAGGGCAGGCCCTCGCGGCCCGCCGAGGCCGAGGCGTCCGCGCACGGTCACAAGGGCCAGCCCTGGTGGCGCGTCATGTGCCTGACCGGTGTCGACTACTTCTCCACGCTCGGCTACCAGCCGGGCATCGCCGCCCTGGCCGCCGGTCTCCTCTCCCCCGTGGCCACGATCGTGCTGGTGATCGTGACCCTGGCCGGCGCCCTGCCGGTCTACCGCCGGGTCGCCGAGGAGAGTCCGCACGGCGAGGGCTCGATCGCGATGCTGGCGCGGCTGCTCTCCTTCTGGAAGGGCAAGCTCTTCGTCCTGACCCTGCTGGGCTTCGCGGCGACCGACTTCCTCATCACCATCACGCTGTCGGCCGCCGACGCCTCGACCCACCTCGTGGAGAACCCGCACCTGGAGTCGGCGCTGCACGACAAGCAGGTGCTGATCACCATGATCCTCATCGCGCTGCTCGGCGCGGTGTTCCTCAAGGGCTTCCTGGAGGCGATCGGCGTCGCCGTCACGCTGGTCGCGGTCTACCTCGGTCTCAACGCCGTCGTGGTGGTGTCCGGCCTGGGGCACGTGCTCACGGAGGGCCACGTGGTCACCGACTGGACCACCGCCCTGACCGCCGACCACGGCAACGTCTTCGTGATGATCGGCGTGGCCCTGGTCGTGTTCCCGAAGCTCGCGCTGGGCCTGTCCGGCTTCGAGACCGGCGTGGCCGTGATGCCGCACGTCAGGGGTGACGCGTCGGACACCGAGGCCACGCCGGCCGGGCGCGTACGCGGCACCAAGAAGCTGCTCACCACCGCCGCGCTCGTCATGAGCGTCTTCCTGATCGCGACCAGCTTCATCACCACCGTGCTCATCCCGCACGAGGAGTTCGAGTCCGGCGGCAAGGCGAACGGCCGCGCCCTGGCCTATCTCGCCCACGAGCAGCTCGGCAACACCTTCGGCACGGTCTACGACGTCTCGACCATCCTGATCCTGTGGTTCGCGGGCGCCTCGGCCATGGCGGGCCTGCTCAACCTCATGCCCCGCTACCTGCCGAAGTACGGCATGGCCCCGCACTGGGCCCGAGCCGTGCGCCCGATGGTCATCGTCTTCACGCTGGTCGCCTTCCTGGTGACGTGGATCTTCGACGCCGACGTGGACGCCCAGGGCGGGGCGTACGCCACCGGTGTCCTGGTGCTCATCTGCTCGGCGGCCATCGCGGTGACCATCGCCGCGCGCAAGTCCGGCCAGCGCGGCTGGACGATCGCCTTCGGTGCCATCTCCGTCGTCTTCCTCTACACGACCGTCGTGAACGTCGTCGAGCGCCCCGACGGCGTGAAGATCGGTGCCTGCTTCATCGCGGGCATCATCCTCATCTCCCTCCTCTCCCGGCTCGGCCGCGCCTTCGAGCTGCGCGTCACCCACGTCGAACTCGACGAGATGGCCGAGCGGTTCATCCGCGACGTCGGCAGCCGCACGCCGCGCTTCGTCGCCAACGAGCCCGACCGGCGCGACGCTGAGGAGTACCGGGCGAAGAAGGACCAGATCCGCGCCGACAACGACATTCCCGGCACGGAGGACTTCGTCTTCGTCGAGGTGACGGTCACCGACCCGTCCGAGTTCGAGGCCGGTCTGACCGTCCGCGGCGAGGTCATGCACGACCGCTACCGGGTCCTGACGGTCGAGAGCTCCTCCGTCCCCAACGCGCTCGCGGCCCTGCTGCTCCACACCCGCGACGTCACCGGCGCCCGCCCGCACGTCTACTTCGAGTGGACCGAGGGCAACCCCTTCGCCAACTTCCTGCGCTTCTTCCTCTTCGGCCAGGGCGAGATCGCCCCGGTCACGCGCGAGATCCTGCGCGAGGCGGAGCCCGACCGGGACCGCCGCCCGCGCGTCCACGTCGGCTGACCGCCTGCCGCTCGTCCGGCGACGGCCGCACGGCGCAGCGCCCGCTGCTGACGCCGGTGGCCCCGACGGCCGCGGCCTGACGGTCACCGCCGCCGGTCTCCGAGCGCCGCGCGGGCCCCGGCGATCCGGGCCGGGTCCCAGCCGCGGCGCGGGACGGAGTCCAGCAGGAGGCGGGTGTAGGGGTGGCGTGGCGTGTCGAGGACGCGGGCGGTGGGGCCCGACTCGACGACGCGGCCGTGGCGGAGCACCACGACCTCCTCGGTGATGTGCCGTACGACTCCCAGGTCGTGGGTCACGAAGAGATAGCCCACGCCGGCGTCGCGGCGGATCCCGGCCAGGAGTTCGAGGATCTGCGCCTGGATGGAGACGTCCAGGGCGGCGACGGCCTCGTCGAGGACGAGAACCCGTGGTTCGGCGGCCAGGGCGCGGGCGATCGCCACGCGCTGGCGCTGCCCGCCGGACAGGGCGCGGGGCAGTGCGGCGGCCTCGCGCGGGCCGAGGCCCACCTGGTCGAGGAGTTCGGCGACCCGGGCCTCGCGCGCCGCCGGGCCGAGGCGGAAGTGGAGGCGCAGCACCTCGTCGACGCAGCCGCCGACCGTGACCCGCGGGTCGAGCGAGAGATAGGGGTCCTGGAAGACCATCTGGATCTCGCGGGCCCGCGCGAGCCGTTCGGCCCGGCGCAGGCCCGTGCGGCGGGTGCCTGCGGAGCGGTCCCGGCCGTCGAGGGTGACGGTGCCGGCGTCGGCGCGTTCGAGGCCGACGAGCATGCGGACGGTGGTGGTCTTGCCGCTGCCCGACTCGCCGACGATGCCCAGCGACGAGCCGGGGGCCAGGGCGAACGACACGTCGTCGACGGCGACATGGGTCCCGTACGCCTTGCGCAGTCCGCGCACGACCAGGCCGGAGGTCTCGGTCACGACAGGATCCCTTCGTCGGCGCGGTGGCAGGCGGCGAGCCCGGAGCCGTGCGCGGTGAGCGCGGGCAGCTCCTGGGTGCAGCGCGGCCGGGCGTACGGGCACCGGGGGGCGAAGGCGCAGCCCGGCGGGGCCTCGCCGACGGAGACCGGGCGTCCCGCGACGGGGCGGGGCGCGGGTGCGCCGGGGTCGAGGCGCGGGGTGCAGGAGAGCAGGCCCGCGGTGTAGGGGTGGCGCGGCCGGTCGAAGAGCCCGGTGGTCGCGCCGGTCTCGACGATGCGGCCGGCGTACATGACGTACACGCGGTCGCAGACGGCGGCGGCGAGTTCGAGGTCGTGCGTGACGAAGAGCAGTCCGGTGCCGCGTTCGGCCTGGAGGCGGGTGAGGATCGCGATGATCTCGGCCTGGGTGGTGACGTCGAGCGCGGTCGTGGGCTCGTCGGCGACGACGAGGGCGGGGTCGCCCGCGAGCGCGGCGGCGATGACGACGCGCTGGAGCATGCCGCCGGAGAACTCGTGCGGGCGGCGGCGGAGCGCGCCGCGCGGGTCGCGGATGCCGACGGCGTCGAGGAGTTCCCCGGCGCGCTCGGTGGCCCGGGCGGCGGGGACGCCGGCGGCCCGCAGTCCCTCGGTGAGGAAGTCGCCGACGCGGCGCAGGGGGTTGACGGAGGCGCGCGGGTCCTGGAAGACCATGCCGACGTCGCGGGCGCGGGTCGCGGCGAGGGCGGCGCGGTCCATGGTGAGCACGTCGCGTCCGGCGATCCGGACCGCGCCGGTGACGCGGGCGCGGGCGGGCAGCAGGCCGAGGACGCTGCGGCAGGCGACGGACTTGCCGGAGCCGGACTCGCCGACGAGGCCGACGGTCTCGCCGGGCGCGACGGTCAGCGAGACCCCGTCGAGGAGCGGGCGGGCGGCCCGGTCCTCGGGGAGCCGGAGCGTGAGCCGGTCGATCTCGAGGACGGGCGCGGTGCCGGTGTCCCCGACCGTGCCCACGGGTGCGGGCTGGTTGCCGTGATCGGTCATGGTGTCAGCGCTCCCGCTTCGCGATCCGGTCGGCGAGCCCCTCGCCGACGATGCCGAACGCCACGACGGCGAGGACGATGCAGAAGGACGGCGCGAGCGCGGGCAGCATCGCGCCCTGCTGGATCGCCGACTGGCCTTCGTTGATCATGGCGCCCCAGTCGGCGGCCGGCGGCTGGACGCCGAAGCCGAGGAAGGACAGGGCGGCCAGGTCCATCAGCGCGTAGCCGAAGTTCATCGCCGACTGGGCGAGCACGGTGGGCGCGATGTTGGGCAGGAGGTGGCGCAGGCAGATGGTCCGTCCTGACCAGCCCTGCACGCGGTACGACTCGATGTACGGGCGGGCCTTCTCCTGGCGGGCGATGCCGCGGACGAGCCGTCCGGCGTACGGGGTGTAGGCCACGGCCATGGCGACGACGGGCGCGGTCATGCCGGAGCCGGTGACGGCCACCAGCATGATGGCGAGGAGCAGTCCGGGCACGGCGAAGACGAGGTCCATGGAGCGGGAGAGGACCGCGTCGGCCCATCCGCCGCGCCAGCCGGCGAGGACGCCGAGGCCGGTGCCGAGCACGGTGGAGACGGCGACGACCAGCAGCGGGCCGAGCAGACCGGTGCGGGCGCCGTACAGGAGCCGGGACAGGATGTCGCGACCGGACTGGTCGGTGCCGAGGAGGTGGTCGCCGCCGGTGCCGACGAGGCCGGCCGTCAGGTCCGTGGCCTCGGGGTCGTACGGGGCGAGCAGCGGGGCGAGCGCGGCGACGAGCACGAGGGCCGCGAGGAGCAGCAGGGCGGCGGTGAACAGCGGCCCGTGGCCGCCGAGGGCGCGCAGCCGGCGAAGGCCCGGGCGTCCGCGCGGGGCGGCCGCCGGGCCGGCCGTCCCGGGTGGTGCGGTGAGGGTCATGAGGTGCCTTCCCCGTGGGTGAGCAGGCTGAGCCGGGGGTCGATGAGGGGCGCGAGGAGGTCGACGGCCAGGTTGACGAGGACGAAGGCGGCGACGCTGAGCAGGGTGACGGCCTGGACGACGGCGAAGTCCTTGGCGGTGACGGACTGGACGAGGAGGGAGCCGAGTCCGGGGACGTCGAAGGCGGTCTCGACGATCGAGGTGGTGACGAGGAGGCCGGCGAGCATGGTGCCGCCGACGGTGACGACGGGACCGAGGCCGTTGCGCAGCACGTGCCGGCGGACGACGGTGCGGCGGGCGACGCCGCGGGCGCGGGCCACGTCGACGTGTTCGCGGCCGAGTTCGTCGAGCATCGCGGAGCGGGTGACGCGGGCGAGGAGTCCGGCGAAGGTGGTCGCGAGGGCGACGGCGGGCAGGGTCAGGTGGTGGAGGCGGTCGGCGAGGCCTTCGGGGGTGCCGCCGGGGCCGGGGAACCAGCCGAGGTTCACGGAGAACAGCGACACCAGGGCGATGGCGCTGACGAACGAGGGCGTGGCGGTGGCGATGCCGGTGCCGATGAGCACGAGCCGGTCGACGACCCCGGGCCGCAGCGCGGCGAGCACGCCGAGGCCGACGCCGCCGACGGTGACGAGCAGGGCCGCGTAGCCGACGAGCAGGAGGGTGCCGCCGAGCCGGGTGCCGAGCAGGGTGGCGACGTCCTGGTGGTACTGGGCGGAGCGGCCGAGGTCGCCGCGCAGGGCGTCGCCGAGCCAGGTGGCGTACTGCACGGCCAACGGGTCGTCGAGGTGGTGCTCGGCGCGCAGCGCGGCCACCGTCTCGGGTGTCGCGGGCCGGCCGTGGAGCAGGAAGGAGACCGGGTCGCCGGGGGCGAGGTGGACGGTGGCGAAGACGACGAAGGAGGTGACGAGCAGGACGCCGAGGAGGCCGGCGAGCCGTCCGAGCAGGTAGCGGGTGAGACCGTTCATCGCTGCGCGGCGCCGATCGTCGCGGCCCAGGGGTAGTAGAGCTGGGCGATGCCGGTGGGCGCGCCGGTGATCCTGTCGCCGAGGAAGACGGAGTACGGCGCTTCGTAGAGGGGGATGACGGGCAGTTCGCGCACGGCGATCCTCTGGAGTTCGGCGGTCAGGTCGCTGCGGGCGCCGGGGTCGGCGGCGGCGTTGGCCCGGTCGAAGGCGGCGTCGTAGACGGGGTCGGACCAGTTGCCGTAGTTCCCGAAGTCGCCGGTGCGCAGGTACTGGTAGAACTCCAGCGGGTCGGGCGTGCTGTCGTAGCCGTTGGTGACGACGAGGTCGAGTCCCTTGCGGGCGTTCGGGTCGACGAAGATGCCGCTGTACGCCTCGGGGGCGACGGCCTTGAGCCGGACGTCGAGCCCGATCCGGCGGCCGGCCGCCTGGACGGCGTTGGCGACGACGCTGATCTCGGGGGCGAGGGTGCTGGTCACCAGGGTGACCTTCTTGCCGGTGGCGCCGGCCTGCTCGATGAGCTCCTTGGCGGCGGGGACGTCGTGGACGGGCTCGGGCAGCTCCTTGAAGTAGCCCTCGGTCCGCTCCGGGGTGAGGGCCCAGGCGCCGCGCGCGGTGGGCGCCTTGGCGGGGACGCCGACGCCGCCGGCGGCGGCCTTGACGATGTTCTCGCGGTCCAGGGCCATGGACAGCGCCTTGCGGACGCGGAGGTCGCCGAGGGTGCCCTTGAAGTCGAGGACGGCGAGGTTGGCGGCGGCGGTGTTGGGGCCGAAGTACACCGTGCCCTTGCTGCTCGCCCGCAGTTGGGCGAGGGAGGTCGAGGGGACCATGTAGCCGCCGTCGGCCGTGCCGGAGAGGAAGGTGTTGGTGCGGGCGGCGGGGTCCTCGACGAAGGTGAAGCGGACGCTGTCGGTCTTCGGCGTGAGCTTCTCGTCCCAGTAGCCGGGGTGCTTCCTGAGGGTGATGGACTCGCCCTGCCGCCAGGTGTCCAGGGCGTACGGGCCGGTGCAGTTGATCCTGCCGCCGGGAACGCCGTACTCCTTGCCGGCCTTGGCGAGGAAGGCGGCGCTCTCGATGGTGCCGGGCGAGGCGGCCAGGAGTTCGTTCAGGAGGACGTCGGGCTTGGTGAGCCGGAGGGTGACCTCCAGGGGTCCGGTCTTCTCGATCGCCTCGACGTTCTTGAAGGCGGAGCCCCACGGCGAGCCGGTGGCGGGGTCCATCTGGCGCTTGAGGGAGGCGACGACGTCGTCGGCGGTCATGACCGTGCCGTCGTGGAAGGTGACGCCGGACCGCAGGGTGTAGACCCAGACGTCGGGCTGCGGGTTGTCCCACTTCACGGCGAGTCCGGGCTCGATCCTCAGGTCGGGGGTGACCCGCAGGAGCTGTTCGCAGACGTTCGCGAGGACGGTGTTGGGCGGGTAGTCGAAGGCCTGGGCGTAGTCCAGCGTGTACGGCTCCGCGTAGAGCGACCAGGTGAGGGAGGACAGCGGCCCCTTCGCCGCCGGGCTCAGCGGGGTGACGGTGTGGCCGCCGGCGCCGCCGGCGGGCCGGGTGGCGCCGGAGCAGGCGGTCGCGAGGGCGGCGGTACAGGCGACGGCGGCGAGGAGTCTGGGCGTGCGCAAGGAGACCCACCCCTTTACGGGTGTAGTGACGGGGGCTGGTGGGGGGAGGAATGGAGCGAGTATTGATGCGGGAACGTTCCCGCACAAGAGTCTGCGGGAACGGTTTTGCAGAGGTCGGAGAGGTGGCAGCATCGGACCGTGACCACACGTGAACGGCCCGGAGGGCATGCCGGACAGAGCCGCGGCCGGGCGGCCGCGCCCCGGGTACGGCTCGTCGACGTCGCCCGCGAGGCGGGCCTCTCGAAGACGACCGTGTCGGCGGCGCTCAACGGCACGGGGCGGCTCTCCCCCGCCGTGCGGGAGAAGGCGGTCGAGACCGCGCGCCGCATGGGCTACCGGCCCAACGCCACCGCACGCCAGCTGCGCGCCGGGCGGGCCCGGCTGATCGGCTACGTGGTCGGCGAGTTCGCCGGAGAGCCCTGGACGTACCTCGACTCGCCCTACTTCGCGCAGCTCACCGGCGCGACGGCCGCCGCCGCACTGCGGCACGGGTACGCCCTGGTGATGCTGCCGGCGGGAACGCTGCAGCGGGAGTGGGCGGACCTGCCGCTCGAAGCGGTCATCGTGGCCGACCCCGTCGAGGACGACCCGTTGGTGGAGGACCTCCTGGCCGCCCGGATCCCGGTGTTCAGCGACGCGTCGGTGGCGGACCGCCCGGGAGCGCACTGGGTCGACGTGGACACCGGCGCGGCGGTACGGGAGTCACTCGACCACCTGCGGGAGAGCGGGGCCGGGCGGCCCGCGCTCGTCCTGCCGGACAACACGACCCGCTTCCACCGCGAGGTGCTCGCGGCGTACCGCGACTGGTGCGGACGGCACGGTGCGGACGAACGGGTCACGCTGGTCGGGGAACCCGGGAACGGCCCCGTGGTCCGGGCGGTCGAACAGGCCCTGAGGACCGAGCCGCGCCCGGACGGACTCTTCGTCGTCGCCGAGGCGAGCCCGCCGCTGATCATGGACGCGGCGCGCCGGCTCGGCCTGGCGGTCCCGGCCGACGTTCGGGTGGTCTGCGTCAGCGAGGACGAGTCCGCCGCCCACGCCGACCCGCCGGTCAGCACGCTGAGCCTGCGTCCGGCGGACGTCGCCGAGGAGGGCATGGCGCTGCTGGTCTCCGCCCTGGAGGGTGAGGGCAGCACGCCTCCGGGAGTGCTGCTCACCGCCCGGCTCCAGGTGCGGGCCTCGTCCGGTCATCAGAGCTGACCTCCAGGTCAGGGTTCAGGGCGTGCGCCCGTACCCACGTGGGCGGACACGAGGGCAGGCCCCCGCGCCGACCGCCCACGGGTGTGAGGGCGTCTCGGGTGGCCGGGCGCCCGCCGGTCAGGACGCGTACACGCGCTCCCCGCCGACGAACGTCTGCTCCACCGTGGCCGAGGCGATCTCCTCGGGCGGGCCGCTGAGGATGTCACGGTCGAGCACGACGAGGTCGGCGAGGTGGCCGGCCCGCAGGCTGCCCGCGTCGTCGTGCCCGTTCACATGGGCGGAGCCGGCCGTGTAGGCGGCCAGAGCCGTGGTGAGGTCGAGCCGCTGCTCGGGCAGGAAGACCCGCCCGTCGGTGGCCCCGGGCTCGGCGCGGTTGACGGCGACGTGGAGCCCGGCGAGCGGGTCGGGGCTGCTGACCGGCCAGTCGCTGCCGGCCACGAGGGTCGCCCCGGCCCGCACCAGGTCGCCGAACGGGTACTGCCAGGCGGCGCGTTCGGGCCCGAGGAAGGGGATGGTCAGTTCGTCCATCTGCGGTTCGTGCGCGGCCCACAGCGGCTGGATGTTGGCGAGCGCGCCGAGCCGGGCGAAGCGGGGGATGTCGTCGGGGTGCACGACCTGGAGGTGGGCCAGGTGGTGGCGGTTGCCGCGGCGGCCGTTGGCGGCGACGGCGGCCTCGATCGCGTCCAGGGCCTCCCGTACGGCACGGTCGCCGAGCGCGTGGAAATGGACCTGGAAGTCGAGGGCGTCGAGCTCGGTGACGTAGCCGCGCAGCGCCTCGGGATCGACGAAGCTCATCCCGGTGTTGGTGGTGGCGCAGCCGCAGCCGTCGAGGTAGGGGCTGGTCATGGCGGCGGTGAAGTTCTCGGCGATGCCGTCCTGCATGATCTTGACCGATCCGGCGCGGAACCGGCCGTGGCTCAGCTTCTCGCGCCGGGCGACGAGTTCGGGCAGCTGCTCGGCACCGCGGAGGCGTTCCCACCACAGTGCGCCGGTGACGCGGGCGGTCAGGGTGCCGTCCAGGGCGGCGGCGACGTACGCGTCGGACGGGTCGGGCTTGCCGCTGAACTCGCCGAGCAGGGCGTCCTGCCAGCCGGTGATGCCCAGCGAGTGCAGCAGCGCCTGGGCGCGGAGCAGGCCGGCGACCCGGTCGGCCGTGGTGCTCGGCGGGACGAGCCGCGAGACCAGGGCCGACGCGCCCTCCTGGAGGACGCCGGTGGGCACGCCGTCGGCGTCGCGCTCGATCCGGCCGTCGACCGGATCGGCGGTGTCGGCGGTGATCCCGGCGAGTTCCAGGGCGCGGGAGTTGACCCACGAGCCGTGGTGGTCGCGGTTGACCAGGCAGACGGGCCGGTCGGCGACGACCGAGTCGAGCAACTGCCGGGTGGGCAGCCCGCCTTCGAAGCTCTCCAGGGACCAGCCGCCGCCGGTGATCCACTCGTGGTCGGGGTGCGCGGCGGCGAACTCGGCGATGATCGTGCGGTATTCGTCGACGCCCGTCGTGCCGCTGAGGTCGCACTCGGCGAGTTCCACGCCTCCGTACACCGCGTGGATGTGCGCGTCCTGGAAGCCGGGTATCAGCAACTTCCCCTTCAGGTCCACGACTTCGGTCCGGGGACCGATGAGGTCGCGCACCTCGTCGTGACCGACGGCGGTGATCCGCTCGCCGACCACGGCGAGGGAACCGGCCCGGGTGCGGGCCGGGTCGCCGGTGAAGACGGGACCACCGGTGAAGACCAGGTCGGCCGTGCTCATCTGGGTACTCCTGGAGGGTGAGGGGAGCCGGCACGGACGGCCGGTACGAGGTGCGTCATGCAACCTCCGCCGCCACCCGAACGTCAAGGCTGTTGTCGTAAGGCTCCCGCCGATAGGGTCCGGCCATGGCAGAACGAGTGGTTCCGGAGCACCGGCGGCAGCGCCGCCGCCCCACCAAGCAGGGCACCGTGCTCTCCGAGCGGGTGATCGTCGAGACCGCCCTGCGCCTGGTCGCCCAGCACGGGGCGGACGCGCTGTCCGTACGCCGCCTCGGCGCCGCCCTGGGCGCGGACCCCAGCGCGGTCTACCGCTACTTCCGCAACACCGACGACCTGCTCCTCGCCCTCGCCGACGAGATGGTGGGCCGGGCGCAGGCGGGCTGGCGGGCAACCGGCGAATGGCGGGCCGACCTGCGGGAGATCGCACGGCGCATCCATGCCGCGTACCTGGCGAACCCGCAGGTGGCGGCGCTCGCCGCGCACCGCACGACCGGCCGCGAGCACGAGACGCGGGCCGTGGAGTCGATCCTCGGAGTGCTGCGCGGGGCGGGCTTCCCGGACGGTGAGGCGGTGCGGATCTACCACGCCTTCGTGGACCAGGCGCTGGCCTTCGCCGCCCTGGACGCCGCCGCGCTCGCCCTGCCGGAACCGGCCCGGCTCGCGGACGAGCAGGTGTGGCACGCGGCGTACGGCAGGCTCTCGGCCGACACCCATCCGCACGTCGCGGCGACGTTTCCGCTGCTGGCCGCCGACATGCGGGGCAGCGGGCACCCGTTCGCACTGGAGCTGCTGCTCGACGCGGTGGGCGCGCGGCTGGCGGCGCACGGCCGGGGCTGAGCACCGGGCACGGCCGGGGCTGAGCGCCGGGCACGGCCGGGGGCTGATGCCGCCGCGGGAGCGACCCGTTCACCCCGGCTTTGCCCGCCGACTTCCCGCCCTTCCACGGACGTTGGGCGGCCCGACGCCCCGTCCGTGTGCGGTGTCCGCATGCGACGGTGGCGGTGGGGTGGGGTGCCGGTGGTGGCCGGTCTGATCCTGGGCGCGGTGGCGGCGGACGCCCCGGCGGGCGCGCCCCGGTGCGCCTCCTCGGTGCCGTACGTCTCCGGAACCGGCGGCTACGCGGTCTACCGCATACCGGCCGTCGTCCGCACCCCGGCCGGGACGCTGCTCGCCTTCGCCGAGGGGCGGGTGCACGGCGCGGGCGACTCGGGCGCCGTGGACCTCGTGCTCCGGCGTTCGGCGGACGGCGGCTGCACCTGGGGGCCGCTGGCGGTCGTCGCGCCCGGTCGCGGTGACACCCGGGGCAACCCGGCACCGGTGGTCGATCCGCGCAGCGGTGACGTGGTCCTGCTCTCCTCGGGCAACGACGGCGACGTGACCGAACGCGCCGTGCTCCAGGGCGCGGTGGGTCCCGAGCGGGGCCGGCGGGTGTACGTGCAGCGCAGTGCGGACGACGGGCGCAGCTTCTCCGCGCCCCGGGACATCACGTCCTCGGTGAAGCGGGACGGCTGGCGCTGGTACGCCACCGGACCCGGCCACGCGATCGCGCTCACCCACGGCCGCCACGCCGGCCGGCTCGTCGTCCCCGCCAACCACTCGGCCGCGCCTCCCCCGGGCTCGCCCGACACCGGGCGCGAGCCGCGCTACTACGGCGCTCACGCCCTGTACAGCGACGACGGCGGTCACCACTGGCGCATCGGCTACGCCGACGCGTCGTACGAGGGCACGGTCAACACCAACGAGTCCACGGTGGCCGAACTCCCCGACGGCGGGCTCTACTTCAGCGCGCGCGACCAGCACGGCACCGGCCCCGGCAACCGCGCCGACGGCCGGTCGGCCGACGGCGGTGCCACGCTCGAGCGGCCCTACGCGCCCACGCCCGGCCTGGCGGACGTGCCGGTCGTGCAGGGCAGCCTGCTGTACGTGCCGGGGCGGCCCGGCCTGCTGCTCTTCTCCGCGCCGTCCGTCCCGGGCCGCCGCGCCGCGGCGGCCCTGTGGACCAGCACCGACGGCGGCCGCACCGTCGTCCGCGCGCTCACGCTCTCGTCGCGCCCGGCCGCGTACTCGGACCTGGTGCGGGCGGACGCGGGCACGGTCGGCGTGCTGTACGAGACGGGGGTGGCCGGCCCGTACGAGTCGATCGTCTTCCGCCGCGTCCCGCTGTCCCGGCTCGGCTCAGGGACGGATCTCCTGGGCCTCGAAGCGGCCGTCACCGAGGACGAGCACGAAGGAGACCTGCTGGCCCTCGGACAGCGCGTGGCCGCCCTCGATGTCGTCGGTGCGGAAGAACACGGGTTCCTCGGAGTTGAGCGGTAGGACGAAGCCGTATCCGGCCGCCCGGTCGAAGGACGTGACGAAGCCGACGCTCCTGCCCGTCTCCATGAGGGGGCTCCTTTCCGTCGCGAGGGGGTGTCTGTAGTCGATACCCCCTGCGCCGTCCGGGATCCCACCGGGGCGGCCGGCGGATCACCCGCCGGGCCGAACCCCGGGCGCCCGCCGGCGGGTGCCGGGTTCGGCACCCGCCGGCTCAGGGCCGTCCTCAGACCCCCGGGATCTCGCGGGCCCGGAAGGCGTCGCGGACCGCGTCCGCCGCGCCCTGCCCGTACATGGCGCGCGCCGTGGCGATCGTCTTCGCCGCGGCGTCCGCGAAGGAGGTGTCGGGGGCGAAGCCGAACTGGGCGTTCACGATGATCCGGTCGGCGGTCCTGGCGCCGAGCGCGCCGCGGATGTCCCACAGCGCCCGGGACCAGATCTCGCCGTCGGCGTGCACCTCGCCGGTCCGGTCGGCGTACACCTTGTCGCCGTCGACCGTGCGCAGGCAGTGCGGGGCCCTGCTGTACGAGACGGAGTCCCAGTCGGCCACGCAGGCGGGGTTCGCCTTCACCGGCCAGCCGTAGCGGGCGGCCGCGGCGTTGCCGACCTCGACGGCCAGGTAGTCGCCGAAGGCCTCGCCGATCGCACCGGCCTCGGCCGAGGTGCCGAAGCCGGGGACCTGGGCCTCGTGCACGGCGTGCCCGTACTCGTGCACGATCACCTCGGCGTCCTCGGCGTCGTCGACGCCGCCCTTGCCGAAGCGGATCTCGTCCTTCTTGTCGGTGAAGTAGGAGTTGTCCGAGCCCCACTGGTTGATGCGCACGGGCTGCGCGCGGTCGTTGGCGCCGGGCAGTTCGCTGCCGAAGCCGAGTCCCTGCAGGTACTCCTGGGCCTCGTTGACCCAGAAGTACGCCATGACCTGCTCGAACTGGTCGTCGCTCCGGTCGTACGAGCCGGCCTCGGCGGTCTTCGCCGAGGCGCCCGTGTCGGAGCGGACGTACGCCCAGCGGCCGGAGAGCCCTCCGCTGCCGTCGAGACCGCGGAGTTCCACGGTGGTGTACGCCGAGCCGGGCACCGCGCCGGCGGCGTCCTTGGCGTCGGCGAGCGACTGGTCGCCCGTGGACTGCACGGGGTTGACCATGAAGACACGGGCCTGCGGTCCGGCGGCGACGGGGGTGTTCCCCGAGGCCGAGGCCGACCCGGCCGGAGCGATCAGCGCCACGGTGGCGGTGGCCGCGGCGATCAGGCCGCGGGATGTGCGGCGAGCCATCAACGTCCTCCCGGTAAGGGATGCGAGGGAGCGGGGGGTGGTGTGGTGCGGGCGTGATCATCGCGCAGGGCGGGGCCCCGCGTCGAGAGCCCGTTCGAAGAAGGCCGCGCCGCGAGGGCGACATGAGGGCGACCTGCGCACGTGGCCCGCCGATCGCCTTCGAGGGCGACGTGCGGGCCACGGGTTCCAGGCGGTGAAGGCCCCGGTGCCTCAGGGCAGGAGTGCGGGCTCGGCGTCGCGGGCCAGCGCGTGCGCGAAGTCCGGCCACCAGGCGCCGGCGGGCGGGTCGACGACCCCGTACACCGGGTCGGCGGGACCGGCCGTGCCGCGGGTGCAGCTGCCGTCGGACTCGCCGATCGTCTTCACGTACAGGTACGCGTCGACGAGGGGCGTGCCCGTGTCGGCGGTCGGGCGCGGACCCATGCCGCGGCCCGGCGGGTTGCACCAGGTCTCCGGGTCGGCGTAGGTGCCGGCGTCGGGCTGCCAGGGGCCGCGGCCGTTGCGGCTGGTGTCGACGACGAAGTGGGTGAGGTCGGCGATGGAGGGCTGCCCGGCCGACTGGTCGTACCAGGCGTCGGTCCAGTGCCAGGTGGTCGGGTCGTCGGCGGAGACCGCGTTGCCCGGCCGGCCGTCGTTCGGTGCGGCGGCGGAGTAGTACTGGCTCGCGCACCAGTCGGTGTGGCCGCGGCCCCACTCGGGGCCCTCGGTGGCGAACCAGACGCACCGGGAGACCCAGGTGCCGTAGCGGGTCTGGTGGTCGGTGGGCTGGAAGTTGGACACGTTGAGCGAGAAGCCGTCGGCGCGGGCCACGCCCGCGTCGATCAGCCGCCGGGCCATGTCGCCGACGGCACGCCACTGGCTGTTGCCGGCGTCGAGGTAGACGGCCGTGCCGGGCCGCTGCTTGAGGGTGGTCACGGCGAAGCCGAGGTCGGCGAGGCGGGCGCTGGTCAGCTCACCGGTGGGGTCGACCGAGCCCGCGCAGTCCTCGGGCAGGGCGGCGAGGCCGTCGGGCTCCAGGACCACGACGGCCGGGGCGTCCCCGACGCCCTCGGCGAGCGCGGTGATCCACTCCCGGTAGGCGGCGGAGGACGTGGCACCGCCGTGGGAGTAGAGACCGCAGTCACGGCCGGGCACGTTGTACGCGACGAGCACCGGCACCTGCCCGGCGGCGCCGGCCCGTGCGACGAGGTCAGCGGCTTCCGCGCGGACCTCCGCGGGCGTGCCTCCGGTGAACCAGGCGGCCTGCGGCAGTCCGGCGAGCCGGGTCATGTTCGCCGCGTCGTCCGTGTCGCCGGCGGCGGCGTCCACGGCAGCCTGCCGTGCGGCCCCGCTGTCGGGGTCCACGTAGAAACGGGTCGCGGGCGTGAGCGGCCCGGCGCCCTCCGCCGCCTCCGCCGCCACCGCCGCCGTCCGCTCCTCGGCGCGGGCCGTCGGCACGACGGTGCCCGTCCAGGCGGTGCAGACGGCGAGCGCGAACGCCGCGAGCGCGGCGGCGCGTCGTCCCGGGATCCGGTACGTCATGAGTGGGCCCTCTCTCGGCGTGATCATGTGCAGCCTAGGCGCCGTTGATCACGCGCGGGCGGGAACGGCCCGATCCCCTCGGGTGGCCGCCGGCCCGGGCCGACCGCCCACTGCCGACCGCCCACTGCCGACCGCTCACTGCCGACCGCTCACTGCCGGCTGCTCTCGTCCCTGAGCCAGGTGGCGAAGTCTCCCGCCGCGACCGCCTTGCGCGCGCCCCTGCGCGCGGCGAGCGCCGCCGAGAGGAAGACGACCATGGCGGGGAGCAGGGTCGGGTCCGCGCGCAGCAGGGCGCGCAGGTCCGACATCCCGGTCCGGGCGGAGGGCTGCGGGGTTCCGGCGGCGGAGGAGGCGCCCTGGTGGGCCTCCAGCTGGGCCGTCGACGTCGCCGCCCTGATCCTGCGGCGGATCAGGTCCGGCCAGGTGCGGGGCGGACGGACGACGACGCGGGCCGCGGGGATCACCGCGCGTTCCGCCGGGGCGAAGGCGAGGGAGGCGGCCAGGTCGTCGGCCATCAGCGGCGGGAGCGCGGCGAGCCGGGCGTGGCCCTCTGCCGACATGGCGATCACTCCGCGCCCGAACAGGCCTTCGCGTACCGCCGGAAGCCGCTGCCAGACGCGGTAGTAGGCGCGCACCCGCCAGGAGCAGCCCGTCATCGGGAGCTCGCGCGCGGGCGCGGCGGCGAGCACGGCGCCGGGTCCGGAGAGCGCCGCGCTCAGGGCGCGTACGTCGGCGGCGCCGAGTTCGACGTCGGCGTCCACGTACAGCCGGGGAAAGCCCTCGGCGTGCCGGTCGCCGAGGCGCAGCGCCTCGTGCTTGGACGGGACGGGCGTCTCGACGACGCGGACCCGCGGGCCGCGCGCTGCGGCGACGCCGGCGGTGTCGTCCGTACAGCCGTTGCACACGACGAGGATGTCGAACTCCCGCTCCGCGGCGCCTTCCAGAAGGCGGTCCAGGAGCCGGCCGAGGGTGCGCTCCTCGTTGTGGGCTGGGATCACGATGCTGGGCACCGGGCCAGTATGACCACGGCGTCCCGCCCCAAGAGGCCGTTTCCGGCAGGGGAGTTCATCGGCTTCGGCTCGGCACGGCTCGGCACGGCTCGCTTCGGCTAGCTCCGGCTCGCCACGAGGGTGTCGGCGTCCCGCGACAGGAGCGACAGGAGCGACAGGAGCGACAAGCCCGACAGGCCTGACGAGCCCGACGGGTCGGGGCGGGACGGACGAAGGCACGTGATCCGGTCTTCCTGGATCGCGTGCCGGACGGTAAACGGCGGAACCGAAGTCCGCCGTTTTGACGTTTTTTCCGTACGAACACATGTCCGCAAACCGGACAGCTCCTCGCCACCGGGGAGCCGTCGCCTTCCGGTCAGCGCCGTTGCGTGCGGCTTGCATGTTTACGGATCCGGCTCCGAGGATGGGCCGTGCCGCCCGGTTCACCTGAGGTCGCTGAGCACTCCGCTCACGTTCAGGACCTCGTGGCACTTCTGCGCCTGCCGCCCGGTGGCCGGGGTGCCCGGCTTCGCACAGGTCACCTGGATGGTCACGGTCTGGTTCTCGACGATCCTGATGGGGGTGACCCAGTGGTAGTCCTGGTTGCGGAAGGTCTCCAGCGCGATCGTCGTGATCTTCCGGTCGCCGAAGGCGATGGTCATCACGCCTTCGTCTCCCTGGAAGTTGGCGACAACGATGTCCGTGATACCGAACGCCTTGTCCTTCGGCACGGTGTAGGTGCCGGTCTCGGTCCGGCCGCCGGAGGTCTCCAGGTCGATCGTGGTCGAGCCCTGCTGCCCGCCGCCGGAAGCGGAACCGGTGCCGCTGCCGGTGCCCGTGCCCGTGCCGTCGCCGGCGCCGGTTCCGCCCGGACCCTGCCCGGTGCCGCCGGGCCGCCTGCCCTCGCCGGTCCCGGTGGAGGGCGGCGCGCTGGGCTCGGCGCCGGGGGCCGGCCGCTTCTGGACGAGTTCGTCGGCGGCCTCCTTGGCGGTGCTGCGCACCGCCGGGCGGACCAGCGCGAACCAGGCGATCAGCAGCGCGAGCAGCGCCGCCAGGACCGCGAGCAGCCACCTCGGGAAGACCGGGATCTGGACGAACTCCGCGTCGAGCGGCGCCCGGACGAGGGCCGGGTCCTGCGCCTCCTCGGTGTCCCGCTCCTCGGTCACGTCCAGGGTGAAGGGCCAGGTGACCGGCGTTCCGAACCACACGGGCCGGCCCGTCCGGACGCGCAGCCCCACCTCGGCGGACTCCCCCGGCTCGAGCGACCGGTCGGCGGGATGGAAGTCGAACTTCAGCTCCTCGCCCGGCTGTCCGGCCGTGAAGCCCAGCCGTACGGGCGCGTTGCCGTCGTTGCGCACCGCCAGCCGGTAACGCCCGCGGAGCCAGCCGCGGCGGCGGCGCGGGGCGACGGCGGTGCGCAGTTCCCGGAACTCCTCGACGTGCACGACGGTCTCGGGGACCCGCACCGCCTCGGGGTGCTCGGTGGGCAGCACGCGTACGGCGAGGGGCAGGTCTCCGGCCCGCACCTGCGGCGAACGCGGCGGCGCCAGCCGGATCGTCACCGTCTCGGAAGTGCCCGGATACAGCGAGACCCGCTCGGGTTCCACCGTCGTCCAGGCGGCGCAGTCGCCGACCACCTCCAGGCCGTACGCCTCGACGATGTCGCCGTCGTTGCGCACGGTCAGGCTGGTGGTCGCGGTGCCGCCCGGCGTCACGGACACCCGCGGGATGTCGGGCGCGGGCGTGCCAGGGCTGGAAGAGGCTGCTGGGGACGTCACCCCTCGACGCTATCGACGGCGCACCCGGCGCCTGAACGGACCGGAGGGCAACGCACCGGGCAACGGCGGTGCCCCGGAGGTCCGGCCGCGCTCCGGCCGGCTCCGCGCGCCGGAACTCTCCCGACCCGTTCCGCATCTCCCCAGGGCGCGTCCGGCTCCGCAACCGCATCTCCCCGGAGCCCGTCCGGCTCCGCATCTCCCCGGAGCCCGGTCGGCTCCGGTCCGCCGGACGCCCCAGCCCCCCACAATGTCTCACCGAACAGGGAACGCACATGACACAGGATCAGCACGGCGACACCCTCTCCTCGTCCGGCACGGTGACACCGCCCCGTGCGGGACGGCGGATCTCGGTGGCGGTGTACGCCGCCGATCCGGTGCTCCACGTCGGCGTGGTCCACCAGCTGCGCCAGCGCCCGGAGCTCGAACTCGTCGCCGAGGGGCGCCCGGAGGGCGCGCAGGTGTCGCTGGTGGCCGTGGACAGCGTGGACGACGAGACCGTGGCGCTGCTGCGGCGGCTGCGGCAGGACCCGCGCACCTCCACCGGCCTGGTGGTCGGCACCTTCGAGTCGGGGGACGCCCTGCAGCGGGCCATCGAGTGCGGAGTCACGGCAGTGCTGCGGCGCGCCGAGGCGGACCAGGACCGGCTGTTACGGCTGGTGCTCGCGATGGCGAAGGGCGAGGGTGTGCTGCCGGGCGATCTGCTCGCCCGCCTGCTGCAGCACGTCGGCAGCCTGCAGCGAGCGGCGCTCGACCCGCACGCCTCCTCGTTGTCCACGCTCACGGCGCGCGAGGCGGACATGCTGCGGCTGGTGTCGGAGGGCCTGGACACGGCGGAGATCGCGCGGAAGACCTCGTACTCCGAACGGACCGTCAAGAACGTGCTGCACGAGGTGATCACGCGACTGCAGCTGCGCAACCGCACGCACGCCGTCGGCTTCGCCCTGCGCAACGGTCTGATCTGAGCGACGACGCCGGCGAAAGCGACGGCCACGGCGACGACCGCGACAGCCACGACGACTGCGACGCCACGGTGCGGACGCCGGCGAAGGCGGCCGTGGCGCCGGCCGGGCGCCGGTGCCGCGGCTGCCCGAAAGCGCACCGCGCGTTTCCCCCGGGTGCGGCCCCGTGGCCCTGCCCGGCGGGCCCGCCGGCCCGCAGGGTGGCACACAGGACTGTGATGCACCGGACTGTGAGGTGACCCTGATGAGCACGGGTGGCTCCGGTGGCCGGCGGTACCGCTGGGGAAGGGCCGCGGCACCGCTGCTGCTGTTGGTTCCCCTCCTCGCGGTGACGGCGGCCTCCGCCCCGGACGAGGCGCAGGCGGGCCCTCGGGCCGCCGCGGCCGGTGAGGGCCGGATCGCGTTCGCCGGCACCCGGCACCGCAGCCTCGGCCGGGTGACCACGGAGACCAAGAGCACGCCCCTGTTCGGGCCGGGCCCGGCCCACATGGACGTCCAACCCGCCGCGCTCGGCGACCGGTTGGTGTTCGCCAGCCGCCGCGACGAGCCGGCCCCGCAGATCTACCTGCGGACCGCCGACGGCGCGGTCCACCGGCTGACCAGCGGTCTCGACGCGGCGAACCCCCGGCTGACCCCGGACGGCCGCGCGGTCGTCTTCGACGCGGCACCGCGTGAGGGCGGGCAGCGCGACATCTGGCGGGTCGGCACGGACGGTGCCGGACTCACCCGGCTGACGGAGACCCCGGCGAACGAGGTGCACCCCACGGTCTCGCCCGAGGGCGGGCGCCTCGCGTACGTGAGCGACGCCGACCCGGTCCTCGGCCGGCAGGTGTACGTGCGTCCGATGGACGGCGGCGCCGCCAGGCTGGTCAGCGACCCGACCCAGGGGACCGCGTCCGAGCCGGTCTGGAACCCGGTGGACGACGCCGAGAACCGGGACGTCATCGCGTACACCGCGACCGGCCCCGACGGCCCGCGGCTGAAGTGGACCGACGGGGTGAACAAGGGGCAGCTCCTGTCGGGCGCGCAGGCGAGGTGGCGGACCCACGGGGCAGCCTGGCTGCCCGACGGGGACGGTCTGCTGTTCCTCAGCCCGGACCGCACCTGCGACTGCGAGGGCGACTGGAACCACGTCTTCCGGGTGGACGCCCACTCGGAGGCCACCCCGAAGGTGGAGCTGAGCGAGGACCGGGAGATCAGCGAGGTCACCTGGCTCGGGCCGGTGACCGGCGGCGGCGCGGTGGTCGAGCGCACCTCGGCGGCCGGTCCGCACGTGGTCACCCTGCAGGACGCCCGCCCGGACGGCTCGGATCCTCGGGACCTCGGCGTGGAGATCCTGAAGGAGGACCCGGCCGCCGACACCAACACCGACCCGGCCGAGGACCCGCTGTTCCGGCCCGCCGCCGGCTCCGACCCGTGGACCGAGCGGCAGAGCTACACCCCCGACGGGCGCCGGATCGTCGTGACCCGGTTCGAGGGCACCGCCGGCCGGCGGATCGAGCGGATCTGGATGGTGGACGCCGACGGCACCAACGAGGCGCCGCTGCCGCTCGCCGGGCGCGGCCCCGAGGACCGGGACACCGACCCGGCGTTCTCGCCGGACGGACGGCTCCTCGCCTTCACCCGCATGTCGCCCGCCGGGTCCGACGGGACCGGCGGAGCCGACGGCGTCGCCTGGACCAGCCGCATCCTCGTCGCGGACGTCGCCACGGGAGCGATCCGCGGCGAAATCGTCCCGCCGGCCGGTCAGCCGCGGGGTGGTGACGCCCAGCCCGCCTGGTCCTCCGACGGCACCACCCTGGCCTTCACCCGCAACCTGGTGATCAACGGCAACGGCGGGAACAAGCACGTCTGGACGGTGCCCGTGGACCGGCTGGACCGGCAGCGGGACCTGAGCGCCGCGATCTGCCCGGGTGACTGCGAGGTCATCGACGACAGCCCGGCGTTCTCGCCGGACGGCACCACCATCGCCCTCAACCGCAAGAGCGGCGGCGGCCGCCTCGACGAGCGCAACGGCATCGTGCTCACCTCCCTCACCGGCGACACCTGCCGCGTGCTGCTGCCCGCGGCCGCGCGCGACGTGCCGGGCGCGTGCGGGCGCGAACTGCCGGAGAACCCCGGCCCGTTCCAGCCCCGGGACGCCGCCTGGACGGCCGACGCGAAGAGTCTGATCGTCAGCGTCCGGCCGAAGCGCGCACCCAACAGCCCGGAGAAGCTGAAGAGGGTGGACGTGGCCACCGGCGAACTCGTCCCGGTCACCGTCGACCTGCCCGGCCGCCAGAAGGAACCGGCCGTCCAGCAGTCCGTCGACCTCGCGGTCGAGGCGCCCGCGACCCTTCCCCCGGTGACCGCGGGCGAGACCGCGACCGTCCAGGTGAACGTCGTCAACCACGGCCCGGCGGCCTCACCCGGCACCCGGCTGACCGTCGCGCCGCCCGCCGGCCTGACCGTCACCGCCCTCACCGCGCCCGGCGCCGCCTGCGATCCGACGGCCCTGACCTGCGTCCTCGGCACCCTGCCACCGGGCACCACGGTCCCGGTCACCGTCACCTTCACCGGGCTCGTCCCGGGCGACCAGCCGGTGGACTGGACCGTCACCGGCACCGTCCTCGACCCCAACCCGGGCGACAACACCGGCCGGACGGTGGTGCCGGTGCGCGAGGCACCGACGCCGACCCCGACCCCGACCACCCCGACACCCACGCCCCCCACGCCGTCCACGCCGACGCCCCCGAAGCCGACCACCGCGCCGCCCCCGCCGCCCGCCCCGCTCGCGGGACCCGGAGTGCGGGTCACCGCCCAGCCGAACCCGGGTTACGTCGGCGGCCGCGTCGTCGTCACGTACACGGTCCGCAACGGCCGGGACGCCCTCGCCACCGGACTGCGGCTGCGCGTCGGCCTGCCCCCGGGGATCCCCCACGACGGTCCGCCACCCGGCTGCGACGCCTCCTGGTCGTGCGCGCTCCCCGACCTGGCGCCCGGCGCCGGCGCCGTCGTCCAGGTCGTCCTGCGGCCCGACCGCGCGCTCACCGGCCGCGTCACCGGCCGGCTCACCACGAGCGGCACGGACGCCGACCCCGGCGACAACACCGCACAGCGGCGCATCCGGATCCTCCAGCCGAGGATCGTCGCCGTGCCGCCGATCGGCAAGCCCGGGTTCGTCACCTCGGTGCGCGGGAAGGACTTCCCGCCCGGCGTGCCCGTGAAGCTCACCTGGAAGCCCGGCATCACGGCAGCGGCGGCGCCGACCGTACCGCGACGGGACGGAACCTTCGCGGGGCAGCTGCTCATCCTCACCAAGGACCGGACCGGCCCCCGTACCATCACCGCGAGCGGTCCCGGCTTCTCGCCGGTGACGACCGACTTCCTCGTGGTGAGCGGCACGGTGCAGCCGCCGGACACGGTGACGCGCCGATGATCCACGAGGTCGACGAGGGACTGCGGCGGCTGCTCGCCGCGTCCGGTCTGGAGGCGTCGGGCATCGACGTCGTCTTCGACGCGCCGACGCGCGACTGGGCGGCGCGCCGCAGCGCGCCCACGGTCTGCGTGTTCCTGTACGACGTCCGCGAGGACCACACCCGGCGCGGCACCGGGGCCGGCGAGGTGTACGACGCGGAGGGCCTCGTCGTCGCGCGCCGCACCCCGCCCCGCTGGTTCGAGCTCACCTATCTGGTGACCGCGTGGGCGGGCCGGCCCCAGGACGAGCACCGGTTGCTCTCCGAGGTGCTGTCCTGCCTCGTGTCGCACGACGCCGTGCCGCCGGAGCTGCTCGACGGCACGCTCGCCGAACTCGGCCTGCTCGTCCCGCTCGAGGTCGGCGGCACCGATGCGGACGCCCCGGCCGCCTCCGACGTGTGGTCGGCGCTCGGCGGCGAACTGCGGCCGTCGATCGGCCTGCGGGTCCGCGCCCCGCTGGCCGGCGTCACCCGGAACACCGCCCCGCCGGTCACCGAGGGCCTCGTCATGCGCTCCGGACCGGGGCTGCGGCCGGGGATGCGGGGCGATGAGGGGATGCGGGGCGATGAGGGGGTGCGGTACGAGCCGGGCCACGACACGGGCGGCAGCGACGAGCAGCACCGGCTGCGGTACACCGAGCTGGACGAGCCCGCACCGGGCCAGGGCTTCGGCGCTCCCCGGGAGCGGCGTCCGGTGCCGGCCCGCCGTCGCCGGGGAGGACGTCAGCGGTGACAGGCAGCGCGCCGTCCGCTGGGGATTCCGTGTCCGCAGCCGGTTCCATGTGCCTGGGGAGTTCCATGTCCGCACCCGTACGTGAAGAGGCACCGGCACCAGCTGGGGCTACGGATCCGGCTGAGGCTACGGATGCGGTTGCGGCCGGGACCGGGGCTGCGGCACCGGCACCGGATGACCCCGCCCGCTACCTGTGGACCCGGCTGCAGCTCGTCGAGGAGCGGGTGCGGCAGGCGGTCGCGGCGCGGCAGGCCGTCGACCCCGACCCGTACGACCCCTACCGCGGCCAGTACCTGACGCCCGAGGCGGTCGCCCGGGTGCTCGACCCGCCGTACGACCCCGAGCTGCCCGCCCTCGCGCCGGCCGGCCCGCCACCGGGTTCGCCGCTCGCGGTCCTGGCCGGCCGGTTCGGGCTCGCGCCGCTGGACCTGGACCTGCTCCTGGTAGCCCTCGCGCCGGACCTGGACGCCCGTTTCGAGCGCCTCTACGGCTATCTCAACGACGACCTGACGCGCCGCCGGCCCACCGTCGGGCTCGCGCTGGAACTCGTCGGCCGCGCCGGGATCCCCTCGGCGCGGTTCCGGCTGTCGCCCGGCGCGCCGCTGGTCGCGGGCGGTCTCGTGGAGGTGACCGAGCCCGAACGACCGCCGCTGTCGCGGGTGCTCGTCGTCCCCGACCGGGTCACCGCGCACCTGCTCGGCGACGACGCGCCCGACCCGAGCCTCGCCGTGCTGCTCGGCGGGCGCGCCGAGGACCCGGCCGCCGATCCGGCCGCCGACCCGGTGGAGCGGGACCGCGCGGTCGCCGCGCTGCGTACCGGCACCGGTCACGTGCATCTGCGGGCCGCCGGCGGCGACGCGGCCGGCCTCGCCTCCGCCGCGCTGCGGGCCGCCGGACTGCCCGCGCTGTGCCTGGACGCGGGGGTGCTCGGTCACGACGAACGGGCCGTACCCGCTCTCGCCCTGGCCGTCGCCCGGGAGGCCCGGCTGACGGGCGGGGGCGTGGTGATCGGCCCGTTGGAGGCGCTGCCCGACCGGCCGGGCGTACGGGGCCGGCTGCTGCGCACGATGTGCGCCGCCCTGCGCGGCGTGCCCCTGCTCACGTACGGCACGAGCGGCTGGGAACCGGCCTGGGCCGCCGACACGCCCGTCACCCTCGCGGTGGCGGCGCCCGCGCCCGGGCGCCAGGCCGAACGGTGGCGGCACGCGCTGGAACGGGCCCTGGCCGAACTCGCCCCGTCCGGGTCGCCCGGATCACCCGGATCCGGCACCCCGGCCGGCCCGACCGCGCCCCGCGACGCCGCCGCGCCGCACCCGTACGGAGGAACTCCGGTCGCGACTTCCGACGTCGAGGCGCTCGCGCTGTCCGTGGCCGCCCACCGTCTGGACGCCGGGCAGCTGCGGCGTGCCGCCGGGGCCGCCGTCCGCGCGGCCGCGCTCGACGGCCGTACGGTGTCACCCGACGACCTGCGCACGGCCGTCCGCGGCCAGAGCGGTGCCGGTCTCGCCCGGCTCGCCCGGCGGGTGGAACCCGCCGTGGGCTGGGACGACCTCGTACTGCCGGCGCCCGCCCACCGGCAGCTGCGCGAGCTGGCCGTGCGCGCCCGTCACCGCGACCAGGTGCTCGGGCAGTGGGGGATGCGGCCGGGCGGTGGGCGCGGGCGCGGGGTGATCGCCCTGTTCGCGGGCGCCTCCGGCACCGGCAAGACCATGTCAGCCGAGGTCGTCGCGGCCGATCTGGGCATGGACCTGTACGTGGTGGATCTGTCGACGGTCGTCGACAAGTACGTCGGCGAGACGGAGAAGAACCTGGAACGGATCTTCACCGAGGCCTCGTCGGTCAACGCGGTGCTGCTGTTCGACGAGGCGGACGCGATCTTCGGCAAGCGCTCGGAGGTGAAGGACGCCCATGACCGGCACGCCAACGTCGAGTCGGCGTACCTGCTGCAACGGATGGAGTCCTTCGACGGCATCGCCGTCCTGACCACCAATCTGCGGGCCAACCTGGACGAGGCGTTCACCCGCCGGCTGGACGTGATCGCCGACTTCCCGGTGCCCGACGCCGCCCAGCGGCTTGCCCTGTGGGAACGCTGTCTGGGCGCGCGGCTGCCCCGCGCGGCCGACCTCGACCTGGACTTCTGCGCGGAGCGCTTCGAGCTGGCCGGCGGCAGCATCCGGGCCTGCGCGGTCACCGCGGCCTACGCGGCCGCCGCGGCGGGCGGCCCGCTGACCATGTCGCAGCTGGTGACGGCCGTCGCCGAGGAGTACCGCAAGCTGGGCCGGCTGGTCCTGGCGGGCGAGTTCGGCCCGTACCTGGCCGAGGTCACGCGGCGCTGAGACCGGCACGGAGCACGGACACCGCGAGCGGGTCGCGGGAGTCGAGGGAGCGGGGGCGGGTCCGGGGTGCGGGTCGCGGGAGGCGAGGGAGCGGGGGCGGGTCCGGGGTGCGGGTCGCGGGGGCGGGTCCCGGGAGGGCAGTCCCGCTGCCCCCGCGCAGGTCCGCCCGCACCTGTCGCCCTGACGGCCCGGCGGAAAAGCTGGGACCGCCACAAGTGACAGAAGTGACAGAACGAAGGAGCGAGCATGCCGACGTACCTCACCCCGGGCGTGTACGTGGAGGAGGTGCAGTCCGGTGCTCGCCCGATCGAAGGGGTCGGCACCGCGGTCGCCGCGTTCGTGGGCTTCGCACGCGGCGGGCCGTTCCACGAGCCGACCCTGGTCACCAACTGGGACCAGTACACGCAGGTGTTCGGCGGCTTCGCGGACGGCGCCTATCTGCCCCACGCCGTCTACGGGTACTTCGCCAACGGCGGCGGCGCCGCGTATATCGTGCGCGTCGGCAGCCAGGCCTCCGAGGGCGGGGCGGGAGCGGCGTCCGCCGCCGCCGGCGGTCCTCAGGAGGTCCCGGCCGGCCGGCCCGTCGAGCTCGGCGGCTTCCTGGTCTCCGCCAGGCCCGGCGTCAGCGGCGTGTCCGTGGAGATCGCGGACGTGGAGGGCGACAACCCGCCCGAGGACCGCTTCAAGGTCCTGGTGCGCCAGGGCGACCAGGTCGCCGAGACCTACGAGGTCTCCACCCGCAAGAGCGTCAAGGGCTACTTCGTCACCCAGACCCGCGGCTCGAAGCTGATCGAGGTCGCCGAGCGCCGCGACGGCACGCAGACCCGGCCCGAGAGCCGGACGGTCGCCCTGCCCGACGCCGCCGCCCCGGCCACGCCGGCCACCCCGGCCGCACCCGCCGCTCCTGCCGCGCCGGCCGGCGGACCGGTCCCGGCCCGCCTCGACCCGGCGGAGTACGTCGGCGACGCGGGCGCCCGCACCGGCTTCGCCGGTCTGGAGACGATCGACGAGATCACCATGGTCGCGGTGCCGGACCTGATGAGCGCCTACGAGCGCGGTGCGATCGACGACGAGGGCGTGCGCACCGTCCAGCTCGCGGTCATCGCGCACTGCGAGCAGATGGGCGACCGGGTCGCCGTCCTGGACACCCCGCCCGGCCTCAACGCGCAGGCCGTACGCCGCTGGCGCCAGGACGAGGCGGGCTACGACTCCCGCTTCGCCACCCTCTACTACCCGTGGGTGCGGGTCTTCGACCCGGCCTCCGGACGCAACACGACGGTCCCGCCGAGCGGTCACGTCGCCGGCGTCTGGGCGCGCAGCGACGCCGAGCGGGGTGTGCACAAGGCCCCCGCCAACGAGGTGATCCGCGGCGCGGTGGACCTGGAACTGCGCCTCAGCAAGGGCGAGCAGGACCTGCTGAACCCGATCGGCGTGAACTGCGTGCGGGCCTTCCCCGGCCGCGGCATCCGGATCTGGGGCGCCCGCACCCTCTCGTCCGACCCGGCCTGGCGCTACCTCAACGTGCGCCGTCTCTTCAACTACCTGGAGGAATCCATCCTCCTGGGCACCCAGTGGGTGGTCTTCGAGCCGAACGACGACCGGCTGTGGTCCAGCATCCGGCGCAACGTCACCGCCTTCCTCACCGAGGAGTGGCGCCGCGGCGCGCTGTTCGGGCGCACGGCGGCGGAGGCGTTCTACGTCAAGTGCGACCGCGACAACAACCCGCAGGAGTCGATCGACCAGGGCCGGGTGGTCTGCGAGATCGGCGTCTCGCCCGTGAAGCCCGCCGAGTTCGTGGTGTTCCGGCTGGCCCAGTTCTCGGACAGCACCAGCCTCATCGACGAGTGACCCGCGGGTCCGCAAGGGAAGGTTGACAGACACACATGGCAACGGGCGATGCTCTTTCCACCCACGTCTTCGGCGTGCAGCTCGGGGGTTACCTGGTCGAGTCGATCCAGGAGATCAGCGGGTTCACCGTCGAGGAGGACGTCGTCGAGGTCAAGCAGGTGACCTCGGAGGGCAAGCAGATCATCCGCAAGCAGCCGGGAGCCCGGCAGGCGGGCGAGATCACGATCACCCGGGGGCTCGACCAGAGCAGCGAGTTCACCAACTGGATCAAGGAGACCCTGAACAACGGGGCCGTGAACGCCGCTCGGCAGAACCTCACGATCGAGATCAAGGACACCGAGGGCAACACGGTCCGCCGCATCCAGCTGATGCAGGGCTGGGCCTCCAAGTGGGAGGGCCCGTCCCTCAAGGCCGGCGAGTCGTCCGCGGCCACCGAGACCGTGACGATCGTGTTCGAGGAGATCGTCGTCGAATGAGGCGCCGTACGGTCACAGCGGGCAACCTGGAGGAGTTCCTCCAGGCCACCGCGCCCGCCCCGGCCGCGGCCGGGACCGGGCCGGGGCCCGGAGAACAGCCGGCGCACGCCGCACCCCCGGCAGCCCTCCCGGGAGCCGCCCCGGCGACGGCGCCGTCGGCGGCCCCGCGCGCGGCGGACCACGGACTGCGCACCGAGTTCGAGTTCGAACTGCCGCGGGGCTACGTGGACGAGGCCGGCACCGTGCACCGGCACGGGTCCATGCGGCTGGCCACCGCCCGGGACGAGCTGCGCCCGCAGATCGACCTGCGGGTCAAGGAGAACCCCGCGTACCTGAGCGTGGTCCTGCTCAGCCAGGTGATCACCCGGCTGGGCACGATCACCGACGTGCACGCGGGGGTCGTGGAACGGATGTACGCCACGGACGTGGCCTTCCTCCAGGACTTCTACCGGCGCGTCAACAGCGAGGGCCACACCCGCGCCGCGGTGACGTGCCCGCACTGCGAGGGCGGCTTCGAGGTCGACCTCTCCGGTGGGCGCCTGGGGGAATCGTGACGTACGCCCTCCCCCGGCTGCGGGAGGAGATCGCGTACATCGCCTACCACTTCCACTGGCAGCGGGACGAGATCCTCGACCTGCCGCACCACGAGCGGCAGGAGTGGGTCACCGAGATCGCCCGCATCAACACCCGCGTGAACGAAGGCGGTTGAGTACATGGCATGGCGGGACTGGCTGCGTCGGCGGCCCGTCGCGCCGGAGACCGCCCCCGTCCCACGGGCGGCGGCTTCCGGTGCCGCGGCGGACGCCGCCCCGCGCTCCGGCGTACCCGGAGACTGGGACGGCGGCTGGCGCGTGACGTCGCCGCCGCCCCTCACCGTCTCGCGCGCCCCGCTGGGCGTGAGCGACGGGCTCGCCTTCCGCGACGGCCTGGCCGCGTGGCAGGACCCGTCCTTCGACAGCGGCCTCGCCCACGCGCTGCTGCCGTCGGCCCCCTCCGGCGTGGTCCGCGGCGTGACCCGCCCGGCCACGACCCGGGGCGTACCCACCGGCGGCCCCCTGCTGCTGCGCGCGGTGCGACCCCGGTACGGCGCGGAGGCCGGGCCGGAGTCACCCGCCGGGACGGGCGCGGGTACGGATACGGGTACGGGCACGGGTGCGAGCCCTGGTGCGGGTACGCGCTCGGCGGGCGCACCGGTGGTGACGCCCGACGCCGAGCGTCCGGACCGTGGCGGATCCGGGCACGCCCGCGCCACCGCTCCAGTGGGCCCCGTCGTCGCCCGCGCCACCACACGGCAGACGGACGCCCCCGGCGCCCCCGCCGGGAACGGCTCGGGCCGGTCCGGCGACCGGGCACGGGCGGGAGGTACGACCCCGACCGCGCCGAGCGGTGCCACGACGCCCGCCAAGGGCAGCAGGGGCTCAGGTTCCGCAACCGGCCGCGCGGCCGGTGGAGGTACGCAGCGGAGTACGGCTACCGACTCCGCACCGAACGGCGGGACTAGCAGGGCCAGTTCGGCCGGACGGACCGGCGAGCCGGGCGACGCGGCGGCGAGTGCCGCACGCGGCCGCACGGCCGGTGGAAGCACGCAGCGGAGTACGGCTACCGACTCCACACCGAACGGCGGGACTGGCAGGGCCAGTTCGGCTCGGCGAACAGGCGAACCGGGCGACGCGGCGGCGAGTGCCGCACGCGTCCGTTCCGCCGGTGGAAACATCCAGCGGAGCCGGGCGAACGGATCGACGCCGAACGACGGTGCCGGCGCGGGCGGTTCGGTCCGGCGGCCGGGCGGGTCGGGTGACGCCGCGGCGGGTGCGGGGCATGGCCGCGCCGCTGATGGTGGCGACCGGCTGAGCCGGGCGACCGGCTCGACCGGCGGGTCGGCCGGTCTTGCGCCTGCGGGCTCGACGGGGGCCCGTCGCGAAGCCGGTGGCTCCGCCGCGTCCGTGCAGCGGGCCCAGGCGTCCGGCCCTGCCGCAGGCGACGGCAGCGGAGCCGGGACCACCGGTTCCGCCGGGCAGCAGCTCGCGACGGGCGACTCCCCGTCCGGGTCCCCGTCACGTCCCACGAGCGACGCTGTCGTGCGGCGGGCCCGGCTCGCCGACTCCACACCTGGTGGCACCGGGCGGCAGGGCCCGGCCGGGGAGACCCGGGGACTCGTGTCCCCGGACTCCCCCGCCGTCCTCGGCATCGTCCAGCGCTCCGCGTCCGCGGACGCGGCCCGGCGCGGGCACGTGCTGCCCGGCCTCCCGCTGGTCCGCCGGATCGCGGTGGTACCGCCGGCCTCCACTGCTGGAACCGTGCCGTCCGCCGCAGCCGCCGCACCGGGGTCCGTCCCCCGCTTACAGCGCGCGTCGGCGCACGCCGAACGGGCGGAGTCCACTCCGCCGGAGACCGCTGCCGAGCCGGCACGCACCGTCGTGCGCCCGCGCGGTGTCGGCCGGACGCTGACCGTCGCGCACGGCCCCGCCGTACCCCGGCGCCGGGTGACCGTCGTACCGCACACGGCCACCTCGCGACACGCGGACGACCCGTCCGCGCCACCGTCCGTCCAGCGCAAGGAGGGACGGGCCCCGCTCGCCGCGTCCGACGTTCGACGACCGCCCGCCGCAAGGCCGCCGGCCGACGAGACGTCGGCCCTCAGCAGCCCGTCTCCGGCCGTGCCCGTTCTCCGGCACTCGGAGGAGGGGGCGGCCAACGGCCCTGGCGTGCTCGCCCGGCCGGGCGCTGCCGCGACCGGGGAGTTCCCGGGCTCCGCGACGCCCGCTTCGGCGCCCACGATGCCCGTCCTCCAGCGCACCACGGGACAGCCCGGGGACGGTCCCGCCGCCCCTCGCCCGGCCGCAGGGCTCGGGGCGCCCCTGACCCGTCTTCCCTCCACGGCGAGGCCGCTCACCGGTCACGGGGCGGCGGCATCGCCGAGGAGCGCGACGGAGGCATCAGCCGACAGCCCTGCTGCGCCAGATGCACCCCGTACACCCACCACACCCGCCACACCCGCCACACCCATCACGTCCGTCACATCCGTCATGCCCGCGCCGATGCCGGTCCTCCAACGCGCTGTGGAGGAGGCGTCCTCGGACGGCCCGGCCACGGCCGGGCGGCTCGTGCCTCCGCATCGGGCCGGGCTCGGGGCTCCCCTGCCGGCCATGCCGGCGAGCGCGGCGAAGCCGACGGCGCGGTCCGTGGACCTCCGGAAGGCGGGCGCGGCCCAGACCGGTGCCTCCGCCGCCTCACGGGGCAACCGCGGGACCGGTCCGGTGGGTTCCCGTCACGGTGTCAGCGGCGGCGGAACACACACCGCGCCGCCGCTCGTCGTGGCGCGCCGGGTGGACGGCCCGGGTGTGGTCCCGCGTCACACGCCCGTCGCGTCCCACGGTCTCCGACTGCTCGCGAACCGGACCCTGACGCCGGGACTCGATGCGCCGGTGCCCGGTCCTCACACGGCAGCCGGGCCGCGGCGGGCCGCGGACGCCCGTCCCGTGGTCCCGGTCCGCTGGACCGCCTCCGACCCGGCATCCGCCGCGTCCGCCCCTCCCATCGTGTCCGCGCCTCCCACCGCGTCCGGCCCGTCCACCGCGTCGACCCCGTCCCTCGCACCCGGATTTCCCGGGTCGCCCGCCTTGCAACGCGCGGCCGTAGCCCGGACGGCGTCCGCGGTGCCCGTCGCTCCCGTTCCGCCCGGTTCCCGCGTCGCGCGGCCCGCGCCCGGGGCGCCGCACGCTTCCGCTCCCCTGCCCGTCGCCGGACCGCAGGCGCCGGCCGTCGTCCGGCCGTCCCCGGCCGGCTCCGCTCAGGCGCCGCCGCCCACCGGCGGGGCGCGGCACGTGCCGGTGGTGCTGCCCCGGGCGGCCTCGACGCCCGCCGTCGCGCCGGTGCAGCGGGCCGCGCCCGCGACGCACCAGGGCGGCGGTGCCGCGTCCGTCGCGGCACCCGTCGCGGCGTCCGCCTCGCCCGGGCGGAAGGGCGGCACCCCCGCCCCGCAGGCTCCGGACCACCACACCGACCTGGACGACCTGGCGCGCAAGCTGATCGAACCCGTCTCGCGGCTGCTGCGCGCCGAGTTGCGGCGCGGCCGGGAGCGAACGGGCCGACCCTTCGACGGACGCCGCTGAGCACGCGGACGACGCACGAGAAACGGACCACGGAACCGATGACCGACAACATCTTCGCGACCAGCGTGTTCTTCCGGCTGGCGATCGGCGGCAACGACCTGGGCGCCTTCAACACCTGCTCCGGCATGGGCGCCGAGGTCGAGATGGAGAGCTACGCCGAGGGCGGCAACAACGGCTTCACCTGGCAGCTGCCGGGGCGCGTGACCTGGTCGAACATCACCCTCACCCGGCCGGTGACGGCCGACACGGCGAAGATCGGGCGCTGGCTCGACGAGACGCTGCGGAAGGTCGAGCCCAAGGACGGCGAGATCGTGGCGCTGCGGCCCGACCTGAGCCGGATCATCAGCTGGCAGGTGTTCGGGATCGTGCCGGTGCGCTGGCAGGGGCCGTCGTTCGACCCGGCCAGCTCGCAGGCCGCGGTGGAGAGCCTGGAGATCGCCCACCAAGGCCTGCTGCCCAGCTGACCCCGTGCCCCCTCCCGTAGGCCTCGCAGGCCACCGACGTTCTCCGCGAACCCCCGTGGCCGAAGGCTCGGAAGGCCCGGAAGGCCCCGAGGGCCCCGAAGGCCCCGAAGGCCCCGAAGGCTCTCGTAGAAGGCACCCCTTCCCCCGTTCCCGTCCCTCCGGAAAGGAGTCCCCGCCATGGCCCCATCGGCTCGCGCCGGCCGCGCACGGGCGCAGCTCACCCTCAAGGAGCCTCCGGCTTCCGTCGGGGCCAGGCCCGGCGGGACGATCGCGCGGCTCGACCTGCAGTTCAACCCCTCGACGCTGCAGCTCGGCAAGACCACCGAGTGGCGGCGGTCGCCGTCCCGGATGGCCGGGCAGTCGGCGCTGCCCGAGTTCGTGGGGAGCGGGCCGCGGACGCTCAGCCTGGAGGTCTTCCTCGATGCCACCGCCACCCACGACAACTCGGTGGAGCAGGCGGTGGAGAAGCTGATGAAGGCCTGTGTGCCGACCCCGGCCAGTCTCGGCCGCAAGAAGCCGGCGAGTCCGTGGGTGCGGTTCGAGTGGGGCAACGCGCGGACGACGTCGTTCGACGGGGTGCTGTCGAACCTCTCGGTGTCGTACACGCTCTTCGACGTGGACGGGAAGCCGCTGCGGGCGACGTGCGCGCTGTCCATCGAGGAGGCGAGCGTCGACCCGCCGGGCCAGAACCCGACGTCGGGCTCACGCACCGCGCGCAGCACGCACACGGTGGTGGCGGGCGACAGTCTGGCGATGCTCGCGTGGCGCGAGTACGGGGACGCGACGGCCTGGCGGGTCATCGCGGAGGCGAACGGGATCGACGATCCGATGGCCCTCGTCCCGGGCACCGAACTCGTGGTGCCGGGGCTGCTGCGGGACGCGGATGCCGAGGAGGAGCGATGAGCGGGTCCGAGACCGGGGGGCGGTCGTTCGCGGCCGATCCGATCGTGGAGGCGCCCGGTGAACTGCCGCCGGTCTGGGCCGCGCAGCTGGTGAGCTGCGTGGTCGACGAGAACGTGGGGCTGCCGGACACGGCGGTGCTGACCTTCCGCGACCCGGACCACGAGTTGCTGCAGGTTACGGGGATCACGATCGGCACGGCGCTGCGGGTCTCGGTGGTGACGGTCAGGGGCCAGGCGCGCGAGCGGCTGTTCAGCGGCGAGGTCACCGCCCTGGAGATCGACCGGGACCGCACCGGCTCCTTCACGGTGGTGCGGGCGTACTCGAAGGCGCACCGGCTGCAGCGCGGCCGGAAGGTGGTGGCGTACCGGAACATGACGGCGTCCGCCATCGTCCGCAAGGTGGCGGCGGGTGCGGGCCTCGCGGTCGGGAAGGTGGAGGCCGCGCCGGTGACGTACCGTCAGTTGTCCCAGGCGAACGTGTCCGACTGGGAGTTCCTGCAGTACCTGGCGGGCGAGAGCGGCGCGCACGTGCGGGTGGACGACAAGGGCGTGCTGCAGTTCACGAAGCCGGTGAAGGCCTCGGGCGCCCCGGCGCCGTCGACCTCTGCCGTCCGTGACCCGATGGTCCTGGAGTACGGGCGGAACCTGCTGGCCCTGCGGGCGGCGCTGTCGGCGGCCGACGGTGCCGCGAAGGTGCGGGTGCGCGGCTGGGACACGACCACCAAGCGTCCGTTGCTGGCCGAGAAGCCGGCGGTGGTGAGCGACACGGTGGTGCCGGGGATGCGCCCGCAGGCCGCCGCCGTGTTCGGCGCGCCGGTCGTGACCGTGGCGGACACCCCGTACCGTACGCAGGCGGAGACGGCGGCGGTGGCCGACGCGACGGCCGCGCAGGTCAGCGCCGGTTTCGGGGAGCTGGAGGCGCTGGCCGAGGGCAATCCGATGCTGCGGGCGGGCAGGCCGGTGGCGCTCGGCAACGTGGGGCAGGCGTTCTCCGGCCGGTACACGGCGACGGCCGTGCGGCACGTCCTGGAGCCGCACGGCGGCTACCGCACCACGGTGTGGGTCAGTGCCGGCGCCGACCGTTCCCTGACCGGTCTGGTCACGGGCGCCGACGCGCCCGGCCGTGGGGCGCGCATGCCCGGACTGGCGATCGGGATCGTGACGGACGTGCGCGAGCCGGACGGCTCGCAGCGCGGCGCGGTGCGGCTGAGATTCCCGTGGCTGGACGACACGTACGTCACCGACTGGGTGCGGACGGTCCAGTGGGGCGGCAAGGGCGGGGGCGGGGTGGTGAGCCCCGAGGTGAACGACGAGGTGCTCGTCGGCTTCGAACAGGGCCTGCTGGACAGCCCGTATGTGATCGGCGGACTCTACAACGGGGTCGACCAGCCCTCGCCGCACGACGTGCCGCTGGTCGACCGGACGAGCGGCAGGGTCAACCGCCGTTCGGTGGTGTCGCGTTCGGGCCACCGGGTGGAGCTGCTCGACGCTCCCGCGCCGGGCCCTTCGGGGCTGCGGCTCGTGACCGGGGACGAGCGGCTCGAAGTGCGCATGGACGACCGGCGCGACCGGATCGAGGTCACCGTGTTCGCCGGGAAGAACCGTCCGCTCAGCTCCGTCGTCCTCGACCGGCAGGGCATCACGCTCGACGCCGGGCAGGGCGCCGTGAAGCTGACGGGCCGCCAGGTGGACATCGGCGCCACGGCCGGCGTGACCGTCGACGGCCGGACGGTGAAGGTGGCCGGCAGCGCGGACGTCACCGTCGACGGCGGTCTGCTCGCCGTGCTGAAGGCCCGCCTCGTCAGGATCAACTGAGGTGCCGCCCGTGCCCGTTCCGATGCGCGGGACCGCCGCGCCCCGCGCCGCCGCCTTCGGCCCCGTCGCCACCCGCGCACCCTCCGCTCTGCTCGCGCCCTCTGCTTCCCGCGCACCCTCCGCTCCCCTCGCACCCTCCGCTCCCCTCGCACCCTCCGCTCCCCTCGCACCCTCCGCTCCCCGCGCACCCTCCGCTTCCCTCGCACCTCCTCGTACCGACATCCAGGAGTCCGTGATGCCAGCCGCAGCCCGTCTCGGCGATCCCACCGACCACGGCGGCCGGGTCGGCACCCCGCCGCCGGCCGCCGCCAGGAGCGTGGCGACGGTGCTGATCGGCGGGCTGCCCGCCGCCGTCACCGGCAGCCTGCACGTCTGCGTGGTCCCGCCGCACGCGGCGCTCGGGCCGGGCAACGTGCTCCTGCCCGACCCGGCGGCGGCCGCGACCGGCCCGGTCCTCATCGGCGGGCTGCCCGCCGCACGCGCCCGCGACCGGACGACCTGCGGCGCGACGATCCTGACCGGTGCCGTGAACGTCCTGATCGGGGGCGCGTGATGAGCGAACGGTTCATCGGCCGCGGCTGGGCGTTCCCGCTGCGCGTCGGGCCGACCGGCGGGATCGCCATGGTCGAGCGGGAGCGGGAGCTGGAAGAGGCGATCCGGCTGATCCTCGGCACCGCACCCGGGGAGCGCCCGATGCGGCCCGAGTTCGGCTGCGGCATCCACGAGTACGTCTTCGCGCCGGGCGACGGCGACACCGCCGGGCGGGTCGCGCAGCAGGTGCGCGAGGCGCTGGAGCGGTGGGAGCCGCGGATCGCGGTGGACGAGGTCGTCGTGGCCTTCGACTCCGTGGACGCCGGCACCCTCTACATCGACGTGCACTACACCGTGCGGAGCACCAACGACCGGCGCAACCTGGTCTTCCCCTTCTACACGATCCCCTCCGAGGAGGGGGCCGAGGAAATGGTCGCGGACTGATGACCCTGCCCTCCCCCAATCTGGACGACCGACGGTTCCAGCAGCTCGTCGACGAGGCGAAGCGCTATGTGCAGCAACGCGCACCCGAATGGACCGACCACAACGTCTCCGATCCGGGCGTCACGCTGATCGAGACCTTCGCCTATCTGGTGGACCAGCTGCTGTACCGGCTGAACCGGGTCCCGGACAAGAACTACCTGGCCTTCCTCGACCTGTTGGGCATCCAGCTGTTCCCGCCGACGGCGGCGGTCGCCGAGGTCGACTTCTGGCTGTCGGCGCCGCAGCCGGACACGGTGACGCTGCCCGCGGGCACCGAGGTGACGACGGCGGCCGGTGACACCGAGGAGGGAGTGGTCTTCGCGACCGCCGAGGAACTCCGCATCGTCCCGAGCGAGTTGACGCGGCTCCTCACCGCGCCCCGGACGGGCGAGCAGACGGACCGGACGGCCGAGCTCGCCGAGCGGCGGGACATCCCGTGCTTCCAGGCGGCGCCGGAGCCCGGCGACGCGCTGCTGTTCGGGCTGCCGACCGCGGTGCCGCGCTGTGTGGTCGTGGTGCGCCTGGACAGCCGGGTGCAGGGCGTGGGCGTCGATCCGCGTCAGCCGCCGCTGGTGTGGGAGGCGTGGGACGGCGGGCGCTGGCAGCGCTGCGAGACCGGCGACGACACCACCGGCGGTCTCAACCGTCCGGGCGAGGTGATCGTGCACGTGCCCGCCGGGCACCGGGCGTCGCTGATCGGCGGTACCCGGGCGGGCTGGCTGCGCTGCCGGGTGACCGAGGCCGAGCCGGGCCAGCCCTTCTACTCGGAGTCCCCCACGGTGCGCGAGGCCGAGGTCTTCACCATCGGCGGCACGATGACCGTCGAGCACGCCGAGACGGTGACGGACGTGCCGCTCGGCGTCTCCGAGGGCGTGGCCGGGCAGCGGTTCCGGCTCGGCCGGCCCCCGGTGCTGCTCGACGGCGAACCGCCGGTGGTGGAGGTGTCCTCGGCAGACGGGTGGCAGCGCTGGGAGGTGGTGGAACACTTCGGGCGCTCCGGCCCCGAGGACCGGCACGTCCGGGTGGACGCCACGACCGGCGAGTTCTCCTTCCCGCCGGTGCTGCGCGAGCCGGACGGCACGCTGGGTGCGCGCGGCGCCGTGCCGCCCAAGGGCGCCCGGATCCGGGTCCCCCGCTACCGCACCGGCGGCGGCCCGGCGGGCAACGTGGCGCGCGGCGCGATCTCCGTGCTGCGCAGCTCCGTGCCGTACGTCGCCCGGGTGGACAACCGGGAGGCGGCGCGGGGCGGTGTCGCCGGGGAGACGCTCGACAACGCGAAGCTGCGGGCGCCGGAGGCGCTGCGGATGCAGGAGCGCGCGGTGACCGCCGAGGACCACGAGATCATCGCCCGGCAGGCGGCGCCGTCGGTGCGCCGGGTGCGCTGCCTGCCGTACGCCGGCGACGGCGGCGCGGATGGCGGGACCGCCGGACACGGCGGGACCGACGGGCACGGCGGGACCGACGGGCACGGCGGGCACGGCGGGCACGGCGGACAGGGAGGGAACGGCGGGCAGGGCGGGAACGGCGCCGTGCGGGTGCTGGTGGTGCCGGACGCCGTCGCCGACGAGGGCGACCGGCTCCGCTTCGAGCAGCTGATCCCCTCCGACCAGGTGCTCTCCGCGATCACCCGCGCCCTCGACGAGCGGCGCCTCATCGGCACCCGGCTGGTCGTGGAACCTCCCGTCTACCAGGGCGTCACCGTGGTGGCGCGGCTCTCGGCGCCGGCGGCGGAGGCCGACCGGGTCCGGGACGCCGCGCTCGCCGCCCTCTTCCGCCACCTCAACCCGCTGCGCGGCGGACCGGAGGGCACGGGCTGGCCGTTCGGGCGGCCGGTGCAGTACGGGGAGCTGTTCGGCGTGCTCCAACGCGCCGTGGGGGACGTCCTGGTGGAGGACATCCGGATGTTCGCCGCCGACCCGATCACCGGGCGGCGTGGCGCGCCGGTCGACCGGATCGACCTGGGTCCGGGCGCGCTGGTCTTCTCGTACCAGCACCAGGTGGTCGTCACCGCCACGGACCCGGAGGTACGGTCATGAGCCGGGCAGCCGTCCCCGGGCTGCCCAGCAGGTACCCGATCGGCGAGCAACTGCCCGCGCTGTACGCCGAGGACGACTTCGCCCAGCGGTTCACGGCCGGGCTCGACACGGTCCTGGCGCCGGTGTTCGCGACGCTCGACAACCTGGCGGGCTACTTCGACCCCCGGCTCGCCCCGCCCGACTTCCTGTCCTGGCTGGCCGCCTGGGTGGGCGGCGCCGACGACCCGCGTCGGCCGCTGGAACTCCGCCGCGAGGCGGTGGCCCGCGCGGTCGAGCTCCACCGCCTGCGCGGCACCCGCCGCGGCCTGGTCGAGGCGCTGCGGCTGGTCCTCGGCGTCGCGGCGGACGTCAGCGGCGACGGAGGCGCGGTCTGGTCCGCCACACCGGGCGGCGCGACACCGCCGCCCGTCGGGGAGTCGGTGCTCGTACGGGTCTGGCCCGAGCGCACCGCTGACGTCGACGCCGACCGCGTCCACGCCCTGGTCCGCACCCTGTGCCCGGTCCACACGCGCTGCCGCGTGGAGATCCTGCCGGGCCCACCGGCCGACGAGGAGGAGGTGGAGGAGAGTGATCGCCGTGCGTGAATGCCCCGCATGCGGGGCCGCCAACGCCCCGACGGACGACTTCTGTCACAACTGCGGCGCATACCTGGCCTGGTCGGACGAGAGCGGCGGGCCCGGGCGGGGGCGGAGGGACGCGGGGGCGGGCGTATCGGACGCCGGTTCCGGTGCTGGGGGCGGTGCCGGGGCCGGGGGTCGGCCGGAGGCCTCCGAGGGCGCCGCAGCGACAGCCTCGCCGAGTGGCGCGCAGGAGGCCGGGAGCTCCGCCCCGGCGCCCGAGCCCGTGCCGGAAACCGCACCCGAGGCACCGACCCGTGCACCGGAGCTCTCGGACTCCGAGGCGGCGCGGCGGCAGACGGCTGGCGCGCCCCGCGCTGCGGGCGCGACCACTGCCGGAGCGGACGGCGCGCAGGGGGCTTCCGTGCCCCAAGCCACTGAGCCGGCAGGCACGACGCCGAGCGCCGGAGGTACCAAGGCAGCACGGCCGACGGCGGCCGAGGGACGTTCGGCCGAGGCGGCCGGCCTGCAGAGGCCGAGCACGACCGGACGGCCGCCCGGCGAACTCGCCCCCGGTGGGTCCGCGACGGCCGAGCGCCCGGTGGGCGAGGGGGCACCGCCCTCGCCGGACACCGCGCCGCACGGGCCCGGCGGACCTTCGGCACCGACCCGCCCCTCGGCCGCTGCCTCGCACCCCGCCGACCGGCCCGCCGGCCCGCCGGTAACCCAGGAGTCCCGGCCCGGCGAACGCGCCGGCGGCGCTCTGGAGGCACCAACCGTCGAGGCGTCCGCCGACGCGCCGCACGCCCTGCCGTCGCAGCGCGCCGATGCTCCCCCGGCGCCGCCCGGCGCACCCCGGCCCGTACGGAACGAGCCCGCGCCCGCGCGCGGGACCGGCGCGGCGGCTCCGCATCCATTGGACGGCACACCACGAGCCGAGGCTCCGGGCGCGGCACCGGCGCACGAAGAGGCGCACACCGGCCGGACCTCCGCCGACGCGCGCCGGCCCGCGCCCGAACCCGTCCGCCCCGCCCCTGCGGCCGCAGCGCCGCCTCCGCCGCGGCGGCCCTCGGCGTCGCCTGCCGCGGGCGGCTCTCCCGGGCCCGTCCAGCCCGCGAGGGCCGTCGCCTCGCGGCCGGTGGTGCGGCAGGTGTCGGTGGCGGAGGACACGGCGGGGCCGCCGTGCCCGGCGTGCGGGACGCCGAACGCGCCGGGGCGGAACTTCTGCCGGCGGTGTGCGGCGCCGCTCGTGCCGACGACGGCCGCGGCGCCGCTGCCCTGGTGGCGGACGGTGTGGCCGTTCCGGCGTCGGGCGCGGGGTGGTTCGGGGCGGCTCGCGCGGTTCCTGACGGTGCTGTTCGTGGTGCTGGCCCTCTGCGCGGCGGGGTTCCTGCTGCTGCCGGCGGGGCGGCAGCTGATCGAGGACACCCGGGACAAGCTGGGCAAGGCCAAGCCGGTGACGGCGACCGGGGTACGGGCGAGCGCCGAGGTGCCGGGACACGAGGCGACGGCCAGTACGGACGGGCTCAGCAACCGCTACTGGGGCGCGCCCGGTTCCGGCGCCTCGGTCACGTACAGCTTCGCCAGGCCGTTCCGGCTGGTCGACGTGATCGTGACCAACGGCGCCTCGTCGGCGCCGGAGGCGTACGCGCTCCAGGGGCGGGCGCTGCGGATCGAGATGGAGGTGACGACGAAGGACGGCACGGTCGAGCGCAGGACGCTGCACCTCAGCGACAAGGCGGGCCCGCAGACCTTCCCCACCGGCATCAGCGACGCCACCACGATCCGTCTGACGCTCGGCTCCCCCGCCGGCCTGACGGGGAAGCGTCATCTGGCCCTGGCGGAGGTGGAGTTCTTCCAACGCGGCTGAAGCGCGCGCCGCGTCCCCTTCCCGGTCCGCCTGGGGGTCGTACGGCAGGACCCGAAGGCCTTCCGGGCAAAGGCGCGCCACCGCCCCAGGCCGCGGCCTCGAAAGACCTCAACTGATTGCCCGACTCTTACAGTTCCTTCAAGTATCGGTAGGAGTTTCACACAACTCCTGGATGGCCTGCCCTAGTTGGTCTAGATTGAGCGCTGCCGAACCCGCTCGGTCGCGAACACACTCGTGTCCCGGGCGGTTTCTGCGTCCTGTGCGGACCCGGCCGTGGCTGGGGAGACTTGCGACTCGGTCCGCACCGTTCAGTCAGGCGGAAGAGCCGCGTACCCTCGTCGACCTTCGCTGCCCTTCCCCTGCCCGTGAGTCGTGCGCCCGCGGGCGAATCGGGGGAAAGGGCCGCGAGGGTTCAACGGGGTGCGCGCGAAGCGCCCTTGGGGGGAATGGATGACCGTCCTGCCGGTCACGCATGAGCGGCACCGTGTCGAATCCACACATGTCGACATCCCACGCCCGTGGTGGCGGAGGAGGCATCAACTGGCACTGCTGGCCGCGGACACGACGGCCGCGGCGGTGGCCGCCCTGTTCGTGCTGCGGACCGGCGGGCACTACTGGCCGGTCGTGGTCGTGCTGCCGCCGGCCTGGACCGCACTGCTCCAGGTCCACGGCGGCTACGCGCGCGGCCAGCTCGGATCCGGCACGGCGGTGTACCGGCGGGTGCTGCGCGGTGCCCTGGTGCTGCCCGCCGTGGCCGCCGTGCTGGGCTGGGGGCTGGCCCGCGACCCGGACCTGATGTACGGGATGATCCTGGCCGCTCCGGCGGCCGCCGCGCTGTCGCTCGTCGCCCGGTTCGCGCTGCGGCGCCGGCTGCGCGAGCACTGGGCGCGGGGCCGGCGCCGTACCACCGCGGTGCTCGTCGGCCCTTCGGCCGCGGTGGCGGAGCTGCTGACCGCCCTGCTGCGCGACCGGCGGCCCGGGGCCCCGGCGGCCTCAGTGCTCCAGGGCATGGACATCGCAGGGGTGTGTCTGACCGATCCGGTGAACGAGGCCGCGGTGGACCGGTTCGGCGTCCCCGTTCTTGGCGGGGTCGACGAAGTACCGGGCGCGATCCGGGCGTTCGGCGACTCCAGTGCCGTGGTGGTGCTGCCGTCGCCGGAGATCGACGCGCCGCTGCTGCGCCGGCTGGCGTGGAGCACGGCCGCCGCCGGCGGCGACTTCCTGATCGCGCCGGCCTTCGGCGACGTGGCCGCCTCGCGCCTCGAGGTGCGGCCGGTCGGCGGGGTGCCGCTCATCCACGTCCGTGCGCCCCGGCTCTCGCGGCTCGCCCGGCTCCCCAAGGAGGTGGCCGAACGGCTGATCGCCGCGGTGCTGCTCCTGCTGCTCTCGCCGCTGATGTTCGCGGTGGCGCTCGCCGTGCGGCTCGGCAGCAAGGGGCCCGCGCTGTTCCGGCAGGTCCGGGTGGGCCTGCACGGCAAGCAGTTCACGATGCTGAAGTTCCGTACGATGCGGACCGACGCGGAGGCCCGCCGGGCCGAGCTGGCGTCCGCCAACCACAACAGCGACGGACTGCTGTTCAAGGTCCGCGACGATCCGCGGGTCACCCGGATCGGCGCCACCCTGCGGCGCTACTCGCTGGACGAACTCCCGCAGCTCATCAACGTCCTGAGCGGGCGGATGGCGCTGATCGGGCCGCGGCCGCCGCTGCCCGAGGAGGTCGCGGGCTACAGCCACGAGATCCGCCGCCGGCTGCTCGTGAAGCCCGGTCTCACCGGCCTGTGGCAGGTGAGCGGCCGCTCCGACCTGCCGTGGGAGGAGGCCGTCCGGCTCGACCTCGCGTACGTCGACAACTGGTCGCTCGGCCTCGACGCCGTGATCCTGCTCCGCACCGGCCCCGCCGTCGTCCGCGCCACGGGCGCCTACTGAGATGCGCGCCCACCTTCCCGTAGAACCGCCCGCCCACATGGAGGGGAACACCTTGAACGACGCCGACCGGCACGACGAGCGGCCGGGACAGGCCCTGGGAGTCGCCGTCATAGGCGCCGGCTACTGGGGGCCCAACCTGGTGCGCAACTTCCAGGCCAGCGACCGGTTCCGGCTGCGCTGGCTGTGCGACCTCGACGTCGCACGCGCCCGTCGGGTCCTCGGCGGTTACTCCACCGTGCAGGCCACGGACGACTACGCGGCGGTGCTCGCCGACCCGGAGGTCGCCGCCGTCGCGGTCGCCACCCCGGCCGGCACGCACCTGGACGTGGCGCTCGCCGCGCTGCGGGCCGGGAAGCACGTCCTGGTCGAGAAGCCGCTGGCCACCACCTACGCCGACGGGGCACGGCTGGTGGCCGAGGCGGAGGAGCGCGGCCTGACCCTGATGTGCGACCACACGTACTGCTACACGCCGGCCGTCGCCAAGATCCGCGAGCTGGTGCACGAGGGAGCGCTCGGCGACATCCACTACGTCGACTCGGTGCGCATCAACCTCGGCCTGGTGCAGAAGGACATCGACGTGCTGTGGGACCTGGCCCCGCACGACCTGTCGATCCTGGACTTCATCCTGCCGGAGCACGTGGAGCCGGTGGCGGTGGCCGCGCACGGCGCGGACCCGATCGGCGCGGGCCGGGACTGCATCACGTACCTGACCCTCCAGCTCAACACGGGGGCCATCGCGCACGTGCACGTCAACTGGCTCTCGCCGACCAAGGTGCGCACCACGATGGTCGGCGGTGCGAAGCGCACCCTGATCTGGGACGACCTGAACCCGGCGCAGCGCGTCGCGCTCTTCGACCGCGGGGTGGACCTGGCGACGCCGCAGGACCTGGGTGCGGACGAGCGCCGCGAGGCCCTGATCTCGTACCGCAGCGGCGACATGGTCGCGCCCGCGCTCGGCGAGAAGGAGGCGCTGCGGAGCATGGTCGACGAGTTCGCGGCGGCGATCACCGAGGGGCGGGCGCCGCTGACCGACGGGCGGGCGGGGCTGCGGGTGCTGGACATTCTGGAGGCGGCCTCGCGGAGCCTGGAGTTCCGTGGCGCGGTCGTCGGCCTGCGGACCGGTGCCGACCGGTCCCTGAAGAACGCTAACGAAGCAACGGGGGAACGGCGTTGAGCGACATTCGGGACAAGCGGATCCTGGTCACCGGCGGGGCCGGCACCATCGGCTCCCATGTGACGGACCTCCTCGTCGAGGGAGGTGCGCGCGAGGTCGTCGTGCTCGACAACTTCGTGCGCGGCCGCCGGGCCAATCTCGCGCGGGCCATGGCGAGCGGCCGCGTCCGGCTGGTCGAGGGGGACATCCGTGACGCGGCGACGGTCCGCGGGGTGACCGAGGGCGCCGATCTGGTCTACCACCTGGCCGCGATCCGGATCACGCAGTGCGCGGAGGAGCCGCGGCTGGCCAACGAGGTGATGGTCGACGGCACGTTCAACGTCCTGGAGGCCGCGGCGGCGGCCGGGGTCGGCAAGGTGATCGCCTCGTCCTCGGCCTCCGTCTACGGGCTCGCCGAGTCCTTCCCGACGGACGAGCGCCACCACCCTTACAACAACGACACGTTCTACGGCGCGGCGAAGGCGTTCAACGAGGGCATGCTGCGCAGCTTCCACGCCATGTACGGCCTGGACTACGTGGCGCTGCGCTACTTCAACGTGTACGGCCCCCGGATGGACATCCACGGCCTGTACACGGAGGTGCTGATCCGCTGGATGGAGCGGATCGCGGCGGGCGAGCCGCCGCTGATCCTCGGCGACGGCACGCAGACGATGGACTTCGTGGAGGTCCGGGACATCGCCAGGGCCAACATCCTCGCGGCCCGCGCCGACCTGACCGACGAGGTGTTCAACATCGCTTCGGCGACGGAGACCTCGCTGCGCGAGCTCGCCGACGCGCTGCTCGACGTGATGGGCTCGGACCTGGAGCCGGTGCACGGCCCGGCGCGCGCGGTCAACGGCGTGACCCGGCGGCTCGCCGACACGACACGGGCGGAGGAGCGGCTCGGCTTCAAGGCCGAGCTCGACCTGCGGACCGGTCTGAAGGACCTGGTCGACTGGTGGCGGGCCGAGAAGGGCGCGACGGCGACCGACGCGGAGAAGGCGGCCGAGCAGGCGGCGGGCAAGGCCACCCAAGAGGCCGCCGGACAGGGCGCCGGAGAGGCCGCCGAAACGGCCGCCGAGGAAGCCGCCGCGGCGCCGGTGCGGATCCCGGTGATGGTGCCGTGGCTCGGCGAGGAGGAGGCGACGGCCGCCGCCGAGGCCGTGCGCTCGGGCTGGGTCGCCCAGGGGCCGCGCGTCGCCGCCTTCGAGCAGGCCTTCGCGGAGCGGGTCGGCGCCCGGCACGGCGTGGCCGTGAGCTCCTGCACGACGGCCCTGCACCTGGCGCTCGTCGCGCTCGGGCTGGGTCCCGGCGACGAGGTCGTGGTGCCGTCGCTGTCCTTCATCGCCACCGCCAACGCCGTACGGTACGTGGGCGCCGAGCCCGTCTTCGCGGACGTGGACCTCGCCACCGGCAACCTCACCGAGGCCACCGTGGACGCGGTGCGCACCGGGCGCACCAAGGCCGTGCTCGTGGTCCACCAGGCCGGCGTGCCGGCGGACGTCTCCGCGCTGCGGGCGGCGTGCGAGGGCTGGGGGCTGCCGCTGGTGGAGGACGCCGCCTGCGCGATCGGCTCGACCGTGGACGGCGGGTCCGTCGGGCGCGGCGCGCTGCTCGCCGCCTGGTCCTTCCATCCGCGCAAGCTGCTCACCACCGGTGAGGGCGGCATGATCACGACGGACGACGCGGACTGGGCGGCGCGGCTGCGGCGGCTGCGCGAGCACGGGATGAACGTGTCGGCGGCCGAGCGGCACGCGAGCGGCACGCCGGTCCTGGAGAGCTATCTGGAGACCGGGTTCAACTACCGGATGACCGACATCCAGGCCGCCGTCGGCCTCGCCCAGCTGGACAAGCTGGACGCGCTGGTCGCCCGGCGGCGCGAACTCGCCGCACGGTACACGGAGTTGCTCGCAGACGTGCCCGGCCTGGAACCGGTGCGGGACCCGGCGCACGGCCGGGGCAACTTCCAGTCGTACTGGGTGCTGCTCGCCGAGGACTTCCCGGTGGGCCGCGACGCGCTCCTCGCCCTCCTCGCCGAGGCCGGGGTGTCGGCCCGCCGGGGCATCATGGCGAGCCATCTCGAACCCGCCTACGCGGGACACCCGGCGGCGCCGCTGCCGGTCACCGAGCGGATCAGCCGCGACTCGCTGATCCTGCCGCTGTTCCACACCATGACCGAGGAGCAGCAGGACCGCGTGGTCGCGGTGCTGCGGGAAGCGACGGCACGTCCATGAGGAAGAAGCTCGTCATCATCGGCGCCGGCGGCTTCGCGCGGGAGACCGCGCAGGCCGCCCTCACCGCCGGCCTGCACCTGGCGGGTCATCTCGACGACGACCCGGCCCTGTGGGGCACCAAGGTCGACGGCGTGCCCGTGCTCGGCGGCACCACGCTCGTACGGGAGCTGCGCGACGTGTCCTTCGTGGTGTGCGTGGGCAACCCGCGCGACCCCGCCGCCCGGTCCCGGCTGGTGGACCGGCTCGCGCTGCCCGAGGAGCGCTACACCTCCGTGGTGCACCCCACGGCGATCGTGTCGGCGACCTCGACGTTCGGCCGGGGCACGGTGCTGCTCGCCCACACCGTCCTCACGGCGTCCGTGCGGCTGGGCCGCCATGTCGCGGTCATGCCGCAGACCGTCCTCACCCATGACGACGTCATCGGCGACTTCGCCACCCTCGCCTCCGGCGTACGGGTCGGCGGGGGCGCCCGGATCGGCCGCGGCGTCTACCTCGGGGCGGGAGCGCTGGTCCGCGAGAACACGGAGATCGGCGACGGGTCGCTGATCGGCATGGGCTCCAACGTCCTCGGCAACGTGCCGCCGGGCGAGGTGTGGGTCGGCAACCCGGCCCGCCGCCTGCGCGCGACGGAGCCGGGGGTGGACCAGCTCCCGGCGGACGGCGGCGACGCTGCTCAGTGGGCCGACGCACAAGGAGAACTCGGCTGATGAACCCCATTCCCCTGGTCGACCTGAAGGCGGCCCACGCGGAGGTCGACGAGGAGATACGGGCCGGTTTCGACCGGGTCCTCTCCGGCACCGCGTTCATCGGCGGCGAGGAGGTCGCCGCGTTCGAGCGGGAGTACGCCGCCTTCGGCGGTGTGGCGCACTGCGTGGGGGTCGCCAACGGCACGGACGCCCTGGAGCTGGCGCTGCGGGCGAGCGGCGTCGGGGCGGGCGACGAGGTCGTGCTGCCCGCGAACACGTTCATCGCGACGGCGGGCGCCGTGGCCAGGACCGGCGCCCGCCCGGTGCTCGCCGACTGCGATCCGGGCACCCTGCTGCTCGACCCGCGGGCCGCGCTCGCCGCGGTCACCGGCGCCACCCGTGCGGTGGTGCCGGTGCACCTGTACGGGCAGTGCGCGGACGTCGCCGCGCTCGCGGACGCCCTGCCCGGAACGGTGCGGATCGTGGAGGACGCGGCGCAGAGCCAGGGCGCCAGCCGGGACGGCCGCACGCCGGGCAGCGGCGGCATCGCCGCCACGAGCTTCTACCCGGGCAAGAACCTGGGCGCGTACGGCGACGCGGGCGCGGTCGTCACCGACGACGAGGAGGCGGCGGCCCTGGTGCGGGCGATCGCCAACCACGGCGGCGTGGCGAAGTACCGGCACGACGTGCCCGGTTTCAACAGCCGGCTCGACGGTCTGCAGGCCGTCGTGCTGCGGGCCAAGCTGCGCCGGCTCGCCGCGGGCGACGCGGCGCGGCGGACGGCCGCCGCCCGCTACGACGAGCTGCTCGCCCCGCTCGCCGACGCCGGGCGGGTCGTCCGCCCGGTGACGGCCGGCGGCAACGTGCACGTGTGGCACCTGTACGTGGTGCGGGTGCCGGGCGCCGACCGCGACGCCGTGGTGGGCAAGCTGAACGCCGACGGCATCGGGGCGGGCGTGCACTACCCGACGCCGGTGCACCTGACGCCCGCGTACCGCCATCTCGGTTACGAGCGCGGGGACTTCCCGCACGCGGAACGGGCGGCCGACGAGATCCTCTCGCTGCCGCTCTTCCCGCAGATCACCCACGACCAGCAGCGGCGGGTCGTGGACGCGCTGGTGAACGCCCTGGACTGACAGGGCACGTCCGCCACTGACGGGCCGGTCACCTTCCCCAGGACCGGTCCCAGGGGCCGCTCCCCCACCCCGGCCGCAGGCCGGGACCTGCACTGCCCGTGAAAGGTACAGCGATGCAGAACCACTACCGCCGGGCCAGGGGCGCCGTGTTCGCCCTGGCCGCGGCGCTGACAGCGATATTCCTGCCGGCGAGCGGGCAGGCGAGCGCCGTCGCCGACCCCTGCGGCACGGGCAGCAACCCGATCGTCTGCGAGAACTCCAAGCCGGGCACGCCCATGTCCGACTGGTTCGCCGGGAGTTCCTGGGGCGACATCGCGGGATTCCCCACGAAGATCAGTCTCCAGCCCGGTGAGACGCTGCCGTTCAAGGTCCAGTCCCCGTCGCCGTACCACGTGAAGATCTACCGGCTCGGCTGGTACGGCGGCGACGGCGCACGGCTGATGTCCACACCGGCGCAGGCCGCGCAGACCTACCCGGCCACCTACGGCTCGCAGCGTCCCGCGTGTCTGAAGGACCAGCCGACCGGTCTGATGGACTGCGGCAACTGGGCGACCACCGCGAGCTGGACGGTGCCGAGCGACGCCGTGTCGGGCCTCTACGTCGCCAACTTCGACCAGGCCGACGGCAACGGACTCATGCCGTACCCGTTCGTGGTCCGCAACGACTCCAGCCGCTCCGAGATCCTGGTGCAGACCTCGGACCAGACGTGGCAGGCGTACAACGACTGGGGCGGCACCAATCTGTACGACGGCCAGGGCCCCGCGCCCGACGGGCGTGCGTACAAGGTGAGTTACAACCGTCCGATGGACATCGGCGGCGAGAACGGCATCTACGGCTCCGAGTACGAGATGGTCTCCTGGCTGGAGCGCAACGGCTACGACCTGAGCTACGTCTCCGGCCTGGACACCGCCACCCGGGGCGCCTCGCTGCTCGCGAACCACAAGATGTTCATGTCCCACGGACACGACGAGTACTGGACGCAGGAGCAGTTCACCAACGTGCTCAACGCACGGAAGGCGGGCCAGCACCAGACCTACTTCGCCGGCAACGAGATCTTCTGGAAGACGCGGCTGGAGCCGAGCATCGACGGCAGCGGCACGGCGAACCGGACGCTGGTCTGCTACAAGGAGACCAAGCTCAAGTTCCCGACGCCCAACGGCGTCCCGGACCCGAGCAACGTGTGGACCGGTACCTGGATGGACCCGGACAGCACCCGGGAGGGCGAGCCCTACCGGCCGCAGAACATCCTCACCGGCTCGCTGTTCCAGGTGAACGGCCCGCGCAACGACGCCATCACCGTGCCCGCCGCCTTCGCGAAGATGCGGCTGTGGCGCAACACCTCCGTCGCCGGTCTCACGGGCAACCAGGTCGCCACCTTCCCGACCGGGACCCTCGGCTACGAGTGGAACAGCGACGTCGAGAACGCCAGCCGTCCGACGGGCCAGATCCGGATGTCCTCCACCACGGTCGACATCAACGACGGCAACTACCTGCTCGACTGGGGCAACAACTACGGCAACGGCACCGCGACCCACAGCCTCGTCGCCTTCCGTGACCCGACCTCGAAGGCGCTGGTCTTCGGCACCGGCACCGTCCAGTGGTCCTGGGGCCTCACCAACGTCCCGACGGCCGACCCGGGCGGCGGCGTGGTGACCGAGGACAAGCGGATGCAGCAGGCCACCGTGAACATCCTGGCCGACATGGGCATCCAGCCGAAGTCCCTGCAGACCGGCCTGGTCCCGGCGACCGCCTCCACCGACACCGCGGGTCCGGCGGTCACCGTCACCAGCCCCGCCGCGAACGGCTCCGTGCCGGCGCTCCGGCAGATCACCGTCACCGGCACCGCGGCCGACTCCGGCGGCGGCGTCGTGGCCCGCGTGGAGGTCTCCACCGACGGCGGCACCACGTGGAAGGCGGCCGAGGGCACGGGCTCCTGGAGCTACAAGTGGACCCCGATGACGCCGGGCCCGGTCCAGCTCAAGGTCCGTGCCGTCGACGACAGCGTCAACATCGGCGCCGTCACCACCGTGCCGCTCACCGTGGCCGACCAGCAGTGCCCGTGCACCGTGTGGCCCGCCTCGGCCGCCCCGGCCAAGCCCAACGGCGGGGACGGCAGCTCGGTGGAGCTGGGCGTGAAGGTGCGCAGCTCGGTCCCCGGCACCATCACCGGCGTCCGGTTCTACAAGTCGACCGCGAACACCGGAACCCACAAGGGCAGCCTGTGGTCGTCCTCCGGCCAGCTGCTGGCCTCCGGCACCTTCACCAACGAGACCGCGTCGGGCTGGCAGGAGCTGAAGTTCGCGAGTCCGGTGCCGGTGAAGGCCAACACCACGTACGTGGCCTCGTACTTCGCGCCCAACGGCGGATACGCCTACGACGCCCACTACTTCACCGACAAGGGCGCGGGGCTCGCCCCGCTGACGGCGCTGCAGTCCGGCACGGACGGCGGCAACGGCGTCTACCGGTACGGCTCCACGAGCGGCTTCCCGTCCCAGGCCTCCTCGGGCAGCAACTACTGGGTCGACGCCGTCCTGGAGACGGGCTCGGCCAGCACGGCCCCGCCCACGATCACCGCCCGCACGCCGGCGCCCGGCGCGACCGGGGTGTCCATCACGGCCCCGGTCTCGGTGACCTTCGACCGGAGCATCGACGCGAGCACCCTGGCCCTCACCGTGAAGGGCCCCGGCGGCACCGCTGTCCCGGGCCGGGCCGCGCTCGACGGCGACGGCAGGACGGCCGCCTTCACGCTCAGCAGCCAGCTGGCGCTCGGCACCACGTACACGGTGTCCGTGCAGGCCGCCGACCTGTGGGGCAACGCGATGGCCGAACCGGTGACCTGGACCTTCACCACCGGCTCGACCCCGCCGCCGGCGAACTGCCCGTGCACCCTGTGGAGCGCGGAGACCGTGCCCACGAAGGCGGCGGAGACCGGCGACGGCAACTCCCTGGAGCTGGGCACCCGGTTCCGGTCCGCGCTCGACGGCAAGGTCACCGGGGTCACGTTCTACAAGGGCGCGACCAACACCGGCACCCACACCGGAAGCCTGTGGAGCGACAACGGCACCCTGCTCGCCACCGGGACCTTCACCAACGAGACGGCGACCGGCTGGCAGCGGATGACCTTCGCGACTCCGGTGGACATCACGGCCGGGACGACGTACGTGGTCTCGTACCACGCCCCGAACGGCAACTACGCCGCCGATTCCGCCTACTTCGCGGGCTCGCACCTCAACTACCCGCTGAGCGCACCGGCCGACTCGGCGGAGAGCCGCAACGGCCTCTACCGGTACGGCGCTTCGACCGTCTTCCCGAACAGCTCCTACAACGCGACGAACTACTGGGTCGCCCCGGTCCTCACGACCGGCTGACCCTGACCGACCGACCGAACGAAACCGGGGAACGCACCACATGAGCTCTGTCAGCGTCGTGATCCCCTGCTACAGGTACGGCCACTTCCTGGCCGACTGCGTACGCAGCGTGCTCGACGAACAGCCCGGCCTCGACGTGCGGGTGCTGATCATCGACGACGCGTCGCCCGACGACTCGGCGGAGGTGGCCAGGAAGCTGGCCGCCTCCGACCCGAGGATCGAGGTGCGGGTCCACGAACGGAACAAGGGCCACATCGCCACGTACAACGAGGGCCTGCTGGAGTGGGCGGACGGCGACTACGTCGTGCTGCTGTCCGCCGACGACCGGCTGGTCCCCGGGGCGCTCGTGCGGGCGGTGGCCCTGCTCGACGCCCACCCGGAGGCGGGCTTCTGCTACGGCAGGCCGCTGCGCTTCCGGCACGGCGGGCCGCTGCCCGCGGCCCGCACCCGGTCCACCGGCTCCGTGGTCTATCCGGGCCACTGGTGGCTGGAGCGGCGCTTCCGCGAGGGCACCGGGTGCATCACCTCTCCCGAGGTGGTGGTGCGCACCAGCCTCCAGCGGAAGGTCGGCGGCTACGACCCGGAGCTGCCGCACGCCGGGGACATCGAGATGTGGATGCGCCTGGCCTCGCACGCGGACGTCGGCTACATCGCCGGTGCGGACCAGGCCTTCTACCGGGTGCACGGCGACAACATGTCCACCACGGACTTCGGCGGCCAGCTCGACGACATCCGGCAGCGCCGGGCGGCCTTCGCCGCGGTCCTCGACAAGTGCGCCGACCGGCTCCCGCAGGCCGGACACCTCGCCCGCCTGGTCGACACCCGGCTCGCCCGCCAGGCGCTCCGGCGGGCCTACCGGGCCTACGACCGGGGCCGGACGGACGTCGTGCCGGTGGACGAGCTGGTGGCCTTCGCCCGCGAGTGCCGGCCGGACGCGGAGACGCTGCCCGAGTACCGGGCGCTGCGGCTGCGCCGCCGGATCGGCGCCCGCGCCATGCCGTACCTGCAGCCGCTGATCCTGTCGGCGGTGGCCGAGCGGGCCCGCGAGTGGTGGTGGTGGCAGTCGTGGAAGCGCCGCGGGATCTGAGCACGGCTCGCCCACTCCCCCCTCTCCCTCCGAAGAAAGGCACGTCAGTGAACTACCGGGTCCAGCCCACCGCCCAGGTCGACGAGAAGGCCGTCGTCGGCGCCGGCAGCAGCGTGTGGGAGCTCGCCCAGATCCGTGAGGACGCCCGCCTCGGCGAGAACTGCGTGGTGGGCCGGGGAGCGTACGTCGGTCCCGGCGTGACCGTCGGCGACAACTGCAAGCTGCAGAACTACGCCCTGGTGTACGAGCCCGCCGTCCTCGGCGACGGCGTCTTCGTCGGCCCGTCGGCGGTCCTCACCAACGACCACAACCCGCGGGCCGTCGATCCCGAAGGGAAGCTGAAGCGGGGCGGCGACTGGGAGCCGGTCGCGGTGCGGATCGGCGACGGCGCGGCCGTCGGCGCCCGCTCGGTGTGCGTCGCGCCGGTCACCATCGGCCGCTGGGCGCTCGTCGCGGCCGGTTCGGTGGTGACCTCCGACGTGCCCGACTTCGCCCTGGTGATGGGCGTCCCGGCCCGGCAGGCGGGCTGGGTCGGCAAGGCGGGCGTGCGGCTCACCGCGCACCCGGAGCGCCCGGGGGTGTGGGAGTGCCCGGAGACGGGCGCCCTGTACGAGGAGCGGGACGGCCGGCTCACGGAGCACGGTGACGCGCGCTGACCCCCGCGGTCCGCGGCGGTGTGCCCTACGGGGCCGCCGCCCGGCGGCGGCGCCTGGCCGTCGCGTACCGCTCGGTCCACAGCGCGCACATCACCCCGGCCAGGGTGCCGAGCGCGCCCGTCCCGGCGACGGCGCGGGTGCGGTTGGGCGGCAGTGCGACGGTGCCGGGGCGGTTGACCAGGTCGACGGTGAGCAGGGTCGCGGCCGGCACCTTCTGCTCGGTCTGCAGGGCCTTCAGGTGCCGGCCGTAGACGTCGATGATCGCCTGCACGACGCGGTCGGCCTCCTCGGGCGCGGTCTGTTCCGCCTCGATCTGCAGCGTGGGGATCGAGTAGTACGGCGTGGCGCTGGTGCCGCTGTTGCGGGGGGTCAGCCGGTAACTGCCGTGCACTCCTGCCGCCTTGAGCTCGGCGCGGCCGTCGGGCGACTGGAGCCGCTGGACCACCGCGTAGGAGACCATGGCCAGCGAGGGCTGGAGGTTGGTCAGCTGGTTGGGCTGGTTGTCGGTGCGCGGCGGCTTCACCACGAGCACCGCCGAGCTCTGGTAGCGCGGCGCGGGCCGCAGCGCCGGGTAGCAGGCGGCGCCGGTGACGAGCGCGGCGAGCAGCAGGACGTACCAGCGGCGGAGCAGCACGCGGGCGAGCCCCTCGGGCGTCAGCGCGTCGTCGGCCGCCCCGGCCGCGTCGGCCGTGCGGTTCGCGTGGGCTGTGTCGTGCGTCAGCGGTTCCATCAGAACCGATACTGGCACCACCGAGGGGAACCGGGGGAGGGTTCGTGAGCATCGCCGAGATCTTCCGCGTGCTGGCCAGGCGTTGGTACGTGATGGTGCCGATGACCCTGCTGAGCGTGCTCGCGGGCGGCTACCTGTATACGACCGTGCCCGTGACGTACGAGTCGCAGAGCCAGCTCGCGCTGCTGAACTCCAGCCGGGTGGCGCGCCCCGCCCCGAGCTACGGCAACACCCTCGCCTACGCGAGCGGTTCGCTGATCGGGACGGCGGACGTGCTGATCCGGGCGCTGCAGTCGGCGGAGACGGTGGAGGTGCTGCGCGGCCACGGTGTCACCGACGAGTACGCGGTCGACTTCGCCGCCCAGGCGGAGGGTCCGCTGCTCACCCTGACGGTCAAGGGCGACGACCGGCGGCGGGTGCTGGAGGAGACCAGGAAGCTCACGGACTACGCGGCCGAGCAGCTGCAGGAGCTCCAGAAGCAGGCCCGGGTGCCGGACGGCTACTACGTGGAGTCGGCGCGGATCGTGCCGCCGCAGCAGCCGGTCTCGCAGCCCAAGTCCCGTTACCAGAAGGTCGCGGCGGTCGTCGTCCTCGGCGTGACGGGCGGGTTCCTGCTGTCGTTCGTCCTGGAGACCTGGGCGTCGGCGCGGCGCCGTGCCCGGGGCGTGCCGGGGCTCCTCGACACTCCCCCGGTGCCGCGGCCCGGCGCGGGGCGGCTGCGCGTCCTGCTGACCCGCCCGCTGGACGCCACCGCCGTGCTCACCGGGTATCTGGCGCTCGCCCTGTTCCTGCCGTCGAACCTGGCGCTGCCGGCGCTGGGCGGCGCGGGGACTCCGGCGAACGTGTTCGCAATGCTCGGCCTGTTCTGGTACCTGGCGACCTGGTGCGCGGGGCGGATCTCCCCGGCGCCGGGCACCCGCCCGATGCGCCTGGTGATGCTGGTCCTCTCCCTCACGGTCCTCCTGTCGTACATCGCGAACCAGGACCGGATCAGCACGCAGAAGGAGATCCTGGCGGCCGACCGGGGGCTGATCGTGCTCCTGGTGTGGGTGGCGCTGGTCGTGCTGACCACGGCCGGCATCCAGGACCGGAAGCGGCTCGACGTGCTGCTGCGCCGGCTGGTGGTGATGGGCTCGGTGGTGGCCGCCCTGGGGCTGTACGACTTCTTCACCGGGACCAACATCGCCGACTCGCTGCGCATCCCGGGCCTCAACTCCAGTGTCGCGAGCGTCGCGGTCCTGGACCGGGGCTCGTTCACCCGGCCGCGCTCGCTGACCGCGCATCCGCTGGAGTTCAGCGGCATGCTGGCGATCCTGCTGCCGTTCGCGATCTGGTACGCCTTCGACCCGGCGCGGGCCGGTCTGAGCAGGTTCCGCCGGTGGGCGCCGGTGGTGCTGCTCGGCGGCGGGCTGCCGCTGACGGTGTCGCGCACGTCGATCATCGGGATCGCGGTCGTGGTGCTCGTCATGGTGCCGCGCTGGAAGCCGCAGCGGCGCTGGACGGCGATCGGCATCCTGTTCGCGGCGGTGGCGGTGTTCAAGGTCCTGGTGCCGGGTCTGATCGGCACGATCACCGGGCTGTTCTCCGGCAGCCTCAACAACGCCGACAGCAGCACACAGGCCCGGACCGTCAAGTACCCCAAGATCTACGAGTACTTCGTGCAGGATCCGGTCTTCGGGCGGGGCTTCGGCACGTTCACGCCGGAGCGCTACTTCTTCACCGACAACCAGTACCTCCTCACCCTCGCCGAGCTGGGTGCCGTGGGCGTCGGATGTCTGCTGCTCCTGGGACTCTCCGGCGTGCACAACGGCGGTTCGCTGCGGCGGCTCGCCCGGAGCGAGTCGGACCGGGAGCTGGGGCAGGCGTTCTTCGCCTCGGCGATGGTCGCCCTGGTGATCAGCGCGACCTTCGACACCCTGAGCTTCCCGATGTTCGCGGGCGTGTTCTTCCTGCTCCTGGGCGCGGGCGGGAGCTGTGTCGGCTTCGTACGGCGCGAGGCGACCGGGAAGCCGGTGTCCGCCGAAGCGTCCTCGTCGCCCCCGGGGCCGCCGGCGCCCCCGTCGCCGGGGCCGGCCGTGCCGTCCGCCCGTACACCCCGCTCCTCCCGTCTCCTGGAGATCTGATGCACCGTCAAGGACCGGACGCCGGCGCCGGCCGTCCCGTCGCCGTCGTCGTCGTCACCTGGAACAGCGCGGCCGTGCTGCCCGGATTCCTCGACTCGCTCCCGGCCGGGATGAAGGGGCTGGACTGGCGGCTGGTCGTCGCCGACAACGACTCCTCCGACGACACCGTCGCCCTGGTCCGCGAGCTGGCCCCCGAGGCCACCGTGGTGGAGACCGGCCGCAACGGCGGCTACGCCTTCGGCGTGAACGCGGCCCTGCGGGCCGCCGCGGCCTGGGAGGACGGCCACGGCGCAGTGCTCGTCTGCAACCCGGACATCCGGATGGCCGAGGGCTGCGCCGCGACACTGGTCGACGCCCTGGGCGCACCGCTGCCGGACGGCTCCCGGGTCGGGATCGCGGTACCGCTGCTGCACGAGGAGGACGGCTCCCTGATCCACTCGCTGCGCCGTGAGTCCAGTCTGTCCCGGGCGCTGGGCGAGGCGGTGATCGGCAACCGCCGGGCCGGCCGGTTCCCGTCCCTGAGCGAGCTGGTGACCGCCCCGGCCGCCTACCGCGCGCGGACCTGCGCCGACTGGGCCACGGGGGCGCTGATGGCGCTGTCCCGGGAGTGCGTGACGGCCTGCGGGCCGTGGGACGAGTCCTTCTTCCTCTACTCGGAGGAGACCGAGTACTGCCTGCGCGCCCGGGACCTCGGGCTGTGGACCCGGCTCGAACCGGCGGCCCGCGCGACCCACCTGGGCGGCGAGTCGCGGGTCTCCCCGCGCCTGTGGTCGCTGCTCGTGGCCAACCGGGTCCGGCTCTACCGGCGCCGCCACGGCCTGGCGGCCGCGACGGCGTTCCGTGGCGCGGTCCTGCTGCGGGAGCTGTCCCGCGCGGCGCTCGGCCGGCCGCCCGCGCGGGCGGCCGTCGCGGCCCTCCTGGGGGCCGCTCAGTCCCGCCAGGAGGTGTAGAAGCTGCCGGGGTTCACCAGGTAACGGACGGTGGGCCGGGGCAGGTGGACCACCCGGTGGGCGCGGGCGTAGCGGCGGATCAGCTCCCAGTCCTCGCGGGGCAGCACCTCGGGGGTGCGCCGCAGCCGGCTGAAGCGCAGGGCCGGGACGCGGCGGGCGACGAAGGCGTTGGTGTCGAGGAAGGCCTCGTGGGCGGCCCTGCGCCGGTCGAAGGGCACCGACAGGACGTCCATGTCGGTGCCGTCGGGCCGTACCCGGCGCAGCGCCGTGTAGACGGCGTCGGGCCCTCCGGGGGCCTCCAGGACGGCCAGGGCCTCCTGGAGGTGCTCGGGTTCCCACAGGTTGTCGTCGTCGAGGAAGGCGACGTAGGCGGAGTCGGTGAGCCGGATGCCGACGTTGCGCACCACGCCCGCGACGCCGGTGTTTCGCGCGAGGGACACCGCGAACAGCCGGGGGTCGTCTGGGAGTTCGGGCAACCCGGCGCCGTCGTCGACGACGATGACGACCTGGTCGCGCACGGTCTGGTCCAGGGCCGAGCCGACGGCCCGCAGCAGTGCCTCGGGCCGCCGGTGGGTGGCGATCACGGTCGCGACGCGGGCGGTGGGCGGCCGCCCGAGCCGCCGTGCGAGCCGGGCCGTCTCGGCGTCCTCGACCCGCCGCAGCCGGCGGGCGGTCGGCGCGAGCAGCACCTTGTTGCGCAGCTCGTAGAGGACGAGCCAGCCGAAGAGCCGCTTCAGGAGCTCCCAGGGGGCTCTGAGGACGCGGCGCATCAGGCCCGGGTGCGGACGGCGGTGAGCGACTTGGTCAGCCCGGCGACCCGCTCGCTGAGGATCACGGACCGCGGGAAGAGGTAGCGCATCTCGGCGCGGGTGAGCAGCTCGATGTTGATGACGGCGTCCATGGCCTCCTCCGGGTTCCCGGGGCGGCTGTGGGTCAGCGGCCAGTGGCGGACGAGCTTCGCCTGGGCGGCGAGCGGCAGGAACTGGAAGCCCGGGGCGAGGAAGTGCGGTTCGACCGGGAAGTAGCGGTACGGGGTCTGCACCCAGTGCAGCGGGGCCAGCTTCTCGATGGCCGTGACGAAGCGGCGCCGCTGGCTCGGTCCGCCGACGTGCTCGATGGTGGAGTTGGAGACCACCAGGTCGAACTGGCCAAGAGAGTCAGGGATGTTGGGGTCCGTGACGTCGGCGATCTCGGCGCTGATCCAGTCCGGCAGCTCGGCGGGGTGCGCCTCCAGGTTCACCAGGTGCACGTGCCGGGGCCGGAGCGGGGAGCGCAGCCAGTTGTCCGCGGTGCCGCCGAGGTCCACCACCCGCATCTCCGTGATGGCCGGGAAGCAGGAGCGGAAGCGCTCCCAGCGGGCCGCGCGGAATCGTTCGCCGAGCGAGTCGGGCGCGTCGACGAAACGGTTGCGGAGGGCACGGATGCCGGACATCGCATCAACCACCTGGAGTTCGGAAAAGGCGGGGTGGGAACGCGGTCAACCGTAGTGCGAGATGAGGGGATCCATCAGGCGGATGCCCGGAACGCGGCCTCGCACTTTCAGGACCGTCCGCCTCGCCCTTTCCGGGCCGTTCGCCTCGCCCTTTCCGGGCCGCCGGCCTCGTGTCCTCAGGGCTGCGGCGCGGGTTCGACCGGGGTGCCGTCCGCCATCCGGTTGCCCCGCCACACATTGCCCTTCCCGGCCGGGTTCCAGTAGGCGACGGCGCCGTACTTGCCGCCCGCCGGGTAGTACTGCGGCGAGAAGACGTTGTCGGTGACCTCGATGCCCGCGGAGTCCTTGCCGCCCGCGTAGAGGGTGTACGCGCCGCCGGCCAGCCAGTTGTCGTCGACGACGGTGTGGGTGACGGGCGCGCTGTCGGCGAAGAGCCCGATCGCGGCGGAGGCGCCCTTCTCGACGGGTGTCGGGTTGAGCAGCGTGTTGTGACGGATGGTCAGCTTGCCCTTGCCGCCGCCGTTGCTGATGACGGCGTTGGTGTGCTGCCACTCGCCGTCCAGGTTCTTGAACGGCTGGATGTCGTGGACGTAGTTGTCGTGGATGTTCCCCTGCCCCATGGAGAGGGCGTCGCCGAAGACGGAGATGTCGCAGTGGGCGATCTCGATCGAGCTGGTGCTCATGTTGGAGACGGCGTAGTCCGAGCCGCCGTTGTTCGGGCCCTTGCCGGGGACGGCGGTGATGGTGGTGTGCAGGATGCGGAGACCGGAGAAGCCGGGACGCAGGTTGATGCCCCACCAGTTGGTGGAGGTGATCCTGCTGTCGATGACGGTGACGTTGTCGGCGTAGATGTCGAGGGAGCCGGTGATGTCCCAGCCGCGGATGACGGTGCCGTCGGTGCGGATGGCCGCGTTGCCGGTGCTCTGCGGCGTCAGGGTGGCGGTCCGCGGACCGGTGGTGGTCTCGTCGGGATAGCCGCAGTCACGGGGCCGGGCGCAGCCCCTGGGCGCGGGCGGCTTGCCGTCGGCGGTGCCGGGGCCGGGCCGCTTGGACGCCTCGGCGCCGGGCTCGGTGATGGCCCGGGAGTCGCACAGCGCCGCGCCGCCCAGGCAGAGCGCCTGCTGGCCGAGCCCGGTGAAGGTGAACAGGGCGAACAGCAGGACGGCGGCGAGCAGCGCCGCGCCGAGGGCCTTGCGGCGGCGGGGTCGGGCCAGGGAACTCACCTCATCGCTCACGGGCCGGGGCGGCCGGCCGCTGCTGTGCCGGTACGGACGGGACGGTGCCCGCCTCGTCCGCGGAGGGCGCGGCCTGCGCCGCGGGTGCGTCGGTGCCCCGGCCCCGGCGGCGCCGGGCCAGTGCCCCGCGCACCAGTGTGCGGGCGGGCAGCGCGCACACGGCGTAACACGCGAGTCCGGTGACACTCGTGGCGCACAGTGCGAGGATCCCCTCGCCGAGGCGCTGCCGCAGGGCCATGAGGACGACGGCCATGACCAGGCCGCCGAGTACGGGGCGGACGCTGACCCGGGCGAGCGCCCGGGTGGCGACGCCGCCGCGCCGCAGGGCCACCAGGAAGGCGGGCAGGACGACCGCGCCGGCGACGACCACGTGGCCGGCGGCGACGGTCTCGATGCCTCCGGCGCGCGCGGCGACGACCAGGACCGGCACGAGGGCGACCAGCCAGAGCCCCTGGATGAGCAGCAGCGAGCGGCGCCTGCCGACGGCGACCAGGCAGTCGTACGTGAGCTCGGCGGCGATCCTCGCCAGGCCGAGGGCCATCAGCCAGGGCAGCGCCTCGGCGGCGGGCCGCCACCTCGCTCCGTAGACGAGCTCGATCAGCGGCCCGGCGAGCGCGCCGAGCAGCACGCAGGCGGGCACCGTCGCGGTCATCAGGACGCCGAGGGCGCGGGCGAAGCCGTCGGACAGGGCCTTCGGCGAGTCGGCGAGCCGGGAGAAGCCCGCGAAGGACACGCGGCGGGCGGTCTCGGAGATGACCCGGACGGGCCAGCCGGCCATGTTGAAGGCCAGCATGTAGTAGCCGAGGGCGACATGGCCGAGGACCGCGCCGACGATCATCGCGTCGGCGTTGACCACGGCGAGGGACAGCATGCTGGCGCCGGCCAGCGGGAGGCCGAACCGGAGCAGCGCCCTGGCCTGCTCGCCGTCCCAGCCGAAGCGCAGCATGCCGGGGGCGGCGAGCGCGCAGCCGGCCAGGGCGACCACGTTGCCGGCGACGGCTCCGCAGGCGAAGCTCATGGCGCCCCAGCCCTGGAGGGCGAGCGCCAGGGTCACGGAGGTGCTGACGACGAAGTTGAGGGCGTCGATGACCATGCGGCGGCCCTGGCGGAACTCCCGGGTGAGCACGCCCGCGGGCACCTGGGAGAGGCCGTCCAGGATGAGGCAGAGGCACATCACCCGCAGCACGGCGGTCGCCTCGGGGGCGCCGAGCAGCGCGGCGACTGCGGGCGCGGCGGCGAACAGCGACAGATAGAGCAGGCTGCTGGAGAGGGCGCTGAGGGTCAGCACGGTCGGCGCGAACCGGCGGACGTCGCCCTCCCAGCGCACGACGGCGAGGGTGACGCCGAGCTCGTTCGCGGACAGCAGCACCATGAGGACCGTCTGGGCGACGCCGTACACGCCCCAGGCCGCCGGGTCGAGCACGTAACGCACCAGGACGATGCCGGTGGCGAAGTTGCCGAGCCGCATCACCATGGTGTTGACGAGGCTCCAGCGGGTCGCGGAGCGGACCTTGGTGCCGAGGGCGGTCTGCTCGGCCTCGGCGGTGTCGTTGCCCATCGGCTGACTGCCCGTCACTTGACCCAGGAGGGCGGCCGCTTGGCGGGGCGGCGCTCGGAGACGGGCAGGACGGGAAGCTGGACGGTGGGCTGGTCGGGCTGCTGCGGGCGGTCGTCGTCGGCGGCGGAGTCGGCGTGGGGCTCGGTGGCCGACTCGGCGGGCGGTTCGGCGTGGGGCTCGGTGGGCGCGTCGGTGCCGGAGAGCACGCCGTCCCGGAGGTCGCCGCCCAGGTCGAGCCGCGCGGCCGGGCGGACCGGCCCCGGCCGATCGGGCCGGTTCTCCGCGGTCTCCGCGCTCTCGGTGGCCTCGGCGGGCGCGGCGGCTCCGGTGGCCTCGGCGGGCGCGGTCTCGGGGCGGCCGCTCTCCGCGCTCGCGTGCCCGGTCTCCGGCCGCTGGCGGTGCCTGGCCTGCTTCGCCCCGCGGCGGCGGGCCTCGGCGAAGAAGGTCGCCACCAGACTGAGCACGAGGCCGAGGCCCGCGGCCATGACCAGGTACTGCACCTTGGACTTGAGCTTGGCCTGGGGGTCCTGCGGCGGGACGATCGTGGTGATCCTGATCATGGCGTCCCGGGCCACCGACTGGTCGGCCTGGAGCTCCTCGAGCCGTTCGGCGGTGAAGGCCATCAGCGTCTTGTTCCCCTTCAGGACCGCGTCCGGCTCCTCACCGGTCACGGTGAGCCACAGCAGCGGTCCCTGCGCGTTGTCCGCGATCTTGGCCTCGTACTTCAGGTCGAGACCGCGCGTTTTCAGTTCCGCCTTCGACGCGTCGGAGTTGACGTTGCGGGCGAGGCTGTCGGCCATACCCGTCAGCGAGGGCTCCATGCTGAGGAAGGGATTGCCGTCCGCCTCCGTGCCCTTGCGGGAGTTGAGCATGGCGACGGTGCTCTGGGACTCGTACGAGACGGGCACGAGCAGCCAGGCCCCCACCGTCAGGCCCGCGGTGAGCAGCAGCCCGGGCACCAGGACGTACCACCGCCGGCACATGACCCGGAAGATCTCTGCGAGGTCCATGGCATTCCCCCTTGCGCGCCCCGATCGGCGGCTGCTCAACTGCCGTACCGCAGATGAGAATAGGTGGGATCGCGACGAGGTGTGAGCCCTTCGCGATCACCACGTGTGCGACTCAGCGGCGGTCGGTCGGCCGGGGACGACCGGCCGCGGTGCCCCCCTCCAGCAGGACCCGGGCGATCCGTTCGCCGGCGCGCCCGTCCCACAGCTCGGGGCGGCGGGGCGGCGGTGGCGCGGCGAGCAGCCCGACGGCGGTGGCGACGATCCGCTCGGGATCGCGGCCGGCCAGGACGTTGGTGCCCTGCTCGACGGTGATCGGGCGCTCGGTGTTGTCCCGGAGCGTCACGCACGGTACGCCGAGGGCGGTGGTCTCCTCCTGGACGCCGCCGGAGTCGGTGAGCACGATCCGGGCGCCCGCCTGCAGGGCGATGAAGTCGAGGTAGCCGGCGGGCGGGACGAGCCGGATGCCGCCGGGGACGCCGATCGCGTCGATCCGCTCGGCGGCCCTCGGGTGCACGGGCAGGACGAGCGGGCAGTGCGCGGCGACCTCGCCGAGCCCCTTGAGGAGTCCGGCGAGGATCCCGGGATCGTCGACGTTGGCGGGCCGGTGCAGGGTGACCAGCCCGTACTCCTCGGTTTCCAGGCCGAGTTCGGCCAGGGAGCGGGACTCCTTCGCCCGCTCCAGGTTGGCGAAGAGGGTGTCGATCATGACGTTGCCGACGACGTGGACCTGGTCGTCGTGATGGCCCTCGGCGCGCAGGTTCTCGGCGGCGTCCTCGGACGGGGCGAGCAGGTAGTCGCTGATCCGGTCGGTGGCGACCCGGTTGACCTCCTCGGGCATGGACCAGTCGCGGCTGCGCAGCCCCGCCTCGACGTGGGCGAGCAGCGGGCCCGCCTTGGCGGTGACGAGGGCGCAGGCGAGGGTGGAGTTGACGTCGCCGACCACCACGACGAGGTCCGGGGCGAGTTCGTCGACGAGCGGCTCGAAGGCGGCCATCACCCGGCCGGTCTGGGTGGCGTGGCTGCCGGAGCCGACGCCGAGGAAGTGGTCGGGCGGGCGCAGGCCGAGGTCCCGGAAGAAGACGTCGTTCATGGCCGGGTCGTAGTGCTGGCCGGTGTGGACGAGGACGGTCTCGGCGCCCCGTGCCTCCAGGGCGTCCAACACCGGCTTGATCTTCATGTAGTTGGGTCGCGCGCCCGCGACGCAGATGATCCGCATGGGGGTCAGAGCACCTCGATCCTGGGACCGCTCAGCCGGCGCCGGCAGTCGAGTACGTAGTCGGCGTGGGCCTCGACGAGCCCGTAGTCGAAGGCGTCGTGGTCGGTGATGAGCACCACCGCGTCGGCGGCGACCAGCTCCTTCTGGGTGAGCTCGACCCGGACCAGCCGGTTGTCGACCCGCTGGCCCTCGACCACGTGCGGGTCGGCGGCGCGGACCTCGGCGCCCATGTCCAGGAGGAGCTGGGAGATGCGCAGCGCGGGCGACTCGCGGGCGTCGCCGGTGTTCTTCTTGTAGGCGAGGCCGAGCAGCAGGATGCGGGAGCCGTTGACGGCCCGCTTGCGGGAGTTGAAGGCGTTGACCAGGCGCCGGGTGACGTAGTCGGGCATGTGGTTGTTGATGTCGTTGGCGAGCTCGACGAAGCGGAAGCTCTGGCCGAGTTCGCGCTGGACCCGCCAGGAGAGGTAGGAGGGGTCGATCGGCAGGCAGTGCCCGCCGACGCCGGGGCCCGGCGTGAAGCGCATGAAGCCGAAGGGCTTGCTGGAGGCGGCGTCGATGGCCTGCCACACGTCGATGTCGAGGTGGCGGGCGAACATCGCTATCTCGTTGACGAGGGCGATGTTGACGTGCCGGAAGGTGTTCTCGAGGAGCTTGGCGAGCTCGGCCTCCTTCGGCGAGCCGACGGGCACCGTGGTGTCCACCAGGCCGTCGTAGAAGTCCTGGACGGCCTTGAGCGAGGCGGCGTCCACGCCGGAGACGACCTTCGGGGTCTGCTCGAAGCCCCACACCGGGTTGCCGGGGTCGATCCGCTCGGGGCTGTAGCCGAGGTGGAAGTCGGCGCCGGCGACGAGCCCGGAGCCCTCTTCCAGGAGCGGGCCGAACAGCTCCTGGGTGGTGCCCGGGTACGTGGTCGACTCCAGGATCACGGTCGCGCCGGGGCGCAGATAGCGGGCCAGGGCGCGGGCCGACTCCTCGATGTAGCGCAGGTCGGGCGTGCCCTCGTGCAGCGGGGTGGGCACGGTGACGACGGCGACGTCGAAGCCGCCGCAGTCGCGCACGGAGTCGCTCGCCCGGTAGCTCCCGGCCTCGAGGGCGGCGCGGATGCGCTCCGAGGAGACGTCCTCGACGTACGACTCGCCCGCGGCGAGGCTCTTGACCCGCTCGGTGTCCACGTCGTACCCGATGACCTCGTGTCCGGTCTCGGCGGCCCGGATGGCGAGGGGCAGTCCGACGTATCCCTGTCCGACGACGACGACGCGCATCACGACTCCCTGCTCCCGGTGCTGATGGAAGGTGTACGGCGGAGCAGCTCCCGTCCCGTCATGAGGGCGAAGGAGACGTTGGTGGTGAGGTAGCGGCGGCCGAGGCGGCGCGGCTCCTGCAGGGTGCGGTAGAGCCATTCGAGGCCGAGCCGCTGCCAGCGCTCGGGGGCGCGGCGGGTGATGCCGGCGAGGATGTCGAAGGAGCCGCCGACGCCGTGGACGAGCGCGACCTTGCTGCGTTCGCCGTAACCGGCCGTGAAGATCTCCTTCTTGGGCGAGGTCATGCCGAGGAACAGCATGTCGGCGCCGCTCTCGGCGATGGCGTCGGCGACGGCGGGCTGTTCGCCGTCGTCGAAGTAGCCGTTGCGGCTTCCGGCGACGCGCAGGCCGGGGAAGTGGACGGCGACCCGGCGGAGCATCCGTTCGAGGACGTCCTGCCGGGCGCCCAGGAAGTAGACGGAGAGCCCTTCGCGTTCCGCCTCCGCGAGCAGCCGCATGAACAGGTCGATGCCGGCGACGCGTTCGGGCAGCGGGCGGCGCAGCAGCCGGCCGGCCCACACGACGGCCTGGCCGTCGGCGAGGACGAGGTCGCAGCCGGAGACCGCCCGGGCGAGGGCGGGGTCGCGGCGCATGTTGACCAGCTTGGCGGCGTTGACGACGCCGATCTCCAGGCGCTCGCCGGCGCGGACGGCGGCGAGGCAGCGGGCCACGGTCTGGTCCATGGTGAGGGCGTCGAGCGTGACGCCGAAGAGGTTCTGCCGCGTGGTCATCTCACCTCACCGGCCTCACGGGCGCCGTCGGCCGAACGGGCGCCGTCGGCCTCGCGGGTTCGGCCCGTGCCCGCCGTGCCTCCGGTGGTTCCGGCGTCGCCGATCGAGCCGAGCCAGGCGAAGAGCATCCAGCCGAACTCGTACGGCCGGCACTCGCGGTCCACCGCCGTGGGGCGGAACACCGCGTCGAGCGGCCCGAGCCGCAGCCCGGGCACGAACCGGGTGCTGAGCCCGCGGGCGGCGCGTACCGCCTTCTTCGGGTCGCCGCGGTGGACCTTGCGCCAGGTCACGCCGAGCTCGTCGAGGATCATCGGCTCGACCGCGCCCGCGCGGGCGAGTTCGGGCACCTCGGTCATCCAGCGCAGGCCACGGCGGATCGGCTCGGCGAAGTCGGTGCCGCCCGCCTCGGCGAGGTCGAGCAGTGCGGTGGGGGCCATGGCGTGCTGGTGCACGCTGTAGACCGGGTAGCCCTCGACGACGGTGCCGCGCCGGGCGTCGTAGTGCCACCACCACTGGCCGCCGTCGCCCTGGAGGGCGCAGATGCGGGTGGCGCAGGCGTCGGCGGCGGCCAGCGCCCGCGGGTCGTCGCCGCTCGCGTGGGCGCGGGCGAGGGCCTGCAGCGGGTAGGTCTGGTCGGCGAAGCAGCCGATGTGCGCGCGGTACCAGGGGTTGAGTCCCGGCCCGGTGGCGTGCGGGAAGAGCGGGCTTCCGCCGATCCGGGCGCGCAGCAGGCGGTCGCGGGCGGCGGCGAGCCGCTGCTCCACGTCGAGGGTGGCGCGGGCGGCGGCGAGCGCGGACAGCACCCAGGCGGCCTCGACGGTGTACTGGGGTCTTCCGGGCACGTCGAGGACGGCGACCCGGTCGAGGGCGTCCGAGAGCTTGGGGTGACCGGTCTCGGCGGCGGCCCAGGCGACGAGCGCGGCGTCGCCGAGGTTGCGCACGCCGGGCAGCCGCTCGACGAGGAGGCCGGTGAACTCCTCGGCGGTGTGTCCGCCGAGGACGGCGCGCTGCCGGTCGGCGGGCAGGAAGCGGGCGCCGAGGGCGGTGATCGCCGCGTAGCGGATGCTGGTGCCGCGCTGTTCCAGGGCCCAGGAGCCGTCGCCCGCCGGGCGGCCGGCGCGGGTGAAGACGAAGCCGGTGCCGTCCGGCGTGAGCATGCGCGGCAGCCCCCGCTCGGCCACGGCGAGCAGCCGGGTGGCGAGGTCGTGGAGCGGTCGGTCCGCTCGGGCGAGCGCCGTCATCCGTGAACTGCGTGGAATGTCGGGTGTGTTGGCAGGACGAACTGACACACCCACCCCCCTCGGGTCGGTACCGGACCAGAGCGGCTGGTCCGGATCGGCTACTGAACGGCCCGCCGTCGGCGGGTCGTTGTGGTGCGTGCTGGCGAAACGGGTGTCCGGCGAAGGGACGCCGGTCGGCGCGGGGACGACATCACGGCGGACCGAGGGGCACTCCTCAGGACCCCTGGGCGCGGCCGTGCCCGCGCGACGGCGCTACTGCCCGGTGGATTCCCGGTCCCCGGGCGCGCCGACGCGCGATCGGACCCGGTACCGACGGTCCCGGGCATGGTGAGCATGCCGATGAAGGCAGTCGGCGTCGAAGCGACGGCGCTTCGGCCTCCTGCCGGTGGAATCCCCCACGAACACCCCCTGGGCACAGCGGTCGACAGCTCGAACGTTGTGCTCAACTCGCAGCGTACAACGGGAAGATAGGCGCACAACACGGTGACGATGAGGCCTTTCGCGGAATTGGTGGCAAGCGGTCGCTAAGCCGCCCCGATCCTGCCGTTCCGCCGGGTGCCAGCGGTTACAGTGGGCGCGCGTCCACCCGCTCGACGAGGCTGGAGTCCCCGTGTACCTGGCCGACCGCTCCGCCCCGCAGGGGGCGACCGACGCGCCGGACCGCCTCCGCGGCACGGTCCGCGCGGTCTCCCCGACCGTCCTGGCGCTCGGCACGGTCAGCCTGGTCACCGACGTCTCCAGCGAGATGGTCACCGCCGTCCTGCCGCTGTACCTGGTGATGGGGCTGGGGCTCAGCCCGCTGGGCTTCGGCATGCTCGACGGCGTGCAGAACGGGGTGAGCGCCCTCGTCCAGCTCACCGGCGGCCACCTCGCCGACCGGGTGCGCAACCACAAGCTGGTGGCGGGGATCGGTTACGGCCTGTCGGCGCTGTGCAAGCCGCTGCTGCTCGTCGGACACCTCGGCGCGCTGGGCGCCGCGCTCGCCCTCGACCGTACGGGCAAGGGTCTGCGCACCGCCCCGCGCGACGCCCTGATCTCGCTCTCGACGCCGCCGGACCGGCAGGGCAGGGCCTTCGGCGTGCACCGGGCGATGGACACCACGGGGGCGCTGCTCGGTCCGGTCCTCGCGTTCCTCATCCTCGGGGTGGCCGCGGGTGGTTACGACGCGGTGTTCGCGGTCAGCGGGTGCGTGGCGGCGCTCGGGGTGCTGGTGCTGCTGCTCTTCGTACCGGGTGGGAAGCGTGCGCCGGACCCGGCGGGCGGCGCGCCGGACGTGCCTGCGCCGCGGGCGGGGACGGAGCGGCCGGGCGAGGAGGCGAAGACGGAACGGCGGGTCGAGGAGGCGAGGACGGAACGGCCGGCTCCGGCGCCGGGGACGGATCTGCGGGCTCCGGAGCCGAGGACGGATCTGCGGGCGGCGTTCGGGCTGCTGCGGACCCGGCGGCTGCGGGTGCTGTTCGGCTGCGCGGTGCTGCTCGGTCTCACCACCATCAGCGACGCCTTCCTCTATCTGCTGGTGCAGCGCCGCACCGGGATCGACGAACAGCTCTTCCCGCTGCTCCCGTTGGGCACCGCCTCGGTGTTCCTGCTGCTCGCCCTGCCGCTGGGGCGGCTCGCCGACCGGGTGGGCCGGCGCACGGTGTTCCTCGCCGGGCACGCCGGGCTGCTCCTGGCGTACGGCCTGCTGCTGTGGGCGCCCGCGACGCCCGCCCTGCCGTACGTGGTCCTGGTGCTGCACGGCGCCTTCTACGCCGCGACCGACGGCGTGCTCCCGGCCGCGGTGGCCGCGGTGGTGCCCGAGCGGCTGCGCGCCAGCGGCATCGCCCTGGTCGGCACCGGCCAGGCGCTCGCCCGCTTCTGCTGCTCCCTGGCCTTCGGCGCCGCGTGGGCCGCGTGGGGCGACGGCCCCGCCCTGGCCGCGGCGGCCGCCGGCCTCGCCTGCTGCGCGGCCGCCTGCGGCGTCGCCCTGCGCCCCTCCCCCACAGGAGTCCTGCGATGACCCTCACCCCGCTGCGCCGCCTGCTGATCCTCGCCGTCGGGGTCCTGCTCCTCGGGGGCGTCGGTGCCTGGTCGGTGCTGTCAGCCGCCGACCGTGCGGCGGAGGAGAACAAGCCCCGGCCGGGCGGTCCGGCGTTCGCGGCCGGGAAGGTGGATCTGGACGAGCCGGGCCGACTGGTCTTCCGCAACACGGCGGCCGGGCCGCACCGCGACCGGCTGGTCTCCGTCCCGGCAGACGGACGGGACGGCGGCCCGGCGGGCGCCGTCCGCACCGTGTCGGACGTCGGCTGTCTGCGCTTCCACTCCGCCGCGGGCACCGGCGTGTGTCTGCGGTCGACGACGGTCCTGGGCCGCCCCGCGTACGAGGCCCGGATCCTCGACTCCGGGCTCCGCACCGTGCGGACGTACCCGCTGGCCGGCATCCCGAGCCGGGCCCGGGTCTCCCCCAGCGGCAGGCTGGCCGCCTGGACGGTGTTCGTGAAGGGCGAGTCGTACGGCACGGCCTTCTTCTCCACCCGCACCGCGATCCTCGACACCCGCGGCTGGAAACTCGCCGCGAACCTCGAGGAGTTCGGGATCACGCTTGACGGCCGTCCGTACCGCAACAAGGACGTCAACTTCTGGGGCGTCACCTTCGCCGCCGACGACGACACCTTCTACGCGACCCTGGCGACCGGCGACGAGACCCACCTGGTCCGCGGCTCCGTCGCGAAGCGCACGGTCACCACGCTGACCCGCAACGTCGAGTGCCCGTCGCTGTCTCCGGACGGCACCCGCGTCGCGTACAAGAAGCGGGTGATGGGCAGGACCGCCCTGTGGCGGGAGCACGTCCTCGACCTGCGCACCCTGAGGTCCACGCCGCTCGCGGAACGCCGCAGCGTCGACGACCAGGCCGTCTGGCTCGACGACGACACCCTCGCGTACGCCCTGCCCGCCGACACCCGCGCCGGCTCCGAGGACGTGTGGACCGTCCCCGCCGACGGCACGGGCACGCCCGAGGTCCTGCTGGAGGACGGCCAGGCGCCGCCCGCGCCCGCGCCCGCCCGGACCGGCTGAGCGCCCCGCTGAACGACCGATCGCGTGACCAGGTCGCGTGACCGGGCCGGGCAGCCTCACCCGCGCAAACGACACACGAGCAAACCTTCACGAGAACCACCTGCCCGCCTGCCGCGTCCTGCTCTACGGTGCATTCAAGCCACCGAGTACCAGGGAGGGGCCGTGCATCAGCCAGGAGCGGCGGCGCTCGCGGAGCGCATTGCCGAACGGAGAAGGGGTGGCGACGACCCTCGCGCGCTGGTCGGCGAGATGCGCCGCTCGGTCCTGCTCGTGCCGGTGGCCGACGGCGGGCTCTGGTCGGTGCGGGCCGGCGGCGTGCGGTGGATCTGCGGGTTCACCGACGAGACCGCGCTGGCCCGGTTCGCCCTGCGGCACGGGCCGGGCGACCGGGCCATGGACTACGCGGCGCTCCTCGGGGCACGGATCGTCGACGAGATCGTGCCGTCCCTGGGCGAACCCGCGGGACTCGCGGTCGACATCGCCACCGAGGACGGCTCGATGTTCTTCCCGCCGGTCGTCGGCATCGTCCCGGACGCGGTCGCGGTGGATGCACCGACAACGGCGGACGGTCAACAGACGCATGGCCGGGCGGACGCCCGGCCGGTGACGGAGGGGGACGGTCATGAGCGGTGACGGCGCGGACCTTCAGCTCGACAAGGCCTCGGTCGCCAAGTTCACCCAGGGCGTCGGCGCGACCATCGACCAGCTCGGCGACCTCGGCGGCGCCACCGGCTCGGTCATGGGCAAGGGGTTCTCGGAGCTCGCCATGACGGGCATGGAGGCCGGGCACCACGGCCTCTCGGTCGACTTCGAGGACTTCTGCGAGCGCTGGGAGTGGGGCGTGCGCGCCCTCGTCCGGGACGCGAGCCAGCTGGCCGCCCGGCTCGGTCTGGCGGCGGGCACCCAGTGGGAGCACGACCAGTACATCGCGGGGGCGCTCAAGGTGGGTGCCAACTCGATCATGGGCGGCAATCCGCACGCGAGCGAGGAGGACATCGCCAAGCAGGACTGGGGCGAGATCTTCACGCCGGACTACCTGGACCCGGACTGGAGTCCCGAGTCCTTCGAGAAGGCCGGCCAGGAGATGGCGCAGACCTGGAAGGACACCGGGCGCACGGTGATGACGGAGGGCCAGGGCGGCCGGCAGTCGCGGATCCTCAACGAGCTCCTCGGCGTGTCCGACGAGCAGTGGAACCAGGCGCTCGACGACACCTTCGGCCCGTCGCCGGAGGAGCGCGCGAAGCAGCAGGAGCGGCAGGCCGGGTCCGGGGGTGAATGACGGTGGGGATCGGCGACTTCATCAGTGACATCACGCCGGACGTGGTCGAGGACGCGGTCGAGGACGGCGTCGAGTGGGTCGGCAACCGCGTCGAGGACGCGGGCAACTGGACCGCGGACCGGCTGGAGGACGTCGGCTGGGAGTCCGGCGCGGACTGGGTGCGCGAGCAGTCCCGCTCGGTCGCCAACCGGCTCGGCGCCGAGGTCGACGAGATGGACCTCGGGCAGACCGAGGACAAGACCAAGCTGATCTACGGCAGCCCCGGCAAGATCAACGCCACCGCGGACCGGCTCCGCGCCTTCCAGCTGTCCTTCGACGACACCGGCGACGGTCTCAAGGGCCTGGACTCCGCCCAGCTGAAGGGCGAGACCGCCGAGGCGCTGCGGACGGCCGTGAGCACCCAGCCGCCCAAGTGGTGGGCCGCCGCCGACGCCTGCTCGAAGGCGATCGGCGCGCTCGACCGGTTCGCCGACACCGTCACCTGGGCGCAGGGCGAGGCCCAGACGGCCATCGACAAGTGGAAGGAGGGCGTCAAGGCCTCCCAGGACGCCGCCGACGCCCACCGGAAGAAGGTCGACGACTACAACAGCGCCGTCGACCGCTACAACGCCCGGCCCGCCGACAAGCGCGACCCCTCCTCGCTGCCTCCGAAGCCCGCCGCGACCTTCGACGACCCGGGCAAGAAGCTGATGAAGGAGGCGCAGGACATCCTCGCCGAAGCGCGCCGGCAGCGGAACTCCGCCGCCGAGAACGCGCGTTCGGCGATCCGCGCCGCCCGTGACATGGCGCCGCAGAAGCCCTCGTACGCCGAGCAGGTGCGCGACGGCTACGAGGAAATGCAGATCATGGGCGACCATGTCGGCGGCGGCCTCGTCAAGGGCACGGCGGGCATCCTGAACTTCGTCCGCTCGGTCAACCCGATGGATCCGTACAACCTGACGCATCCGGCCGAGTACGCGACCTCGCTCAACAGCCTGGCCGCCGGTCTGGTGGTGGCCGTGAACGACCCGGTCGGCACCGGCACCCAGATGGTCAAGGACTTCATGAAGGACCCGGCCGAGGGGTTCGGCCGGCTGATCCCGGACATCGCGCTGACGGTCGCCACCGGTGGCGGCGGAGCCGCCGCGAAGGGCGTGCGGATCGCGGAGGAGGCGGCGGACGCGGCGCGGGTGCGCAAGCTCGTCGACGACAGCCCGGACGGCACCCACCAGCGCGGCGACCACGAGCGCGTCCACGACGGCACGGACCCGGTGGACCTGGCCACGGGCCGGATGTACCTGCCGTACACCGATGCCGAGATCCCGGGCATCCTGCCGCTGCTGTTCACCCGGCGCACCGAGTCCGGCCTGGCCACCGGCCGTTTCCTGGGGCGCGCCTGGTCGTCCACCGTCGACGAGCGCCTCGAGGTCGACGCCGTCGGCGTCGTCCACGTCACCGCCGACGGGCTCCTGATCACCTACCCGCATCCGGTGCCCGGCGCCCCGACCCGCTCCCGCTCCGGCCGGGGCCGGACCCTGCTCGCCAGGGACGCGGACGGCGACTACGCGCTGACCGATCCCGACGCGGGCGTGGTGCGCCACTTCGCCGCCCCGCGCGGCGCGGAGCCCGGCGGCGACGGCACCGCCTGGCTGTCCGGGCTCTCCGAACGCAACGGGCACACGGTCACCGTGGAGCGCGCCGAGGACGGTCTGCCCCTGGCCCTGGTCCACTCGGCCGGACACGCCCTGCGGCTGGCCACGGCGGACGGCCGGGTCACCGGCCTGACCCTGACCGTCCCTGGCGCGGACGGCACGGAGGGCGCGGTCGTTCCGCTGATGTCGTACGGCTACAAGAGCGGCGAACTGACCACGGTGACAAGGCCGTCGGGTGCCGTCACCACCTTCGCGTACGACGAGCGGCACCGGGTCGTCGCCTGGACCGACTCCAACGGGCACCGCTACGACTACGTCTACGACGACCGGGACCGGGTGGTCGCCGAGGGCGGCGAGGCCGGGCACGTCCAGATCACCCTGGCGTACGGCGAACCGGACGCCGCGACCGGCCACCGGACGACGCTCCTGACCACCGCCGACGGGCGGGTCACCCGGCATCTGATCGGTCCGGGCTGCCGGATCGCGGCCACCACGGACGCCCTCGGCCACACCACGCGGTACCGCCACGACGCCGACGGCAACCTGCTCTCGCGTACCGACCCGCTCGGCCACACCACCGGCTTCGGGTACGACGCGGAGGGCCGGACGGTCTCGGCCGTCCGCGCCGACGGGTCCGAACTCCGCGTGACGCGCGGCCCGTTCGGACTTCCGGTCGAGGTCGTGGGACCGGACGGAGCCCGCACGGCGTACGCGTACGACGAGCGCGGCAACCGTACGGCGGTCACCGACCCGGCCGGGAACACGACCCGTTCCGCCTACGACGAGGCGGGCCGGCTCACCTCGGTCACCGACGCCCTCGGGAACACGACCCGGGTGGTGTGCGACGCGGCGGGACGGACCGTCGAGGTCACCGACCCGACCGGGGCCACCACGCGCACGGAACGGGACGGCCTGGGCCGGCCGGTCCGGATCACCGACCCCACGGGCCGGGTCACCGTGCTGGAGTGGAGCGCCGACGGGCACCTCGCCCGCCGCACGGGTCCCGACGGCGCCACGGAGGCGTGGACGTACGACGGCGAGGGCAACTGCCTGACGCACACCGACGCCTCGGGCGGCGTCACCCGCTACGAGTACACCCACTTCGACCTGCCGCTGGCCACCACCCGCCCCGACGGCACCCGCCACACCTTCGAGCACGACCGGGACCTGCGGCTCACCCGCGTCACCAACGCCCAGGGCCTGAGCTGGAGTTACCGCTACGACGCGGTCGGCAACATCGTCTCCGAGACCGACTTCGACGGGCGTGAGCTGACCTATCGCGTGGACGCCGAGGGCCGGGTCGCCGAGCGGACCGACGCGCTCGGCGGAAGGATCGCCTTCGAGCGGGACGAGCTCGGGCAGGTGATCCGCAAGGACGTCGACGGCCGGGTGACGACCTACGCGTACGACCGGGCGGGCCGGCTCCTGGAGGCGGTCGGCCCGGACGGCGAGCTGCGCTACCAGTACGACCGCCGCGGCAGGGTCAAGACGGAGTCGGTGGACGGCCGGCCGATGGTCTACCGCTACGACGAGCTCGGCCGGCGCGTCCGCCGCACCACCCCGACCGGCCACGTCACCTCGTACGCCTACGCCGACGACGGTCTTCCGCTGCGGCTGACCACGGGCGGCCGGGAGATCGGCTTCCGCCACGACGCCGAGGGTCGCGAACTCGCCCGCGTCTTCGGGGAGTCGCTGACGCTGACCTCGTCCTGGGACGAGGCCGGCCGGCTCGCCGCCCAGCACGTCACGGCCGGATCCCGGACGGTGCTCGGCCGCGCGTACGGCTATCGCGCCGACGGCCGGCTGGTCTCGGTCGCCGACCGGCTCGCCGGCACCCGCACCTACGACCTCGATCCGCTGGGGCGGGTCACCGCCGTCCACGCCCGGGGCTGGACGGAGCGGTACGCGTACGACGCGGCCGGCAACCAGACCTCGGCGTCCTGGCCGGACCGGCACCCGGGCGGCGAGGCCGTCGGCGAGCGCGTCTACTCCGGTACCCGGATCACCCGCGCCGGCGGGGTCCGCTTCGAGCACGACGCGCTCGGGCGGATCGTGCTGCGGCAGAAGACCCGGCTGTCCCGCGGGCCCGACACCTGGCGCTACACGTGGGACACCGAGAACCGCCTCACCTCCGTCACCACGCCCGACGGCACCCGGTGGCGCTACCGCTACGACCCGCTGGGCCGCCGCACCGCGAAGCAGCGCCTGGCGGCGGACGGCGAGAGCGTGGTCGAGGAGGTCCGGTTCACCTGGGACGGCCTCACCCTGTGCGAGCAGACCAGCCACCGCCCCGAGGACCCGCACACGGTCGCCCTGACCTGGGACCACCGGGACGTCGTGCCGCTGGCGCAGACCGAGCGGATCCTCACGGCCGACAGCCGGCAGGAGGAGATCGACCGGCGCTTCTTCGCCATCGCCACCGACCTCGTCGGCACGCCGACCGAGCTGATCGACGAGTCGGGCGCCGTCGCCTGGCGCACCCGCAGCACGCTGTGGGGCACCACGGCCTGGGCCCGGGACAGCAGCGCGTACACCCCGCTGCGCTTCCCCGGCCAGTACTACGACCCCGAGACCGGTCTCCACCACAACCAGTTCCGGCACTACGACCCCGAGACCGGCCGCTACGCCTCCCCGGACCCGCTGGGCCTGGCGCCCGCGCCGAACCCCGTCGCCTACGTCGACAACCCGGCCACCGGGTGCGACCCGCTGGGCCTCGCGCCCAAGTGCCCGGAGGAGAAGGCCAGGCAGCGGGCGGTCAAGGCGGCCGACAACGTGATCGACCGGGCGGCCGACGGCCGCTTCCGGAAGCATCCGGACTACCACGGCGACACGATGCACGGCTTCAGCGACGAGCGGGTCCTGGAGATCCTGAAGAACCCGGACGCCGTCTACCGGTCGACGGGCGGCGCCGGGAACCTCATCTTCCGCCAGGGCGACGACGTGGTCGTGACCAAGGGCGTCGGCTCGGAGGCGGGCCAGGCCATCACCGCGTACGGTCCGTCCGGCGTCCTGGGCGAATCGGGGGCGACGGCGGTCGGCAACGGGGCCAAGGCCACGGACGCCGGCCGGCCGATCACCCACGAGGACATCGTGGAGGGCAGGATTCCGGGCAAGAACGGCTTCATGCCGCCCGCGGTGCAGATCAAGTAGGACACCGGACAGGGCGGCGAGTGAGGCGGCACATGAGGCAGCGGCGGACGAGGTGGGTACGGGCATGAGGGTGACGCTGGGCGACGACGGCTGGACGGCGACGGTGACGGACACCCCGCTGGCCCTCACGCCCCGGTTCGAGGGCGGGTCGGTCCGGATCGACCCTGCCGTGGGCAAGGCGGAGCGGGAGCGGTTCGGCACGGAGACCTTCGGCAGCGGGGCGTGGCTGTGGGACACGCCGGACGAGGTCCGCTTCGAGCCCGCCGGGCGGCGGCTGGCGGCAGTCGGGTTCCAGCTTCCGCCGGAGTCCGCCTCGGCCGAGGACACGGCCCGCCTTCCGGACACGCCCGAGGTGCGCCCCGGTGGCCTCGTCGCGGACGAGGCGCGGGACTTCCGCCTGGAGACGTGCGCGGTGCTGTGCCGGGCGCCGGGGGACGCCGTCCTGACCGGGCTGCGTGACCTCGACGTGCTCGACGAGCCGCTGGAGGCGCGGATCGGCATCGCCCCGGACGTGGCGCTCCTGGTGCAGCACGGCGCCGTGGTCGGCTGGAGCCTGTCGGATCCCGTCCGTCATGTGACGCCGTGGTTCGGCGCTCCGGACGACGAGCCTCCGGCAGCCGCCACCCGGCGCCTGTTCACGGCGTGCCTGGACCTGATCACCGACCCGGGGCTCGATCTGCTCATGGACGGCGACCCGGCCGCGCTGGCCCGCCTGCGCGCCACCGACGAGGCCCTGCGGACCCAGCGCGAGGACCGGCGGCGTGCGGAGGCGCTGCGGGAGCTCCTCGCCACCCTGGTCGAGGACTACGGGACCGGACCGGCGGAGTGAGGTGGTGGCGGCTCCGGCCCAGGGGTTGACCGGAGCCGCCACAGTGCCGACCGCGCGAGGCGCGGTCCGCGCCGTTGAAACACGAGGGCCGTCTGAGGAGGAGGGGGCAGCCCTGCGGTGTTTGTTCGGGCCCGTGGGGGCGCCTTCAGTAAATATACTTACTGAAGAGAAAGCAAGAGAATGAAAATTTTCATGCAGATCGAGGGCGTGAAACCGCCCCCGGTCCACGCCCGCCCCGCTACCTCCTGACTCACTCGTCCAGGAAGAAGGCGTGCTGCTCCGCGGCCTGCTCGTACTTCTCCAGCCGGAGCTGCGTGCGCTCCGGGTCCGCGTCCGCCATGGCCTGGAGGATGGCCGAGGAGAGCACCCCGGGCGCCGCGTACGAGTCGAAGACCAGCCGGGATCCGGTGCCCGCGGTGAACACCGCGTCGGCCTCGTCGACGAGCGGCCCGAGCGCCAGGTCGGTGATGAGTGCGACGCGCAGGCCCGCGCCGCGGGCGGCCCTGAGGGCGGCCAGGGTCTCCTTGGCGTGCCGGGGCATCGCGAAGGCCAGCACCCACGTCCCGCCCGCCTCGCGTGCCTGGAGCAGGGTGTCGTAGGCGACGCTGCCGCCGCGCGTCACCACCCGGACGTCCGGGTGGATGCGCCGCGCGGCGTACGCGAAGTACTCGGCGAGGGAGACCGAGATCCGCAGGCCGAGCACGGTCAGCGGCACGGACCGGGCCAGTTCGCGGCCGACGTGGAGGATCCGGTCGGGGTCGGCGAACACCCGCCGCAGGGACATCAGGTTCTCGATCTCGGCGTCGACGGCCGCCTGGATCTCGTTGTGCAGCCGTCCCTCGCGGTCGTCGGCGGCCCCGGCGACCGCGCTGAGCGCGATGGGCTGCAGGGCCTCCCGGAGCGCGGGATAGCCGCTGAACCCCAGGGACGCGGCGAACCGGGTCACGGACGGCTGGCTGACGCCCACCCGCTCCGCGAGCTCGGTGATCGACAGGAACGCGGCCTCGGTGAGGTGGTCGGTGAGGAACTGGGCGATCCGCCGCTGGGCGGGAGACAGCCGGTGGCCGCCGAAGAGCTCCCGCATCCGCTCGGCGGGAGAGGCCGGAGAAGCCGTCTCCGCCTCCTCCGACCGCCTGCCCGGCGTGATCGCGGCTGCCTGCGCACGCGCCTGCTGGCCAGATGACACGGGGTGCCTCCCTCTCGACTCGCTGCTGCCCAAGATAGTTCAGAGGGCGGGGCGTCCCGGTCGTGCGGCGCCACGCGGCGAGGGTGGGCTCAGGACTCCTCGGCCGCGGTGTCGCGGGGCGGCCCGGCGGCCTTCCTCCTGCGGTGGACCACCACGCCGCAGACCGCGAGGAGGAGGGCGGCGACCACGGCCACCCCGAGTGCCGTCCGCTCGGCGAACAGCCTTCCCAGCACTTCGAGCGCGCCCAGTCCGGCGGTCGCGTAGAGCAGCGCCCAGGCCGCTCCGCCGAGGAACAGCGCGGGAAGGTAGCGGGTCAGGGGCATGCGCATGCTGCCCGCGAGGAAATTGGCGGCGGTCTGGAAGCCGACGGTCAGGAACGAGACGGCCACCACGGGCGCGCCCCACCGCTGGATGGCCCGCTCCGCGCGCCGGAACCTGGCCGAGGAGATCCGCCCGGCGAACCTGCTGCGCCGGGCGCCGGCCCCGGCGAGCCACCCGACGGCGAACGTCCCTCCGGCCCGGAGCAGAACGATCGCGTAGAGGGCGGCGGCGGTGAGCAGGACCTTATCCACGATGCCTCGCCCGATCTCCGTCTCTCACCCTGTGATCCGCCTCTGCCCGTGCGGTCTTCTGCCTTCCACCGCGGCGGCACCGTGATCCGGCAGCGGCACCGAGCCGGGCCCACCCGGCGCAGCCAGGTTAACCGAACGCGCGTGCGCCGGGCACACGGCGCCCGTCGCGGCAGAGGCCGTTCCGTGATCGGTACGGGACGCCCCGCCGGCCGCGTCGGACGTGAGGTCAGCGGCGGGCGGCGCTTCAGGTGCCCGTCCGGTGCGGTCCCTTCTTCGCCAGGAACCGGCGCAGTCTCGTCAGCGGCCAGGTGTTGATGACGTCGTCCGTCGTCAGCCAGCCGCGCTGGGCCATGGCCACGCCGTAGCGCACGTACGGTAGGTGCGTGGTGGAGTGCGCGTCCGAGTCCACGGCGAACTTCACGCCGTACCGCTTCGCCCGCAGGATGTCCTCGTCGCGCAGGTCGAGCCGCTCGGGATGCGCGTTGATCTCCAGCGCGGTGCCCGTCCGGGCGCAGGCCGCGAAGACCTCGTCGAAGTCGGCGTCGATGCCCGGGCGTTTGCCGATCCGACGGGTCGTGGGATGGCCGATGACGGCCACGTGGGGGTTCTCGCAGGCGCGGACGAGACGGCGGGTGAGTTCGCTCCTGCTCTGGTTGAAGTGCGAGTGGACCGATGCCACGCAGATGTCGAAGTCCGCGAGGAAGGCGTCGGGCCAGTCCAGGGAGCCGTCCGGGCCGATGTTGAGTTCCGTGCCGTGCAGCAGCCGCATCCCGTGGTGCGCGCCGTCGAGTGCCCGTACCCGCGCGCGCTGGGCGAGGATCTTCTCGTCGGTCATGCGCTGCATGTACAGGTTCGGGGCGTGGTCGGTGACGGCGTAGTAGGCGTATCCGCGGGCGGCCGCCGCGGCGATCATGTCCTCCAGCGGGGCCAGGCCGTCGGTGAGGTCGGTGTGGGTGTGCAGGTCGCCCCGGACGTCCTTCTCCGTCACGAGTTCGGGGAGTTCGCCGCGCAGCCCGGCCGCGATCTCGCCCCGGTCCTCGCGCAGCGTCGGCGGGATCCAGGGCAGTCCGAGCCTCTCGTAGACCGCTTCTTCCGTCTCGGAGGCGAGGGTCTCACCGCTCTCGGCGTCGAAGAGCCCGTACTCGGACAGCTTGAGGCCGTGGCGCACGGCGATCTCGCGCGTGCGGATGTTGTGTGCCTTGGAGCCGGTGAAGTACTGCAGTCCCGCGCCCCAGGACTCCGGGGGAAGGACCCGCAGGTCCACCTGGAGGCCGGTGTCGGTCCGTACGGAGGTCTTCTTCGCTCCGTGCGCGATCACCTCGGCGGTGTGCGGAAGGGCGGCGAGGGCGTCCATGAACGGGGCCGACCGGCGCGCCGCCACCAGGATGTCGATGTCGCCGATGGTCTCCTTCATCCGGCGCAGGGATCCCGCGTACGTGCACCGGACGCAGCCGCGGAGGTCCGACAGCTCCGCGACGAGCTGCTCGGCGACGTCCAGGGCGGCGCTGACGAGGATCCGGCCCTCACCCGCCTTCTGCAGGACGGAGATGCCGCGCAGGATGTTCTCCCCGGTCCGCTGCCCGAAGCCCTTCAGGTCGCGCAGCCGTTCCCGGCGGATGGCGTCGACCAGCTGGTCGACGGTGGTGACGCCCAGGTCCTCGTACAGGACCATGGCCTTGCGGGGCCCGAGACCCGGGATGGTGATCAGCTCGCGCACTCCGGCCGGCACGGACGTCCGGGCCTCCTCGACGACGGACATGCGGCCGGTCCGCAGGTACTCGAGGATCTTGTCGGCGACGGACTTCCCCACGTTCGGAATCTCGCGCAGTCCCTTCGCGTCCAGGGTGGAGACGTCCTGCGGATGGCCGCCGACCGCACGTGCGGCCTTCTCGTAGGCACGCGCCTTGAAGGCCTCGCCTCCCCGGATCGCGATCAGGTCGGCGTACTCCTGGAGCAGCGCCTCGACCTGGTCGTTGACTCGGACCATGCCTCCAGGATCCCTCGCGCCCGGCGCCCGGGCGAGCCCGTCAGGCCGAGCGCCGCCGGGCCGGACGTCAGGCCCGGCCGTCACCGGCGACGAGGTGGAGGAAGCGGTCCGGCAGGTCGTGCAGCCACTCGGTCCGCTCCCTGGCGATCTCCTTCAGCCGCTCGTCGTCGCTGCGGGCCACGAGATGGCCCATGTAGCGCTCGTTGAAACGGGCGTACTCCTGGTGCAGGGTGCGCAGCGCCCGCGCGACCGTGCGCTCGGGGGCGCCGACGTGCCGTGCGAGCGGGGCGGCGTGCTGCTTCCACCGGCCTTCGACGGCCTGGCGGAGCCGGGCGTCGAGGTCGCCGGCCCGGCCGATGACCCGCAGCAGTTCGCCCGGTTCCAGGCCGAGGGCGTCCGCCAGCAGCAGGGTCTGGCGGTCGGTTCCGTTCCAGTGGTGGTCGTTCTCGGCGCGGGCGTAGTCGCGCACGTCCATGCCGATGCGCCGGGCCAGCCGCTCGGCGCTGAACCGCCGGGCGAGGCGGTGCTCGCGAAGGGACCTCGGCGTCAGGTCCATCAGCACCGGCACGGGGCACCACAACGCGTCGGCCAGGGCGAAGAGTTCGTCTTCCGAAGGCGCCGCCGCCCCCGACTCCCAGGCGGCGAGGGCCGCCACCGGGCGGTGCAGGCCCAACTGCGCCATGCCGACGACTGTCTGTTCGCGGCTCAGGCCGATGCGGAGTCGGGCCGCCCGGGCCTGGGCGGGGGAGAACGGGGGTGTGGACACTGCGGATCACCTCGGGGGGCCGGGCCGCGGGGTGCCGGGCCCGGCGGAGCGGGAAGGTCAGCGGGCCGTGGCGGTCTGCGTGCCCGCCCCTTCGTCGTACGCGGCGAGCCCGTCCCAGTCGATGACCTCCCGTTTCCGGCGGCTCTCGAAGACGTGGAAGAACAGGTTCAGCAGCACCGCCGTCAGTGTGCCGAGCGTGATGCCGCTGCCCAGGACGGCCCGCACCTCGGTCGGCATCCGCTCGAAGAAGGGCTCGACGGCCGTCGGGAGCATCGCGGCGCCGAGACTGACGGCCAGGATGACGGCGTTGCGTTCCTCCCGGAGGTCGACCTTGCCGAGGATCTGGATGCCGACGGTGGCGACCATGCCGAACATCGCGACGGCCGCCGCGCCGAGCACGGGGTGGGGGACGGAGGCCACCACCGCTCCCGCCTTCGGCACCAGGCCGATGAGGATCATGAAGACGCCGGCCGCGACGACGACGAACCGGCTGGTGACGCGGGAGATGCGGACCAGACCGATGTTCTCCGCGAACGCCACGTACGGGAAGGAGTTGAGCACCCCGCCCAGCACGGTGGCGACGCCGTCGGCGCGCAGCGCGCGGCTGACCGTGTCGCCGTCGACCTTCCGTCCGGTGATCTCGCCCATGGCGTACACGTCTCCCGTCGTCTCCACCATGGTGATGAGCATGACGACGACCATCGCCAGCATGGGGAAGACCGAGAAGTGCGGCAGGCCGTAGTGGAAGGGCGTGCTGACGCCGAGCCAGTCGGCGTGGCCGACCGCCCCGAGGTCGGCGTCACCGAGCAGCCAGGCGACGGCGGTTCCTCCGACCAGTCCGAGCAGGATCGCGATGCCGCGCAGGGCCGGGCCGCCGAACCGCACCACCAGCAGGATGAACAGGAGGGTGCCGCCCGCGTACGCGAGGTTGGCCGGGTCCCCGTAGTGGGGTCCGCCGACGAGCGCCGAGCCGCCGCCGACGTCCTCGAGCGCCACCGGGATGAGGACGATGCCGATGACCGTGAGGAGGGTGCCGGTGACGACCGGCGGGAAGTACGCGGTCAGCCGCCCGGCGAAGGGGGCGAAGAGGAAGGCCGCGACACCACCGGTGATGACGGCGCCGTACACGACGAGGAGACCGGCGGTGCCGCCGCCCGCGCCCTGACCGATGGCGATCATGGGTGAGACCGCGGTGAACGTCGCGCCCTGGACGAGCGGCAGCCGGGCACCGATCCGCCAGAAGCCCCACGCCTGGATGACGGTGGCGATCCCGGCTGTGACCAGGTCGGCGTTGATGAGGTAGACGAGCTCCTGCCGGGAAAGGCCGAGGCTGTTGCCCAGGATCACCGGTACGAGCACCGCGCCGGCGTAGAAGGCCAGGACGTGCTGGAAGCCGTAGAGCGCGAGGGCGGGGAGCGGAAGTACCTCGTCCACCGGATGCCGGGTGGTGAGGGGTCGTCGGCGCGAGGCCAGTGGTGCCATCTCTGCCTTGCCTTGAGGGTAGGTGAATGAGAGGGGCGCGACGTCGCGTCGCGCGGAGAGCTGCGAAAGGGGTCCGGGCGGCCGCGCGGATCAGGCGGTTCACCGGCTGGCGGCACGGGGTTGCCGGTGCGCGGCCAGGCGTCCAGACGTGGAGGCGTGAGGGGGCCGGGGCTCACGGCCCGGGCCAGACACAGATCCTGGCGGACGGGCACGTCAGCACGCAAGCCAGCGACCCATGGTTTTTTAACCAAAACCCTTCGGTAACTCTTGATTCCATGGGCAGTGGCCGCCTCGACTGCGGATTTCGTCGCCCCCTCCCTGCTCGGGGGGTGGCCGGCCGCTCGGTCACCGCATCCCTGCGCGAACCCTTGACGGGCCTGGGGTGCCCTCACATACTGGCGGCCAAATCGATTTGGCCACTCCATGGCACATCGTTCTGGCTCCCCGTCCAGGGCCGGACCGCAGCAGCCGAACCCGTCCGTGTCGCACGCCGATCGGAGCTCGAACGTGTCCAGTCCCCGCCCGACCCTCCCCGGTACGGATCAGCCGCCCGCGCCGGAGCCCGCCGGCCCCGCGGAGGTCCATCCCGTCGACGAGTCCCGCCCGTTGGGCCGGATCCTCCTCTTCGGAATCCAGCACGTCCTCGTCATGGCCGCCACGCCGATCTCGGCGATCTTCCTGATGAGCGCCACCCTCCACCTCGACGCCGGCCTGACCGTCGACCTGCTCTCCGCGGCCTTCGTGCTCTGCGGAGTCGGATCCCTGATCCAGTCGCTGGGGCCGTGGAGGTTCGGGCCCCGGCTGCCCTTCGTGATGCTGCCGGGCGGCGCGCCGCTCATCCTCTTCCTCTCCATCGCCGAGCAACACGGTCTGCGCACGGCCTCCGGCGCGGTCGTCCTCACCGCCGTCTTCGCCCTCGTCGTCCTGCCCGTCTTCTCGCGGCTGCTCGCCTTCTTCCCGGCCCTCGTCATCGGCACGATGATCGTCATCGTCGGCGTCAGCCTCGTGAAGGTCGGCGCCGTGCTGGTCACCGGCCGTCCCGGCGAACCGGGCTTCGGCGACGCCACGAACCTGGGGCTCGGCGTGGCGACGATCGGCTTCACCGTCGTCTTCTACCTGCTGTTCACCGGGATCCTGCGCCAACTCGCGGTCATGCTGGGGCTTCTGGCGGGCACCACGCTGGCCGTGGTGCTGGGCCACGTCGGCGCCGGCCACGCCGTGGAGGGCGGTCTGGTCAGCCTGCCGCACCTGATGCCGTTCGGCCCGCCCGAGTTCAACCTCCTCGCCGCACTGCCGCTGATGCTCTACTGCCTCGCCTCCATGGCGGAGGCCACCGGCCAGACCGTGATCAACGCCGAGGCGGTCGGCAAGGACGTCGACCCGCGCACCACGGTCCCCCGGACCATCCGCGGCGACGCCGTCACCTCCCTGTTCGGCGGGTTCTTCGGACTGCCGCTGATGGTGACGAGCGGCGAGAACATCGGGATCGTCCGCGTCACCGGCGTCCGCAGCCGCTTCGTCACCGCCGCGGCCGGCGTGGTCCTCGTCGCCATCGGCTTCCTCGCCCCCGTGACCCGCGCCATCAGCCTCATACCGCCGGCGGTCATCGGCGGCACCGCCATGGTCGTCTTCGCGGTCATCACCGTGCTCGGCATCCAGATGCTCGGCCGCTCCGACCTCGACCGGCACACGAACACCTTCGTCTGCGCCGTGGCCCTCGCGCTCGGACTGCTGCCGATCCTCGTCCCGGGCGTGTACGCGGGCTTCCCGCCGAACCTCCGCATCCTCCTCGAGAGCGGTGTCGCCGTCGGCGCGTTCGTCGCCGCCGTCCTCAACGTCCTCTTCCACCACGTCAGGCCGGGCGTCGCCGCCCGCCTGGCCGCCGGCCGCACGGAAAGTGACCGATGAACCCGATCGTCCCCGAGCTCCTCGACGGGCCCGGCCCGCTCCTCCTCGTACCGGACGCCGTCCTGCTGCCCGAAGGGCCTGCCGACGGCTTCGGGGTGGTCGTCGCCGACGGCGCGTTCCGTGCCGTCGGCCCCGTCGACCAGCTCCGGCGCGCGCATCCCCACCTCGACGGGACACGGCTGCCCGGCCATCTCCTGATGCCCGGCTTCGTCGACGCCCACCACCACCTCACGCAGAGCTTCGGCTCCGCGCTCGCCTTCGGGGAGCCGTCCGAGATCTTCCGGCGGGTGTGGGTACCGCTGGAGGGCGCACTGGACGAGGAATCCGCTTACGTGGCGGCCAAGTTGGCGGCGTACGAGGCCCTGCGCGGCGGCTTCACCACGGTCGCCGACGCCGGGACCCGGGCCGGCGTGGACGTCGACGTCGTCGCCTCCGCCGCCCGCGACGCCGGAATCCGCTGCGTGCTCGGGCTCGTCTGCGACGACCCCCACCAGGGCGAACGCGCCACCGGCGTCCGCTCCGTCGCCGACCGGGCGGAACGGCACCTCGCCCGGTACGCCGGCGACCCGCTCGTCCACCCCTCGCTCGCCGTCTCCGTCCCCGAGGCGGCGACCGACCCGACCCTGACACGCGTCACCCGGCTCGCCACGGAGGCGGGAGCCACCGTCCAGATCCACGTCAACGAGCACCTGGCAGGCGTCGAGCGCTCCCTGCTACGGCACGGCTTGCGTCCCCTGGAACACCTCCACCGCGTCGGCGCGCTCGGCCCCCACCTGCTCGCCGCCCATGCCACGATGCTCACGCCCCGCGAACTGACCCTCCTCGCCGACACCGGAACCGCCGTCAGCTACAACCCCGTCGCCAGTGCGTGGAAGGGGAACGCGGTCGCTCCCGCCCTGGCCATGGCCGAGCGCGGCATCCGCTTCGGCCTGGGCACCGACGGAACCCGGGGCGACGGATTCCGCCTCGCCGAGGCGGCCGAGTTCGCCCAGCGGATCGCGTACGGCCTCGCCAGCGGCGACTCCTCGTGCGGCGCCGGCTGGACGTGGCTCGAACACGCCACCCGCGGCAGCGCCGACGCCGTCGGCCTGCGGGCACGTACCGGCACCGTCGCCGAGGGCCTGGCCGCCGACTTCCTCCTCGTCGACGTCACCAACCCCGAACTCGCCCTCTCCTGGGACCTGCCGTGGGAGCTGGTGCGGCGCGGCAACCGCGACCAGATCACCGCGGTGTTCGTCGGCGGCAGGATGCGGCTCTGGCGCGGCCGGCCCACCTCCTGGGACGGCCCCGCGCTGGTACGGCGAGCCGCCGGACTGGCCCGCACCGCCGTGTCGAAGGCCGCCATCACCCGGGTGCACCACACCTCCGTCGCGGCACGCGGACGGAGCGCCGCGCGGTGAGCACGCCGGAACTGGCCGTCCTCGCCGTGACCGTGGCCGTCGCGGCGTTCGTCCAGGGCGGCAGCGGGCTCGGCTTCGCGCTGATCGTCGCGCCCGTGGCCGGGATCCTGGACCCCGGGATGCTCCCCGTGTTCGTCCTGGCGTCGATGATCCCGCTCAACGCGTACGTCGCCTGGCGCGAGCGGGCCTCGCTCGACCTGCGCGGGGCCGGCTGGATCAGCGCGGCACGGCTCGCCGCCACCCCCGGCGGACTGGCCCTGCTCTGGCTGATCCCGGACCGCGGCCTCGGCCTGTTCGTGGGCGTCGCCACCGTCCTGGCGGCGGGCCTGAGCCTCGCGGCCCCCGCGTTCGCCCCCGGCCGGGCCGCCTACGTCGCGGCGGGCGCGGTGACCGGACTGACCGAGACGGCCACCGGCGTCGGAGGTCCGCCGCTCGCGCTGGTCTACCAGCACCGGCCGCCGGCCGAGCTGCGCTCCACCGTCGCCGCCTGCTTCCTCGTCGGTGAAGTCGCCTCCCTGGTGCTGCTGTTCACCACCGGGCAGGGTGATCCCGGGGACCTCGGCCGGGCGGTGCTGCTCCTGCCGGCCGTCGCGGCCGGCGCGTGGCTGAGCCGCCTGGTGCACGGCCGGCTGGACGCCCGCAGGATGCGTCTGTCCGTGCTCGGGTTCGCGCTGGTCTCCGGGCTGGTCCTCATACTGGGGCGGTGATCCTCAGCGACGACGCGCGCGGAATCACCCGCGGCTCGGGCGACGTGACCACCTCGTCGGTGGCCACGTCGCCGCGCAGCCGTCCGAGGAGCAGTTCGACCGCGTCGGACGCCGCCCGGTCCAGGTGGAGGTCGACGGCCGTGAGGGGCGGTTCACAGGTCCGTGCCCGCAGGCCGTCGTACCGGGTGACGACCATGACGTCGTCCGGTACGGCGCGCCCGCTGTCCTTGATCGCGCGGACCGCCCCGACGGCGAACGCGTCCACCAGCCCGCAGACGGCGTCGGTCTCCGGGTGCGTGGCGAGCAGCTCCGCGCAGCTCCGGTAACCGGCCTCCTCGCCGCCCGTCTCGGGTGCGGTCACCACGGTCGGCGGCCAGCCGTACGCCTCGGCGATCCGCTCGTACGCGGCACGGGCGTCGACCGACGAGTGCCGCTCCCCCGACCCGACGATCAGCGCCGGCCGCCTGGCGCCCTGCTCGTACAGGTGGGAGAACAGCTTCTCGGCGACGAGCTCGCCGCGCAGGTCGACGTAGGGCGCCGCCTCCTCCGGCGACACGGGCCTGCCCAGGGCGACGTACGGCAGCCCCCGCTCCTTCAGATGCGCCGCCGCCGCGTCGTTCACGTCGGGTTCGACGACAATGGCCCCGTCGATGTCGACGGAGTCCAGACCCGAACCGGACCGCACGGGCGGCACCAGCACGAGCGCGTAACCGTGCAGCAGCGCGCTCTCCGCGACGGCGGCGGCGATCTCCATGTAGAAGCCGAGCCGCGAAGGCCCGCCCGCCACGGCGACCGGCATGGACGAGGCGAGCGCGATGACCCTGGCCTGCCCGCGCCGCAGACGCTGCGCCCGCAGGTTGGGCCGGTAACCCAGCTCGGCGGCCACGTGCCTGACGCGCTCCCGGGTCCGCGGATCGACCTTGCCGATCCCGTTGAGCGCGTGCGAGACCGTCGTCCGCGACACCCCGGCGGCGCGGGCGACGTCGGCGATCGTCGGTGGCCTCGGCACGGACCCGGAAGTGGGCATATCCGTCGCTCCTCGCGTGCTCGTCGCAGGTGATGGCTCCATCATCGCCGACCGGGGCGGCGCGCACAGGGATACGTACACATGCCCGATCCGCACGATCCCTTGACGTAACGCACACAATTCGGCACTGTCCGTGCTCGGACACCGGCGGAGACGGGGACATCGGCGTGCCCGTCCCGCCGCGGGGATTCCTAGGGGGGAATCGATGCACGCGTTATCGACGCGTCCGCGCATGCCCATGCCCGTACGGAGGCTCCTGGCCAGACTCGCGGTCCTGGCCCTCGCCCTGACCGGCCTGGTCGCCCTGGCGCCCGGCGCCTCGGCGGCGCCCGTGCCCGACGCCTCGGCCCTTCCCACGGCCGTCGCGCGGTACGGCACCTCCACCGTGAAGCTGAGACTCGACGGCGAGTCCAGCACCCAGTCGACACCGACCGACCTGGTGCTCGTCCTCGACGAGTCCGGGAGCATCGACGGCACCGAGTGGGGCCAGCTGAAGGACTTCGCCAAGAGCGTGGTCAACGGCGTGGCGGCCCACGGTCTCTTCACCAACGGCGGCAGGGTCGGCGTCGTCGGCTTCGCCGACGGCGTGACGCCGCCCGTCAGCGCGCTCAGCGGCGACAAGGACGCCGTCCTGAACGCCATCGACACCAATCCCAAGCAGAACACCGGCACCTGCATCGCCTGCGGCCTGGCCGAGGCCAACGCCGTCATGGGCCCCGACGACCCCGCCCGCAACCAGCTGGTGATCGTCATCACCGACGGCCAGCCGACCAGCGGCAACACGGCCGCCGAGGCGGCGGCCCTGCAGGCCAAGGCCACCGTTCTCGCCGTGGGCGTCGGCGGCGGGATCCAGCAGGCCACGCTGGAGGTCATCGCCAGCGGCCCCGGCTCCGACAACACCTTCTCGGCCGGTGACTTCGGCAGCCTCGACACCCTCCTGAAGCAGATCGTCGAGGCGGTCGTGGTTCCCGGCGCCACCCACCCGTCCCTTGCCGTCACGCTCGACGCGCCCTGGGAGCTCGTGCCCGGCACGGTGACCGCCAACCTCGCCGGATCGGCCGTGAACAACGTCACCGCGGACGGATTCACCTGGTCCCGGGCCGAACTCGGGGACGAGAACCTGGAGATCACCTACCAGGTGAAGCACCGCGGCGCCCCCTGCGGGCCGCTCGACGTGAACAAGTCCGTCGTCTACCACGACGACCAGAACGCCTCCGTGACCTTCCCGAAGGTCGTCGTCACCGTCAACTGCCTGCCGCCCGTCGCGGACGCCGGGCCCGACAGGACCGTGGACGAGGGCTCCGCGGTCGCCCTCGACGGCTCCGCCAGCCACGACCCGGACGGCAGCGTCGTCTCGTACGCCTGGAGCGGCGCGGACGCCGGCGTCGGCTCACTGGCCAACGCCTCCGCGCCCGTGGCCACGTACAACGGCCTCGACGACGGCAGCGACGCCGTGACGCTCACCGTGACCGACGACAACGGCCTCACGGACGACGACTCCGCGACCGTCACCGTCAAGAACGTCGCCCCCGACCTCACCCTGACCACCTGCCCGGTCGACCCCCACGCGGTCGGCACGGACGTCGCCTTCTCCGGTACGTTCACCGACCCGGGCACCCTCGACACCCACACGATGTCGGTGGCGTGGGGCGACGGCACCACCACCGGGACTCCCGGAGTGAGCTCCCCGGTGGGCAGCACGCACCAGTACGCGGCCGCGGGCATCTACGACATCGCCGTCACCGTCACGGACGACGACGGCGGGTCCGACACCCGGCACTGCGGCTTCGTCGTCGTGTACGACCCCGACGGCGGGTTCGTGACCGGCGGCGGCTGGATCACCTCGCCGGCCGGCGCCTACCCGGCCGACCCGGGGGCCACGGGCCGCGCGAACTTCGGCTTCGTGTCGAAGTACAAGAAGGGCGCGAGCGTGCCCACCGGCAGCACGGAGTTCCAGTTCAAGGCCGGGAACCTGAACTTCCACTCCGCCGACTACCAGTGGCTGGTGGTGGCCGGTGACAAGGCAATCTACAAGGGCACGGGTACCGTCAACGGCAGCGCCGGGTACTCGTTCATGCTGACCGCGACCGACGGCACGCCGGACACCTTCCGGATGAGGGTCTGGAAGACCGCGGACGACACCCTCGTCTACGACAACCAGATCGGCGCGGCACCCGACGCCGACCCGACGACCGCGCTCGCGGGCGGCTCGATCGTGATCCACAAGGGCTGACGCCCACGCCGTGCCACCGGTCCGCCCGCGAGGGACGGGCCGGTGGCACGGCCGTTCGCGGACCGTGTGCCCGCCGCGGGCTACTCGGGCATCAGGACGGTGTCGACGATGTAGACGTTGGCGTTGGCGGTCTTGACGTTGCCGCAGACGACCTTGGAGGTGTCGTTGACGGTGTAGTCCTCGCCGGAGCCCTTGGTGGTGACCGTGCCCGTCTGCAGGGTCTCGAAGCTGCCGTTCTCCAGCTGCTTCGGGGTGAGCTTCTCTCCGACCACGTGGTAGGTGAGGATCTTGGTGAGGGTCGCCTTGTCGGCGAGGACCTTGTCGAGGTCGGCCTTCGGGATCTTCGCGAAGGCGTCGTCGGTCGGCGCGAACACGGTGATGTTCTGGGCGTTGTTGAGGGTGTCGACGAGGCCGGCCTGCTTGACCGCGGCGACCAGGGTCGACAGGGCCGGGTTGTTCGACGCGGCGGTCGCGACCGGGTCCTTGGCCATGCCGTCGAAGGAGCCCGCGCCCTCCTTCGGCACGCCGGCGCAGGCGGGGCCGAAGGGCTGGTCGCCGGTCGTCGCGCCCTCGGTGGGCGTCGCGCCGGTCTTCGCCCCGTCGCCCGCCGCGCTGGACGGAGCGGCCTTGGTGCCGCTGTCGGAGTCGGAGCACGCGGCCAGCGAGAGGGGCAGCAGGGCAGCTGCGGCGACGGCGACGGCAGTGCGGCGGATGTTCGTGCTGTTCATGATCGAGACTCCTTGGGAGGCTTCTGTCCGGATGTTCACGAGGTGGTGCTGACCGGTGCGGCCTTCGGCCGTCCGGTGGTCTGGGTGACGGTGACGAAGACGCTGTGCCGGCCGCTCGCTCCGTCGGGGATGGTCCGGGTGCGCTGCTCGGTCTGGACCTGGCCCGTGCCGTCGGTCGCGCGGACGGTGATGTCGTGTCCGCCGGGGGTGGCGTTCCAGCGGTAGGACCACTGACGCCAGGTGTCGACGCCTGCCTGGGCGGCGAGATCGGCGTCCTGCCACGGCCCGTCGTCGACGCGGATCTGGACGCGGGTGATGCCGCGGCGCTGGGCCCAGGCGACGCCGGCGACGGTGACGGTTCCGGCGGCGGGGCGGGCGAAGGGCCTGGGGGTGTCGATGCGGGACTGGGTCTTGACCGGCGCCCTGCGGGCCCATTTCCGTTTCACCCAGTACGGGTCGTAGGCGTCGAAGGTGGTGAGCTCGATGTCGGTGATCCACTTGCAGGCCGACACGTACCCGTACAGGCCGGGAACGAGCATCCGGACCGGGAAACCGTGGTCGAACGGCAGGGGTTCGCCGTTCATGCCGACGGCGAGCATCGCGTCCCGGCCGTCCATGACGTCCTCGACCGGGGAGCCGAGCGTCATCCCGTCGACCGACCGCGCCACCAGCTGATCGGCTTTCCCTCCCCGTGACGGTGGGATGACACCGGCCTCCTTCAGAAGGTCGGCGAGGGGGACGCCGAGCCAGCGGGCGTTACCGACGTAGGGGCCGCCGACCTCGTTGGAGACGCAGGTCAGGGTGATGTCGCGTTCGATGAGGGGGCGGGCCAGGAGCTGGTCGAGGGTGTAGGTGCGGGGGCGGGTGACGCCTTCGCCGCGGATGCGCAGCCGCCAGGTGCCGGCGTCGATCTTCGGCACGGTCAGAGCGGTGTCGACGCGGTAGAAGTCGGAGCCGGCGGTGGTGAAGGCGGTGACACCGGGGATCTTCAGCTGAACGCCCGCGGGGACGGCGGGGGCGGGTGAGGCGGGCCTGGGCAGGACCAGGCTCTCGCGGGAGGCGACGGCGCCCCGGCCTCGGCGATCGGTCAGGAACCGTCCCAGTGCGCCTGCCGAGGTCGCCGCCACGGCGGTCACACCGGCCGCGGTGAGGAAGCCGCGCCTGTTCCACCCGCCGGCGCTGTCCTCGCGGACCTCGCCGGCGGGGTCCGGGGCGGGTACGGCCCTGGACGCCATGACGTGCAGGGCGAGGGCGCCCGTCAGCGCTCCGGCGATCGAGGGGAGTAAGTCGCCGATTCCGGTGGCGTCCGGCCGGCTCAGGGCGGCTGCCGCTCCGACGACTCCGAACAGCAGTACGCCTGCTGCCCCGGCCCGCCGATGCGACAAGGCGAGGACGCCCAGCGCCATGGCGATGAGGGCGAGAATCGTCAGGATCCCGAGCTGCAGGACGATCTTGTCGTTCTCTCCGAAGGTCCGGATCGCGAAATCCTTCACCGCGGCCGGAGTGCGGTCGATCACCGCGCCCCCGACGACCGTCACCGGCCCTGCCGCGGGGCGCACCAGTCCGGCCACGAGCTCGGCCACGGCCAACGCCGTGAAGGCGGCCAGGAGTCCGGCCGACGTGCCGCGTGCGGCACGGACGAGTTTGCTGCGGAAGCTGCTCACACCCGGCATTCGGCGAGCCTCGGCCGGCGGATTGGTCCGGCCCTCGAAGGAGTGAAACCGTGCGCCGTGCCGCCGTCGGACCGCGAGGGCGCCGGCGCGGGGTCCGGTGCAGATGCGCGGCACACGGGGCGCGGTCGCCGCCGCGGGGTCGAGGGCTCCGCCGGCCTGCCCGGCCGCCAGGCCTTCGGGACCGTGCTACGGCCGGCGCCGCGTCGGCGCTCCACTTCCCCCGACCGGGCTACCCGCAGGTGGTGCCGGTGAGGAAGAGCCCACCCATCCGCAGGGCCGTCCGCTACGAAGAACGGACGACACACGAACGGATTCCTCACAGCGGACCGTCTCCGGGGACGGTCCGGCACCCCACGAGCGACGACACAAGGAGCGGCATGCGATGGACGCCCCGCCCCCCGACGGCCGGCCCAGGCCGCCCCTTCGCCTTCTCCCCACAGCCGGAGCGGCGCAGGTGAACCAACCGATCCCCTTCGGCACCGGCCGTCCCGCCGACGCCGAGCGCAACGACCTCACCGACGTCATGCAGCGCGTCGCCCAAGGCGACAAACAGGCCTTCTCCTCCCTCTACGACGCCCTCGCACCCCTGGTCTTCGGCATCGTGCTCAAGGTCGTCCGCAACCGGGCCCAGTCGGAGGAAGTGGCCCAGGAGGTCATGCTCGACCTGTGGCGCCAGGCCGCCCGCTACCGCCCCGATGCCGGCTCCGTCACCACGTGGGCGGCGACGATCGCCCACCGCCGGGCCGTCGACCGGGTCCGCTCCGCCCAGGCCGCCACGGACCGCGAGCACGCCCAGGCCGCCCGCGAGCACACCACCGCCTTCGACGAGGTCGCCGAACAGGTCGAGACCCGGATGGAGTCCGAACAGGTACGCCGCTGTCTGCGCGGCCTGACCGAGCTCCAGCGCCAGGCCGTGACCCTGGCCTACTACCGGGGCCTGACCTACCGTGAGGTCGCCGAAGCCCTGCGCACGCCGCTTCCCACCGTCAAGACACGCATGCGCGACGGGCTCATCCGTCTCCGCGACTGCATGGGGGTGACCACATGAAACACCACGCCACCGACGCCCACACCCTCGTCGCCGCCTACGCCCTGGGCGCACTCGACGAAGACGAGCGCAAGGACTTCGACGCCCATCTCCGGACGTGTGAGGCATGCCGGCAGGAAGCCGCCGAGTTCGAGGCCACCACGGCGCGCCTCGCCGCGGCGGTCTCCCAGACTCCCCCGGCCGCGGCCAAGGCCCAGGTCATGGCGGCCATCGACGGCGTACGCCAGCTGCCCCCGCGCATCCCCGCCCCCCGTGTGGCGCCCGCCCTCGGTGGCTTCCTCCGTCGGCGCGCGGTGCCCTGGGCGCTCGCCGCCAGCGTCGCGGCCGCCGCGCTGGGAGGCGTCGCGGTCTGGCAGACGCAGAGCGCACAGGAGGGGGAACAGCAGGCCCGCCAGGCCCAGCAGCAGCTCGACGCGGTCAGTTCCGTCCTGGCGGCCCCGGATGCCCGCACGGTCCATGGCAGGACGGCCAACGGAGCCCTGACCACCGTCGTCGCGTCCGACCAGCAGGACAAGGCCGTCTTCACCGCCGCCAACCTGCCCGCACCCGGCGCCGGGAAGACGTACCAGCTGTGGCTCGACCACGACGGCACCATGCGCCCGGCCGGACTGATCGATCACGACGGCACCGTGATCCTCGCCGGAAACCCCGCGGACGCGGGAGCCGTGGGGCTCACCCTGGAGCCGGCCGGAGGTTCCCCCCAGCCCACGACCGAGCCCCTGCTTCTGCTGGCACTTCCCTCCTGACCAGATACCCGGCGTGCGCCCCTGCCGCGTGCCTGACCGGCCCGATCAGCCCAGGAAGCTCAAGCGCACCTGCCGCTGCGGGTTGTCCTTGTTGGTGTCCACCAGGCAGATCGACTGCCAGGTGCCGAGTTCCAGCCGGCCGCCCACGATCGGGACGGTGGCGTGCGGGGGGACCAGGGCCGGGAGGACGTGGTCGCGGCCGTGGCCCGGGGAGCCGTGGCGGTGCTGCCAGCGGTCGTCGGCCGGGAGGAGGTGGTGGAGGGCGGCGAGGAGGTCGTCGTCGCTGCCCGCGCCCGTCTCCAGGATCGCCAGGCCGGCAGTGGCGTGCGGGACGAAGAGGTTGAGGAGGCCGTCGCGGCCCTCGGCCGTGCGGGACAGGAACTCCTCGCAGTGGCGGGTGAGGTCGGTGACGGTCTCGGTGGAGCCGGTGCTGAGCGTGAGGATCGTGGTGCTGAAGGCCATGGGCCCATCCTGCCGACCGGGGGCAGCCGCCGCATCCGAACCCGGAGGGAGGTCGGGAAGATCCCGGAGGTGCGCGCGGTTGGTGGAATCGTGAACGATTTCGAGGTACACGACGTGCCGGAGCAGCGCGGGGCCCCCGGCCGCGGAGGCACGGGCCGCGCGGTGCGCGAGGTCGACGTCGTCGTCATCGGGGCCGGGCAGGCCGGGCTGTCCGCGGCCTACCACCTCCGGCGCACCGGCTTCGAGCCCGAGCGGGACTTCGTGGTCCTCGACCACGCGCCCCGGCCGGGCGGTGCCTGGCAGTTCCGGTGGCCCTCGCTCACGTACGGCAAGGTGCACGGGATGCACGCGCTGCCCGGCATGGAGCTGACCGGCGCCGACCCGGCCCGGCCGTCCTCCGAGGTGATCGGCGGGTACTTCGCCGACTACGAGGAGACCTTCGGGCTGCGGGTGCACCGGCCCGTGGAGGTCTCCGCGGTCCGCGACGGCGAAGAAGGACGGCTGCTCGTCGAGAGCTCGGAGGGCGTCTACTCCGCCCGCGCCCTGATCAACGCGACCGGCACCTGGGACCGGCCCTTCTGGCCGCGCTACCCGGGGCAGGAGACCTTCCGCGGCCGCCAGCTGCACACGGCCCGGTACCCGGGTCCCGAGGCCTTCGCCGGGCAGCGGGTGGTCGTGGTCGGCGGCGGCGCCTCCGGCACCCAGCACCTGATGGAGATCGCCGACGTCGCCGCCGCGACGACCTGGGTCACCCGGCGCGAGCCCGTCTACCGCGAGGGCCCGTTCGGCGAGGTGGAGGGCCGGGCCGCCGTCGCCCTCGTCGAGGAGCGGGTACGGAAGGGACTGCCGCCGCAGAGCGTCGTGTCCGTCACGGGGCTGCCGCTCAACGACGCCGTCCGTGACGCCCGCGAACGCGGCGTCCTGGACCGGCTGCCCATGTTCGACCGGATCACCCCGACGGGAGTGGCCTGGGACGACGGGCGGACCGTGGAGGCGGACGTGATCCTGTGGGCGACCGGCTTCCGGGCCGCGATCGACCATCTCGCCCCGCTGCGGCTGCGCGAGCCCGGCGGCGGCATCCGGGTCGAGGGCACCAGGGCGGTACGGGATCCCCGCGTCCATCTCGTGGGCTACGGCCCCTCGGCCTCGACCATCGGCGCCAACCGGGCCGGCCGCGCCGCCGTCGCCGACGTCCGGCGGCTGCTCAGGACCTCGCCGCAGCCCGTCGCTGTTCGTTGAAGTCGGCGACGTTGGCCTGGTGTTCGGGGTAGCTGGCGGTGAAGCGGGTGTCGCCGTGTCTGACGGTGACGAAGTAGAGCCAGTCGCCTTCGGCCGGGGCGACGGCCGCGCTCATGGCCTGGTCGCCCGGGTTGCCGATGGGTGACGGGGGCAGGCCGCGGCGCTCGTAGGTGTTGTACGGGCTGTCGATGCGGGTGTCCTGGTGGGTGGTGTCCACGGTGTCCCTGCCCAGGGCGTAGTTGATGGTGGAGTCCATCTGGAGCGGCATGCCCTGGGCGAGCCGGTTGTAGACGACCCGCGCCACCTTGCCCATGTCCTCCGGGGTGTCGGCCTCGGCCTGGACGATGCTGGCGACGATGACCAGCTCGTGGACGCTCATGCCGTGGCGGCGGGCGCCCTCCGCGATGCCGGGGGCGCCGAAGCGCTTCACGGCCGTGTCGACCATGTAGCGCAGGAGTCCCTCGGGAGTGGTGGCCTTGCCGACGGGATAGGTCGCCGGGAAGAGGTAGCCCTCCGGGTTCCCGCCGGCCGCGGCGGGCAGGGCGAGTGCGGTGGCCGGTGCCTGGGCGGCCTTGCGGGTGGTCCCCGCGGCCAGTCCGAGGGAGCGGTCCACGGCCGCGTACACCTCGCCGCCGCGCCAGCCCTCCGGGATGAGCAGGGTGCGCTGCTTCTCGGGTGCGGGGCGCTTCGGGTCCCCGCCGAGCAGCAGCAGCGGCACGGTGATCCCGACGGCGACGGCGAGCAGGGCGCCGAGGACGACGAGCCGGCCCCGGCGGGTGAGCCGGGTGCGGCGGCGACGGTGTTCGGGCTGCCAGGTCCGGTGCGTCATGTTTTGCACGCTAACCCGGTTCCCGGGCGATTCCGGGGAGCCCGGCGGTGTCCTGCCGTGCGGGCCCGTCACGCGGCGGCGCCGCCGGTCCCCTGGGAC
>NZ_JBHXFE010000017.1:137643-150772 GCF_042722475.1 Streptomyces sp. NPDC127092
CCCGGTCCCCCCCCCCCTCGTCGCCCCCCCCTTCCCCCCGGCGGCCACCCCCCCCCCCCCCCCCGCGCACTGCTTGCCTGCGAAGGCGTCAGACGAGCCAGCCCAGGAAGTGGAGGACGCCGGCGAGCAGGTTGGTGATGACGTTCATGGTGGTGCTTTCTCCTCGTGCAGAGCTTTGTGTGGGACTGCGCAGTCGCGGTCTGCAGCCCGTCGCTTGCGCACCGTAATCATCCGGCGCCGCACGGGAGTCGGGCAACGGAATCCGGGACGATCACACGTTCCGGGGAACAACCGCTCCCACGTTCGCGTGTTCTGATGCGCGGGCGTCCCGCCGCACCAGCGCCGCGTACCGCCCGTCCTGCGCGAGCAGTTCCTCGTGCGTGCCGCGCTCGGCGATGCGGCCCGCGTCCAGGACGACGATCTGGTCGGCGTCGCGGACGGTGGAGAGCCGGTGCGCGATGGTGATGGTGGTGCGGCCCGCGGAGAGCGCGTCGATGGCCTGCTGCACGGCGTGTTCGGTACGGGTGTCGAGGGCGCTGGTCGCCTCGTCCAGGATGAGCACGGGCGGGTCGCGCAGGATGGTCCGGGCGATCGCGAGGCGCTGCTTCTCGCCGCCCGAGAAGCGGTAGCCGCGTTCGCCGACGAGGGTGTCGTAACCGTCGGGCAGCGAGGCGATGTGGTCGTGGATCTGGGCGGCGCGGGCGGCGGCCTCTATCTCCTCGTCGGTGGCGTCGGGCTTGGCGAAGCGCAGGTTGTCCGCGACGGAGGCGTGGAAGAGGTAGGTCTCCTGGGAGACCACGCCGACCGCCCGGGCCAGGGTGTCGAAGCCGAGGTCGCGCACGTCGACGCCGTCGAGGGTGACGCGTCCTTCCGTGACGTCGTAGAGCCGGGGCACCAGGTAGCTGAGGGTGGACTTGCCGGACCCGGTGGGCCCGACGACGGCGAGGCTGCCACCGGCCGGCACGGTGAGGTCGATGGTGTCGAGGGTGGGACGGCCCTCGCCCTCGGGGTCGTAGCGGAAGGTGACCTTCTCGAAGCTGACCTCGCCGGAGATCCGGGCCGGGCGGACGGGCTCGGCGGGCTCGGTGATCTCGACGGGCAGGTCGAGGTACTCGAAGATCCGCTGGAAGAGGGCGAGCGAGGTCTGGATCTGCACGCCGGTCGACAGCAGGCTCACCGTGGGCCGGAAGAGGCCTTGCTGGAGCGAGACGAAGGCGACCAGGGTGCCGAGCGATATCGCCGGACCGCCGGCCTGGAGGGCGAGGCCGGCCGCCCAGTAGAGCAGCGCGGGCATGGCGGCCATGACGATGCCGATGGTGGACATCCGCCACCGTCCGGCCATGGAGGAGCGCACTTCGAGGTCGACGAGCCGCTCGGACTCCTCGGCGAAGGACCGGGTCAGGGAGTCGGCACGGCCCATGGTGCGGCCGAGCAGGATGCCGCTGACGGACAGCGACTCGGTGACGGTGGCCGCCATGGCGGCCATCTGCTTCTGGCGGCGGGTGGTGATCTGCTTGCGCTCGCGGCCGACGCGGCGGCTGATGGCGACGAAGACCGGGAGCAGGAGCAGGGAGACGACGGTGAGCCGCCAGTCGAGCGCGAGCATGGCGACGACGGTCGCGACGACGGCGGTGAGGTTGGAGACGAGGGAGGTGGCGGTCGAGGTGACCGTCGCCTGCATGCCGCCGATGTCGTTGGCGATCCGGGACTGGACCTCGCCGGTGCGGGTGCGGGTGAAGAAGGCCAGCGGCATGCGCTGGAGCTGGGCGTAGACCGCGGTGCGCAGGTCGTGCATGACGCGCTGGCCGACGGTGGTGGAGATGAGCGTCTGGAGGACGCCGAAGACACCCGAGACGACGGCGGTGGCGATCATCCCGAGCGCGAGCAGGCTGAGCAGTCCGGTGCGGCCCTGCGGGATCGCGGTGTCGAGGATCTCCCGGAGGAGGAAGGGCGAGGCGACCGAGACCAGCGACGAGGCGGCCACGAGCAGGCCGACGACGCCGAGCCGGCCGCGGTAGGGCCGGAAGAGCCTCAGGATGCGCCGCAGCTGGGCGGGCTCCTTGGGGCCCCGGGGGTCTCGGGGATCTCGGGCGGGGGGCGTCCAGGTGGACTCGTCATGGTGGCGCATGGGCTCCTACGCGGGTTCGGCGACGATACGGTCGGAGCATAGCTCATTGTTACCTATACTCACAATGAACTTGGTCCTGATAGTGTTCCCCCATGAGCATCCCGGCCACTCCCGGCACCGCCGCGTCCGCCGCCTCCGGCGCCGCCGGCGCCCCCGACCCCGACGGCCTCCTCGCCGAGCAGCTGCTCCGGCTGACCCGTCGGCTGCACCGCATCCAGAAGCGGCACCTGGAGCCGGTCGGGATCACTCCCGCGCAGTCCCGGCTGCTGCGGACGGTCGCGCACTACCCGGCCCCGCCCCGGATGGCCGACCTCGCGGCCCGGCTCGAGGTCGTCCCGCGCGCGGTGACCAGTCTCGTCGACGGCCTGGAGGCGTCGGGACGGGTGCGCCGGGTGCCCGACCCCAGCAACCGCCGGGTGGTCCGGATCGAGCTCACCGACGCCGGCCGCGACACACTGAGAGAGCTGCGCAGCGCGCGCCGGGCGGCCGCAGAGGACATCCTTGCTCCACTGACCGTCGATCAGCGCGAGGTGCTCGGAGGTCTGCTGTCCGCTCTGGTCGACCGCGGTCCGGAGCCCGTCTGCTGAGACCGGGGCAGCTGGAGCGGGGCACGGTCGCGCCGGAGGGGAGCCCTGGCCATGCCCGTACGGGAGCCGAACCCGCAGATCCTGCGAGCCGGTACGCGACGACGGGCGGCGCCCGACCGGGTGCCCGACCTCCTGGCCCGGGGCACGCCGAAGCACCTGCGCGAGGAGCTCGCCGCCCTCCTCGGCCCCGAGAAGGTGCTGTCCAGGATCTCCGACCTGGTGCGCTACGCCTCCGACGCGAGCCCCTACCGTTTCGTGCCGCAGGTCGTCGTGGTGGCCGAGGACGTCGACGACGTGTCCGCCGTCCTCTCGTACGCCCGCGGCAAGGGCCGCGAGGTGGTGTTCCGGGCCGCCGGGACCAGTCTCAACGGGCAGGCGCAGGGCGAGGACATCCTGGTGGACGTGCGCCGGCACTGGGCGGGCGTCGAGGTCCTCGACGAGGGCGCCCGCGCCCGGATCCGGCCCGGCACGACCGTCGTCCGGGCGAACGCGGCGCTCGCGCCGTACGGCCGGGTGCTCGGCCCCGATCCGGCCAGCGCCGTCGCCTGCACGATCGGCGGGGTGGTCGCCAACAACGCCTCGGGGATGACCGCGGGCACCACCCGCAACGCGTACCGCACGGTCTCCTCGCTCACCTTCGTGCTCCCGAGCGGCACCGTCGTCGACACCGCCGACCCGGCGGCCGACGAGGAACTGGCGCGCGCGGAGCCCCGGTTGTGCGCGGGGCTCATGGCCCTGAAGGCGGAGATCGAGGCGGACCCCGAGCTGACGGCCCGGATCCGCGCCAAGCACACGATCAAGAACACGAACGGCTACCGGCTCGACGCCTTCCTCGACGGAGCCACCCCGGTGGAGATCCTGCGCGGGCTGATGGTGGGCTCCGAAGGCACCCTGGGCTTCATCGCCGAGGTCGTCTTCGACACCCTCCCCCTGCACCGGAAGGTCTCCAGCGCACTCCTCTTCTTCCCCTCCCTGCCGGCCGCCGCGGCCGCCGTCCCCCGGTTCACCGAGGCGGGCGCGCTCGCCGTGGAGCTGATGGACGGCAACACGCTGCGCGCCTCGGTCAGCGTGCCCGGGGTGCCCGCCGACTGGGCGGAGCTGCCGAAGGAGACGGCCGCGCTGCTCGTGGAGTTCCGGGCGCCCGACGAGGCCGGGCAGCGGGCCTGCGAGGAGGCGGCGGCCGGCGTCCTCGCGGACCTCGCGCTCGTCGCCCCGGTCGCCTCGGTCCGCAACGCCTTCACCCGCGACCCGGGCACCATCGCCGGCTACTGGAAGGCGCGCAAGGCCTTCGTGACGGCGGTCGGCGGCTCCCGCCCCTCCGGTACGACCCTGATCACGGAGGACTTCGCCGTCCCGCCGGCCCGGCTCGCCGAGGCCTGCGCGGAGCTGCTCGACCTCCAGGACCGGCACGGCTTCGACGCGGCCGTCGCCGGGCACGCCGCCCACGGCAATCTGCACTTCCTGCTCGCCTTCGACGCCGGCGACCCCTCCGACGTGGAGCGCTACGCGGCCTTCATGGACGACTTCTGCAAGCTGACCGTGGAGCGGTTCGACGGCTCGCTCAAGGCCGAGCACGCCACCGGCCGCAACATCGCCCCCTTCCTGGAGCTGGAGTGGGGCCCACGGGCGACCGAGCTGATGTGGCGGACCAAGGAGGTCGTCGACCCGGCCGGACTCCTCGCGCCCCGGATCGTGCTCGACCGCGACCCGCAGGCCCATCTGCGCGGCCTGAAGACCATCCCGACCGTGGAGCCGGTCGCCGACCCGTGCATCGAATGCGGCTTCTGCGAACCCACCTGCCCCAGCCACGACCTGACGACCACTCCGCGCCAGCGGATCGTGCTGCGCCGGGAGATGATGCGCCAGGCCGACGGATCACCGGTGGAGACCGGTCTCCTCGAGTCGTACGGCTACGACGCGGTCGACACCTGCGCCGGTGACTCCACCTGCGCGCTGGCCTGCCCGGTCGGCATCGACACGGGCGCGATGATGAAGGAGTTCCGGCACAGGAGGCACTCCCCGCGCGAGGAGCGGGCCGCGATGCTCGCCGCGCGGCACTTCCGCGCCGTGGAGGCCTCCGCGCGGCTCGCGGTGGCCGCGGCCGCCCGGCTCGGCGACCGGTTCCTGGAGTCGGCGACCGGTCTGGCGCGCAAGGCCGTGCGGCCCGGTCTCGTACCGGAGTGGATGCCCGAGATCCCGGGCGCGGCGGCCAGGGGGCTGCCGCGCACCCACCGGCCGGCCGCGGCGGCCGTCTACTACCCGGCCTGCGTGAACCGGATCTTCGGCAGTCCGGACGGCCTCGCGGGACCGTCGCTGCCGGAGGCGGTGGTGGCGCTGTCGGCCCGGGCCGGGCGGCCGGTGTGGATCCCGGACGACGTGGCGGGAACCTGCTGCGCGACGATCTGGCACTCCAAGGGCTACCGGCGCGGCAACGAGGTGATGGCCAACCGGATCGTCGAGGCGGCCTGGGGCTGGACGGCCGGCGGCCGGCTGCCCCTGGTGGTCGACGCCTCCTCCTGCACGCTGGGCATCGCGCGCGAGGTGGTGCCGTACCTCACCGACGACAACCGGGAGCTGCACGCCGCGCTCACCGTCGTGGACTCCCTCGTGTGGGCCGCGGACGAGCTGCTGCCGCGGCTCGACGTACGGCACCGGGTCGGTTCGGCGGTGGTCCATCCGACCTGTTCCATGCGGCACCTGGGCGACGAGGACCGGCTGACCACGCTCGCCGGAGCCTGCGCCGAGGAGGTCGTCGTTCCCGTCGACGCGGGCTGCTGCGCCTTCGCGGGCGACCGCGGCATGCTCCATCCCGAGCTGACCGCCTCCGCCACGGCGCGCGAGGCGGCGGAGGTCACCGCCCGGCCCTTCGACGCGCACCTTTCGGCCAACCGCATGTGCGAGGTCGGCATGGACCGGGCCACCGGCCGTACCTACTACTCGGCGCTGATCGCGCTGGAGCACGCGACCCGCCCGTAATCGGAGCGCCCGGCTCCAGGAGTCCAAGCACCGCTGTCCACAAGTCCAAACGGCACCCTTGCGCAACAGGAGCATCAGCGGCCAAGGTCCTGTGCGGGATTCATGAACCCACCATGCACTCACGGCAATCGGAGGTTCCATGAACGACAGCACTCCCCCGCGCCCCAGCCGTCGCTCCGTCCTCAGGACCACGGGCGCCGCCGGCGCCGGGCTCGGGCTCGGCGCCCTGGGCACGGGCCCCGCCGAGGCGGCGCAGCCGTCCGAGGACACCTCCTCGACTCCCCCGCGCCGGGGCGCCACGATGGCCGGTGTCCCCTTCGAGCCGCGCTCCACGGTCCGGGTCGCCCTCGTCGGCCTCGGCAACCGCGGCGGCAGCATGATCGACCTCTATCTGGCCCTGCCGGACGTCCGGGTGGTCGCGGTGTGCGACCCGGTGCGGGCGAAGGCGGAACGGGCGGCGGCCAAGGTGGTCGCCGCCGGGCAGCCCGCACCCGCCGTCTACGCCAGCGGGGAGGAGGACTACCTGCAGCTGTACCAGCGCACGGACGTCGACTTCGTCCATGTGGCCACGCCCTGGGACCTGCACTTCGAGCAGGCGAAGCAGGCCATGCTGCACGGCAAGCACGTCGGCGTCGAGTGTCCCGTCGCGCTGCGCCTCGACCACCTGTGGGAGCTGGTCGACCTCTCGGAGCAGACCCGTCGCCACTGCATGCAGCTGGAGAACTGCTGCTACGGGCGCAACGAGATGCGGGTGCTGCGCATGGCGCACGCCGGGAAGTTCGGTGAACTCCTGCACGGCGCCGGGGCGTACAACCACGACCTGCGCGAGCTCATGTTCTCGCCGACCTACTACGAGGGCCCCTGGCGCCGGCTCTGGCACACCCGGCTGCGCGGCGACCTCTACCCGAACCACGGCTTCGGCCCGGTCGCCAACTACATGGACGTCAACCGGGGCGACCGGGTGGTCAGCATCAGCAGCGTCGGCACCCCGGCCCTCGGACTCGCCGAGTACCGGGCGGCGAACATGCCGAAGAACGACCCCAGCTGGAAGGAGTCGTACATCGAGAGCGACCGGACGATCAGCCTGGTCCGGACGGCGAAGGGCCGCGTCATCCGGCTGGAGCACGACGTGTCGACCCCGCACCCGTACAGCCGGATCAACAGCCTCGGCGGCACCAGGGGCGTGTTCGAGGACTACCCGGCGCGGATCTATCTGGAGCCGGACCACAAGGGCCACCAGTGGGGCGACTTCGGCGCGTACGCCGCCGACTTCGACCACTGGCTCTGGAAGGAGCACGCCAACCCGCCGGGCGGCCACGGCGGCATGGACTACATCATGGTGTTCCGTCTGACGCAGTGCCTACGGCTCGGCCTCGTGCCGGACTTCGACGTGTACGACGCGGCCACCTGGACGTCCCCGGTGCCGCTGAGCCACGCCTCGATCAAGTCCGGCGGCGCCCCGCAGCCGATCCCCGACTTCACGCGCGGCGAGTGGCGCAGGGCCCGCTCCGGCGTGGACTCGGTCAGGCCGGTCTGACGGCGCGGGAGGCGTCCGGGTCCGGCCCCGCGTTCCCGGCCGGCCGGGTGCCGGCCGGGCCCGGACTCCCTCGCGCGGCTCAGCAGCGCCGCAGGTCCTCGACCAGGGTGCCCTGGACGGTCTTCAGGGAGCGGTCGTAGCAGCCGTCGGAGCCGTAGCGACGGTAGCGCTCGGCGCTGGTGCCGACCGCGTGCCGCTGCTCGCGCGGGACGCCGAGGGTGAAGGCGGCGTCGCCGGTGTACGTGTCGTCGAGCCGGGACCAGGACAGCCGCTTTCCGTCCCGGACCACGTCGACGGAGGCGCGGTCGCCGACGGTCAGCACCGTGCGCAGCCGGTTGTCGGCCCCCACGGTGATCTCGCCGTCCATCGCGTAGGCGCGGTGGGTGCGGGTGGCGGTCCGGCCGACGGTCACCGTCTCGTCGTCGGTCCAGTGCGCGGTGAGCGCGTCCGGGTTCTCGTCGGCGCCCCAGCGGTGCGTGGAGCCGTGGCCGACGGTGCGGGTGACGGTGGTGGTGACCCGGCCGTGCGAGGTGTCGAGGTGTCCGGCGACGGTCAGGGTGTGCCCGCCGGTGATCTCCAGGCGGTCGGGCGAACCGGGCGTGTACACCGCGGAGTTGCGCGGGGTGCCGACCTCGTGGCGGTCGAGGGCGCCGGTGACGACGGCCCGGCCCTCGTCCTGCCAGAGCAGCACGTTGGTGGGAACGCTCCAGCCGGACTGTCCGGCGGGGACACCGGCCACGGAGACGTCGACGCGGTGGGCCTTGCCGTCGTTGAGCTGCGCCGCGAACGGCGTGAGGTCGTAGACGACCGGCTGGACGTCGAAGGCGCGCGGGGCGGGGGTCACGTACCAGAGGAAGGGGTTGGACCAGCCGCCGGTCCAGACGTGCGGGAAGGGTGCGGCGATGCCCGCGAGCTTTCCGTCGACGGAGATCTGCACCTCCCGGTACGGGCCGTCGGTGGCCTTGCAGGAGTAGGGCGCGGCGTCGGGGACGGTGAGGTACCAGAACTCCTCGCAGCCGCCGCCGGAGCCGGTGGCGTACACCTCGGCGAGGATCCGCTCGGTGTTGCGCGGGGTGGTGAGCGTGGCGCCGGTCAGCGGCAGGACGCGGTCGGGGGTGCCCGCGGCCGGGCGCACCGTGCCCTGGGCGGTGTGGAAGGTCAGGGTGACGCGGACGTCGAGGACGCCGGTGTAGGTCTCGTTGACGACGTTGCCGATGAGCATCTCGACGGGCTGCGGGCGGCTGAGGGTGTCGCGGTAGCGGGTGACGTCCTTCTCGACGGACCAGGCGATGCCGTCGGGCGAGGGCTCGGGCGTGGAGGTGCGGAGGATCTCGACGCCGCCGACGGTGAGGTAGCCGAGGCGGTCGTACTGACGGCCCTTCACCGTGCCTTCCAGGCGCAGGACCACCTTGTTCCAGCGGGTGCCGCACTCCTTCGGCGGGGCGTAACTCCCCTTGTACGGCGTGAAGTCGCGGAACTGGGCGGCGGCGAGGGTGACCTGGCAGCTGCGGGTGCCGGGGGTGTCGACGGGCGGCGCGGCGGTGACCGGGTCGTGCCAGTCGGTGGTGAACTCGGCCGGCGGGGTCGGGGCCTCGTCCGCGTGGGCCGCGGGGGCGGCGAGCAGCACTCCGGCGGCCAGGGTGAGGCCGCTGATCATGCTCATGATCTTCCGTTGTCTCATGGGTCGTGAGTGAAGCGCGGGCCTCGGGACGCGGTCCAGAGGGCGGGGGTCCGGCTTGGCCGGATGTGTTCCCGGTTGCCGGAAAATCGTTTGCCGACGGTGGGCGGGCGGCGCGAGCCTTGAGCGGTTCGGGACGTCACGTGACCGGTCCACGGCATCGGTCGAGAGCGCTGGGAACGTCATGCAGATTCGCGATCTACCGTATGCCGACCCGGGGGTGCCGGACGTCCGCTCGGGCTCCCGGTTCCTCCTCTGGCTCGGCCGGAAACAGCTGGGCGGGCAGGTGCGGTGTGTGCTGTGGGGCCTGCTCCTGCAGCTCGGCATCGCCGGTCTTCCGCTCGGTGTCGGCGTCGCCGTGCAGGCGGTCGTGGACCGCGACGGCGGCCGGCTCGGCCTGGGCATCGGACTGCTCGTCGCCTTCGGCCTGGCCATCGCGGCCGGCGACATGATGGTCCATCGGGTGGCCGTCACCAACTGGATCACGGCCGCCGCGCGCGTCCAGCAGCTCCTGTCGCGCAAGACCGCCGAGCTCGGCTCGGTGCTGACCCGCCGGGTCGCGGCGGGCGAGGTCGTGGCCGTGTCCACGTCCGACGTGGAGAAGATCGGCTGGTTCGTCGAGGCCGCCTCGCGGTTCGCGTCGTCCGCGATCGCGCTGGTGATCGTCTGCGTCGGTCTGGTGCTGTACCAGCCGGACCTCGGCCTGGTCGTGGCCCTCGGCGTCCCGGTCCTCGCGCTCGCCGCGCTGCCGCTGCTCCCCCGCGCCACCCGCCGGGCCGACGAGCAGCGCGAGAAGGCCGGCCGGGCCACCGAGCTGGCCTCCGACACCGTCGCCGGTCTGCGGGTGCTGCGCGGCATCGGCGGCGAGGAGCTCTTCCTCCGCCGCTACCGGTCCGCCTCCCAGGAGGTGCGCCGGGCCGCGGTGCGCAGCGCCCGGATGTGGGCGCTGATCGCCGCGATCCAGGTGCTGCTGCCCGGCCTGCTGCTCGTCGGCGTCGTCGTGTACGGCGCGCGGCTCGCCCTCGACGGGCGGATCGGCGTCGGCGAACTCGTCACGGTGTACGGCGCGGTGGCGCTGACCCACCACCCGCTGCGCACGTTCGAGGAGATCGCCATGGCGTACTCCTTCTCACGGCCGTCCGCGCGGCGCGCGGCGCGGGTGCTCGCCCTGTCGCGCACGACCACGCCGGCGGCGGGGGCCGGGGCGGGGGTCGCTGCCGGGGGTGCGGCCGGGGCCGGGGCCAGGGTCGCTGCCGAGGCCGGGGCCGGGACAGGGGCGGGGGTCGCGCCCCGGGCAGGGACCGGGACCGGGGCCGCGGCCGGCGAGGAGGTGCCGAGCGGTGACCTGTACGACCCCGTGACCGGGGTGCGGGCGCCCGCCGGTGGGCTCACGGCGGTGGTCTGCGGCGACCCGGACGCGGCCGGCCGGCTCGCGGACCGGCTCGGCGGCCACCCGGCGGAGCCGGGCGAGGAGCATGCCTCCGTGCTGCTCGGCGGCGTCCCGCTCGACGGGCTCGCGCTCGACACGGCCCGTACCGCGGTCCTCGTCCAGGACAAGGATCCGGTGCTGCTCTCGGGCACCCTGCGGGAGCTGCTCGACGTGCCGTCCTCCGGCAAGGTCGCGGCGGCCGACGCGCTGGACGCGGCCCAGTGCGGTGACGTGCTCGACGCCCTCGCACAGGCCTCCGTGGACACCGGAGGCGACCCCATGCGGACCCGGATCACCGAGCGCGGCCGCTCGCTCTCCGGCGGCCAGCGACAGCGGCTCGCGCTGGCCCGTTCGCTGGTCGCCGACCCGGAGGTGCTCGTCCTCGACGAGCCGACCTCGGCGGTCGACTCGCACACCGAGTCCCGCGTCGCGGCCGGGATCAAGCGGCTGCGGGCCGGCCGGACGACCGTCGTCCTCGCCTCCTCGCCGCTGCTTCTGGACCTCGCCGACCAGGTGGTCCTGGTCGACGGCGGCACGGCCGTCGCCACCGGCACCCATCGCGAGCTGCTGGCCCGCGAGCCCCGCTACCGGGCCGTCGTCACCCGCGAGACGGACGACGAGCTCGCCGGCGCGGCCCTCGACGACGAACTGCGGGAACTCGAGGCGACCGAGGAACTCGAAGGAGAATCGGCATGATCGGCCTGGCCCCGCCGGAGTACGACCCGGCGGCACCGCAGTCGGCGACCACGCTCCCGGTCGGCACCGCGTCGACGGTGCGGACGTACGTCAGGGGGCTGTTGCGCCGTCACCGGGGCGCGTTCGCGGCGCTCGTCGCCGTCAACGGGATCGCCGTGACCGCGTCGATGGCCGGGCCCTATCTGCTCGGCTCGGTCGTCGACGACCTCACGGCGGGCGCCCGGGAGCTCCACCTGGAGCGCACGGCCGCCCTGTTCGTGGTCGCCCTGCTGGTCCAGACGTTCTTCACGCGCCTGGTCCGGCTGCGCGGCGCGATGCTCGGCGAGGAGATGCTGGCCGATCTGCGCGAGGACTTCCTGGTGCGCTCGGTGGCCCTGCCGCCGGGCGTCCTGGAGCGGGCGGGGACGGGCGACCTGCTGTCCCGGATCACCACGGACGTCGACCGGCTGGCCGAGGCCATGCGCGAGGCCGTGCCGCAGCTCGTCGTCGGCGTGGTGTGGGCGGGACTGCTCGTCGGCGGCATCGCGGTGACCGCGCCGCCGCTGGCGGTCGCCGTGCTCTTCGCCGCGCCGCTGCTGATCGTCGGCGCGCGCTGGTACTTCCGCCGGGCGCCGTCCGCGTACCGCTCGGAGGCCGCCGGCTACGCGGCCGTGGCCGCGGCGCTCGCGGAGACCGTGGACGCGGGCCGTACGGTCGAGGCGCACCGCCTGGGCGGGCGGCGGGTCGAGCTGTCGGACCGGCGGGTCCGGGAATGGACCCGCTGGGAGCGCTACACGTTGTTCCTGCGCTCGGTGCTCTTCCCGGTCGTCAACCTCACCCACACCCTGGTGATCATCTCGGTGCTGCTGGTCGGCGGGCTGTTCGTCTTCCGGGGCTGGATGGACGTGGGCCAGCTGACCACGGGCGCGCTGCTCGCGCAGATGCTGGTCGACCCGGTCGGGATCGTGCTGCGCTGGTACGACGAGCTCCAGGTGGCCCAGGTGTCCCTGGCGCGGCTCGTCGGCGTCCGGGACATCGAGCCGGAGGCGGGTGACCCGGAGCTGCGGCCCGAGGGCCGCGCGGTGCGGGCCGAGGAGGTCCGCTTCGGCTACCGGGAGGGCGTGGACGTACTGCACCAGGTGTCGATGGACGTCGCCCCGGGCACCCGCCTCGCCCTGGTCGGGCCGTCCGGGGCCGGGAAGTCCACGCTCGGCAGGCTGCTCGCGGGGATCTACGCCCCGCGTTCCGGCGCGGTCACCCTCGGTGCGGCGGAGCTGGCGCGGATGCCGGCCGAGCGGGTTCGTGAGCACGTGGCCCTGGTCAACCAGGAGCACCACGTCTTCGTGGGCACGCTCCGCGACAACCTGCTGCTGGCCCGGGCGGGGGCCGGGGACGACGAACTGTGGGAGGCGCTCGCCGCGGTCGACGCGGACGGCTGGGCGCGGGCCTTCGAGGAGGGCCTGGACACCGAGGTCGGCTCGGGCGGCCTGGCGCTCACCCCGGCCCAGGCCCAGCAGGTGGCCCTCGCCCGGCTCGTCCTCGCCGACCCGCACACGCTGGTCCTGGACGAGGCGACCTCGCTCCTCGACCCGCGCGCGGCCCGTCACCTGGAGCGCTCGCTGGCCCGGGTCCTGGAGGGCCGCACGGTCGTCGCGATCGCCCACCGCCTCCACACGGCGCACGACGCGGACCTGATCGCGGTGGTGGAGGGCGGCCGGATCAGCGAGCTGGGCAACCACGAGGAACTGGTGGCGGCGGACGGCGCGTACGCGGCGCTGTGGCGGTCCTGGCACGGCTGAGGCCGTCCCTTCCGGATCTCGGCCGGGATCGCCGCGGCCGGGCCGCCGGCGGTGAGACGGCGCTGAGCGCCGCCGCCGCGAGCGCGCGTACCCCCTGGGTAGGTGTCTCGCCGACCGGGCCGGGGCCGGCGACGCCGTGCGGCGGCCGGGCCTGCGACATCCGGCGGCGGGCCGGTCCGGCGACACCCGGCGGCGGCCAGGCTTGCGACGCCCGACGGCGGGCCGGTCCGGCGGCGGCCGGTCCGGCAACACCCGGCGACGCCCGGCGGCGGGCCGGTCCGGCGAAACCAGGCGACGCGCGGCCGCGGCCGGTCCGGCGT
>NZ_JBHXFE010000018.1:0-147569 GCF_042722475.1 Streptomyces sp. NPDC127092
CGTCCGCGGGCGGCCGGGCGCCGGGCTCGCGGCCGGGCGCCGGGTCCGCGGTGCCGCCGGAGCCGTACGGCGCCGGTCCCTCGCCGGAGATGGCGCGGCGGCGCGCGGCGGGCCCGTGCTCGCTGCTCGCCGCGCCCGGTGCGTCCGTGGCGTCCTGGGAGGTGTCCCAGGGGTCACGCACGGCGCACCTCCGCCAGGGACCACCAGGCCGCCAGGCCGAAGACGACGGACATCAGGACCGTCGAAGGGCCGCCGATGTCCGCGTAGAAGAAGTCGACGAGCTGCCAGGACAGCAGGCCCGCCGCGACCAGCGCGCAGTCCGGGCCGAGACGGAGCCGGCGCAGGGCCGCGACCAGCAGGGCGACCCAGCCGCCGGCGAGGGCCAGGAGGCCGATGAGGCCCTGCTCGCTGAGGACCAGCAGGTACATGTTGTGCGGGGAGAGCAGCGGCTGGCGCGCGAAGCCCGCGCCCGCGCCCGCCGTGTCGCTGCCGGAGGACAGCGCCAGCGAGGCGTGGGAGTCCCGGTACGCGGGGAAGCCCTTGAGGCCCACGCCCGTCAGCGGCTCGCCGCTCCACATCCGGCCGGCGGCCGCCCACATCGTGTACCGGTCCGTGACGGACTGGTCGGGCGCGGCCGTGACCTGGGTGATGCTGCCGACGCGCTCCTTGACCATCTCCCCGCCGATGCCGAAGCCGCCCACCAGGACGACCCCGAGCGCCGCCGCGGCCAGCGCGACCCGTCCGGCCCGCCGCAGCCCCGAAAGGGCCAGCTGGATGCCGCAGGTCAGGACGGTCGCGATCCACGCGCCCCGGCTGAAGGACAGCACCAGCGGGAGGAAGAGGAGGCCCGCGCAGACCAGGGCCGCCGTGCGGGCCCGGCCCGCACGGCCGCCCAGCGCCAGGCCGGTGGCGACGACCAGGCCGTACGAGACGACGGTGGCCATGCCCATGACGTCGGTGGCGCCGAAGGTGCCGACCGCCCGGATGTCCTCGCCCTGGTACGAGGCGCCGGTGCCGGTCAGGTACTGCACCACGCCCACCCCGCCCTCGAGCAGCGCGAGGCCCACCAGCGCCCAGGCGACGACGGCGAAGTCGCGCCGGTCGCGGATCGTCAGGAGGACGGCAGCGGGCACGAGCACGAAGATCTGCAGGTAGCGGGCGACGCCCGGCAGGCTGGCGCCCGGGTCGTGCGAGGTGATCGCGGCCAGGCAGACGCCGAACACGGGCAGGCCGAACACGACGGCCGCCGCCCGGCTCAGCGGCCTGGCCCCGCTCCGTACCACCCGGACCAGGCAGATCAGCACCAGCAGGCCTGACGCGGCGTCAGCGACCGTGCCGGATCCGCCCGTTCCGCCCTGGGCGCCACCGCCGCCGCCCGGCACGAGCAGCAGCGCGACCACCGCGAGCACCGGGGACAGCGCCCCGGCGCGCCGCGCCCAGTCCCGTACGCCCGCGCCGGTGATGCCGGCCGGCACCGTCACGGCCGTTCCCGTCGCCGTGGTCATCGTCAGCTTCCCGTCGGTCGCACGAGCCCGGCCGCCGTGCGCAGCAGAATGCACACGTCCTGCCAGAGCGACCAGTGGTCGATGTAGTGGTTGTCGAAGCGGCAGCGGTCCTCGATCGAGGTGTCCCCGCGCAGCCCGTGCACCTGGGCGAGTCCGGTGAGCCCCACCGGCATCCGGTGCCGGGCCGCGTACCCCGCGTGCACCCGGCTGAACTGGGCGACGAAGTACGGACGTTCGGGCCTCGGGCCGACCAGGCTCATGTCGCCGCGCAGCACGTTCCACAGCTGCGGCAGCTCGTCGAGCGAGGTCTTCCGCAGGAAGTGCCCGGCCGCGCTCATCCGGTGGTCGTCGGCGACGCTCCACCGGGTCGCCGACTCCGTCTCGTCGGCCGGCTTGAGCGTACGGAACTTCAGCAGCGTGAAGAGACGGCCGTTCTGGCCCACCCGCTCCTGCCGGAACAGCACCCCGGGGCCGTCCGCGATCCGCACCGCCAGCGCGCACAGCAGCAGCACCGGCAGCGCCAGCGCGAGCGCGGGCGCGGCGAGCGCCACGTCCAGCACGCGCTTCGCGGTGAGCCCGCGCCGCTCGCCGAGCGGCACCAGACGACGGCAGCCGTAACCCCACAGGTGGTCGGCCATCGGCTCGCCGGACGGCTCGCCGCCGACCCGCCAGGTGGTGCAGCCGTACTGCTGGAACAGCGTCACCAGGCCCTCGTCCTCGGTGAGCAGCACCGCGTCGCGCACCGTGTTCTGGATGACCGCCCGGTGGATCTCCTCGGCGGTCGTCAGCACCGGCAGTCCGGGCTCGCCGCCCTGGCCCCGCTCGCCGTCCGGCCGCGGACCGACGATCCCGACCGGACGGATGCCGTACTCGGGGTGCTGGCCGAGCGCCGCGGCGAACCGCCGCGCCGGGCCCGGCGCGCCCACCACGAGCGCCGAACGCGGATGCGCCCGGGCCGCCCGCCGCCGGCGCCCGTGCACGAACCCGCGCAGCACGACAACGGCCAGGACGTGCGTCGCGTACGCGGCGGCGAGCCGCAGCGGTCCCATCGCGAGCGCCGGGGCGTACGCGGCGACCGCGGCCGCCGTCACGCTCCAGGCCACGCCGGCCCGGGCGGCGAGCGCCGGCACCTCGTCGAGGACCCCGACGGGCACGGCCGAAGGCCGGTGCAGCCCGGCCCGGCCGTCGAGCAGCACCACGAGACCGGCGACCAGCAGCGCGAGCTCCCAGCGTCGGTGCGCCGAGGCCTGCACGGCGGTCGCGAGCAGGACGGCGAGCACGTCGGCCGTGACCAGCGGCACGGCGGCGAACCGCGTCCGGGCCGGCCGGCGGGCCGGCAGCGCGAGCCGGTCGGAGCCCGCGCGCGGCGACGCGAGGGAGGTGAGACCGGGGAACTGGCCGGCCGAGGGCCAGGGACCCGACGAAGGAGGAACGCTGGTGCTTTCGGTAGTCACTGTGCGATCGGCTCTCTGTGCTCCGTGCACCGCACTCCGGCCAGTTCGCGGTAGAGCTCCGCGACGGCCGCGCCGGTGCGCCGCACATCGAATCTGCTGAGTACGTGCTCGCGGGCCTCCCGGCCCAGCGAGTGCCGCAGCCCGGGCGCGCCCAGAAGGCGGCCGAGCGCGGCGGCGAGTGCGGCCGGGTCCTCGGGCGGGACCAGGCACAGCGCCTCGTGACCGGGCGGCAGGCTCTCCCGCGCCCCGTCCACGTCGCCGACGACCACCGGCCGGCCGCTGGCCATGGCCTCCAGCGGCGCGAGGGCCATGCCCTCCCAGCGGGACGGCAGGACGACCAGGTCGGCGGCCCGGTACCAGGGCGCGGGGTCGGCGACGGCCCCGGTGAACCGCACCGAGGGCCACGGCCCGGCGGCGGCCCGCAGCCGCTCCGCGTCAGGGCCGTCGCCGACGAGCACGAGCCGCGCGTCCGGCACCGCGGCGAGCACCGCGGGCCAGGCGTCGAGCAGCACGTCCTGGCCCTTCTGCCGGCACAGCCGGCCCACGCACACGACGAGCGGCCCGCCGGTCGCGCCGGCGGGCCCCGGGACCGGAGCGGCCGGACCGCTCTCGGCCGGACCGCCCTCGGGCGTGAAGCGCGTGGCGTCCACACCGTTGTGGATCACCGACCAGGCGGCGCGCACCCCGGCGCTCTCGCCGGTGCGGCGCTCGGCCTCGCTGACGCACAGCACGCGGTCGGTCCAGCGGGCCGCCCAGCGCTCCCAGCGCCGGGCGAGCGCCGCGGTCGTGCCCTCGACCGCCTCGAAGGACCATGCGTGCGGCTGGTACACCGTCGGAACCCGTCCGCGCAGGGCGAGTCGGGCGCACAGCCCTGCCTTGGCGCTGTGCGCGTGGACCAGGGCGGGGCGCACGGTACGGAGCAGCCGGGCGAGCTCGCGGGTCTCCCCGGCCAGCCGCGGGCCGAGTTCCCGCCCGGCCCGCCAGTCGTACGCGTCGGCGCCCTCCGCCCGTACGGCGGCGGCGAGTTCGGTGCCGGGCGGGCAGGCCACGGCGACCCGCAGGCCCGCGGCGAGCTGTCCGCGGACCAGATCGGTGACGACCCGGGCGACCCCGCCGTCACCGGGCTGCACCGCGTGCAGCACGTCCGGCCGGGGGTCAGTCGTGGGCGTCCGCCAGGTCGCGGCGGTTCGGTTCGAGGTCGGCCTGGAGGAAGAGCGCGCCGAGCCAGACGGCGTCCTCCGGGCTCCCGAGGCGGATGTGGAAACGATCGGCCCCATGGCGCAGCGCCCCCCGCAGATCGAAGACGTCGGAGTCGTACCCCAGGGTGTTCTGATGAGCGGGCAGTCGTTCCATCCGACTTGTTCCCGATTCCGTGATGCTGGAGTTCATCACGTCGTCCGCGGAATTCGCGGAATCGGAGATCACGCTGCGCGTGACGCTCTTGGCCAGGGCGGTCTCCACGGCCAGGTAATCCCCGGAAGTCCCCCGGTCGCCGTCGTAGCCGACGATTCCGAGCCGGCCGTCCGCACCCTGGGGAATGCGGTCCGCGCCCAGGGCGAGCGGGACCGAGACCTCCCGGTTCTTCGGACCGAGCGCCTCGAACCCGTCCCACACGGCGAGGCGGCGCAGCGGCTCGTCGGCCTTCTCGTACGCCGCGACCAGCGTCCAGCCGCCCCAGCCGCCGACGGCCGAACGGCCCATGGCGACGTTCACCTGGGCGACCGTCCACAGGCCCGGCTGGGCCGAACGGACCAGCTCGGTGACGTCGGCCGAGGCCTGGAAGGCGTCGGCGCCGTCGGCGGTGCGGTGGCCGATCGTGCTGTCGGCGAGCACCGCCTTGTACTGACCGCCGGGCTCGGCGATCAGCACCCGCCCGTTGTCCGCGGGCGGCTTCTGCTCGCCCACGCGCAGGTTCCCGCCCCAGTACAGGCGGGCCCAGCTGACCCGGGCTCCGGAGGGAACGCGCAGCTCGGCCCGGCTGGAGTTGTAGGTGTTGGGATCGCTGTCGACGTCGACGTACGCGATGGTGGCGCCGTCGTTGACCGACTCCGCGCCGGTGGCGCCCGTCGCCGAGGAGTTGGCGGCCCGCACGACCCCACCGTGCAAGGTCGCCTCGTACCGCGGCGTGAAGGGGAGCCGGGCGGCCTCCTTCGGCTGGGGCGCGACCGGCCGGGGCGCGGTCGCGGGCGTGACGGCGGAAGCTGCCGGGAGCGCGGCGGAAAGCGTCGCGCACGACACGGCACACAACAGACCCCGACGAACGGCATGAACCGCTGAATTCCGCATACAGGTTCTCCGCTTTGATGAGAGAAGGAAGGGAAGACCCGTGGAGACCGGGGGAGGGGAGGGAGATGTCGGCCGCGCGAAATGGATGAACGCGCGACGGGACCGGAAGCAACGTTCGGGAACGTTATAACCCCCGCGACGGGCGATAGTAAGCATTAGATGCTCACAAACGCTAACTTCCGTATCCAAACGGCACGTTCCTCGTTGAGCGTGTTGCGCCTTTCTGGGGTCAGTCACTCGAATGACCCTCCTATGGCCCAAAGATCGGTTGAACGTCACCCGTTCGGGAGAGCAACCGATGAAATCCGGGGGCGTTGTTGAAGCAGCCGGGCAAAACCGTCCGCGCCGTCCGAGTTGGAAATCGATCGAGGAGACGTTCTCCATGTCCCGTATCGCCAAGGCTGTCGCTCTGTCCGTCGGTGCCGCCGCGTCCGTCGCCGGTGCCGCCGGTGTCGCCGCCGCCGACGCCGGCGCCCACGGCGCGGCCGTGCACTCCCCCGGCGTGCTGTCCGGCAACGTCGTGCAGGTCCCGGTCCACGTCCCGATCAACGTCTGCGGCAACACCGTGCAGTTCATCGGCGCGCTGAACCCGACCTTCGGCAACACCTGCGTCAACGCCTGATCTCGCACGCCGGATCGTGGTCCTTCCGAGGCCGGCGCGCCGCCCGTCAGGGTCGGCGCGCCGGCCTTCGCCGTCTGCCCAGTGAGTGGTGACTCGTTCGGACGCACCCCCGTGCGCCGTCCGGTGCAACGGCGCACGCCCCTGTGAGGGGCAGGTCAGAAGGGTGGATTCACTCGAACGGAGACGTGGCGCTCAGTAGTTCTCCGATTGCGCAGCGCTATATCCGCAGGCACGGTGGCAGAGCTGTTGTCCGACGCATAAGAAAAAGGAACACGCATGCGTCCCCTCGCTTCACGCCGCTTCACCGCCCTGGCGATATCCGCCGCCATCACCCTCGGCATGGCGGGACCCGCCGTCGCCGACGAACTCCGCCCCTCCCGCACCACCGGCCGTACCGCGCAGGCACCCCTGCCCGACGCGGCCGCGCTCCTCGCCCAGACGAAGGCCCTGGGCGACCTCGGCGGTGTGACCGCCCCGGTGACGGAGCTGCTCACCAAGGCCCTCAAGGCCGACGACGGCCAGCTCCCCGCGGCCGACGCCGAAGCCCTCAAGGCGAAGATCGACACCGCCATCGCCGCGGCGAAGGAAGCCGCCCCGCCCCCGCTTCCCGAGACCCCCGCGGCCGAGACCCCGGCCACTCCGCCTGTCGCGGAGACCCCGGTGAGGCCACCGACGGCGGAGACCCCGGTCACGCCGCCCGCGACGGACACGGCGACCAAGCCGGTCACCGATGTTGCGGCCAAGCCCGTCACTGATGCGGCGGCCAAGCCGGCGACGGACGCGGTGACCAAGCCCGTCACCGATGTGGCGGCCACGCCCGTGACGGACACGGTGGCCAAGCCCGCTACGGACGCGGCGGCCAAGCCGGCGACGGACGCGGCGGCCAAGCCGGTCAGCGATGTGGCGGCCAAGCCCGCTACGGACGTGGCGGCCAAGCCCGTCACGGACGCGGTGACCGTGCCCGCCACGTCGCCCGTCACTTCTGCCGTGACCACGCCCGCAGGGCTGCCCGTCGCGGCCGGAGCTCGGGCGGCTGCGCCCGCCGACGTCATCGGCGACGCGCTCGCCTCGATCCAGAAGGCGGTCGCCGACCTGCTCGCCACCGTCACCTCCGGCAGTGCCACCGGCGTCGTCTCGCAGGTCACCTCGACCCTGACCTCGCTGGTGAACCTCGCCGTGGCGACCGTGCTCGGCAGCGGCCTGCCGGCCCCGGACCTGGCCGGCCTGCCCACCCTGCCGGCGCTTCCGACGGACGCGCTGCCGGCCGAGCCGCCCGTCTCGACGGACGCGCTGCCCGTCAAGCCGCCCGTCTCCACGGACGCGCTGCCGGCCAAGCCGCCGCTGCCGGTGCGCTAGTCAGGCGCCGGGCGACACGCCCCCGGACCGTGCCCGTCCAGGAACTCCTGGGCGGGCACGGGCGCGTTCGCGCGCGCCGTCGTGCGCCGCCCCGCGCATTCCATCGGGCAATCACACCGGGTCCATTCCTTCGGGTGCAGTGTCGAGAAAAGCCGGCTCCCGGAGTTTCCGGGCGGCGAACCCGTCGTTACCCAAGGCGGAACGACGTACGGGAATCATTCAAGAGGCCTGTACGGCAAGCGAATTGAAAACGATGGAAGGATCCTCTTCATGAAGCCCACCAAGGTTGCCGCGGCCGTCGCCGGTTCTGTGATGGCCCTGGGCGTCGCCGCGCCCGCGATGGCCGCAGGCTCGATGGTGCCCACCAGCCTGGACGGTGGACTCGGTTCGCTCACGAGCGGCGGGCTGACGACGGACGCCCTCAGCAGCACCACGGACGGCTCGCCCGTCCAGACCGTCACGGACACCGCGGGCCAGCTGAACCAGGCCGGCGAGGGCGGCTCCAAGCTGCTCGGTGGTCTGCCGCTGGGCGCGAACGCGCTGGGTGGCTGACGCTCGGTCAGACCTTTGTGGGGTGAACGGCCCTGGCGTCATCGCCAGGGCCGCACCTTTGCCCTCATTCGGCGTCCGATTGAATGATTTTCGGATTGTGTGCCGTGTTGCCCCGGGTCTCCGCCCGGTCCACGTCCCTACGCTCGCGCCATTCCCACGCACTCGGACGGCGTGGAACACGGGCCGGACGGAGCGAGGGGGGATCCTCGCCGGTTCTCCTGTCCCAGAGGAAGAGCGGTATGCGATCCATCATCAGCAGGAAAATCCTCACCACCGCCGCGGCGACGGGCATCCTGTCGCTCACCGGCGGATTCGCCTTGAGCGCCGTGGCCGCCACGGGGGATTCGCCCGGCCCGGAAACCGGGCAGCACATGCGGCTCCCCGTCCCGGGCAACGTCTGCGGCGACCACGCGGCGCTGGGCGCGCTGGCCGCGGCGGTCGCCGACATCTGCCACCAGGCGGTGCATTCCGCCGGCGACGATGACGACGAGCCCGACGGTTACGGGGACGACGAGGGCGGCAACCCTCCGCAGCACCCGACGACCCCGCCGAACCACCCGACCACGCCGCCGGACCACCCGACGACTCCGCCGGACCACCCGACGACTCCGCCGGACCACCCCACGACGCCGCCGGACCACCCGACCACCCCGCCGGACCACCCGACGACCCCGCCGGACCACCCGACGACTCCGCCGGACCACCCGACCACGCCGCCGGACCACCCGACGACCCCGCCGGACCACCCCACCACGCCGCCGGACCACCCGACCACTCCGCCGGACCACCCCACCACGCCGCCGGACCACCCCACGACCCCGCCGGACCACCCCACGACCCCGCCGGACCACCCCACCACGCCCCCGGACCACCCCACGACCCCGCCCGACCACCCCACCACTCCGCCCACCACTCCCCCCACCACTCCGCCCACCACCCCGCCCGGTGAGTGTGAGGAAGGCGAGACCGGTCCGGGCTGCACGCCCGGTGAGTGCGAGGAGGGCGAGACCGGTCCGGACTGCACTCCCGGTGAGAACCCGCCCGGCGAGTGCGAGGAGGGCGAGAACGGCCCCGACTGCACCCCCGGCGGGGAGCACCCGGAGCTGCCCGACACGGGCAGCGACTCCGCCACCGTCATGGGGGCCGCGGCCATCAGCGCCGCGCTCCTGATCGGCGGCACGGTCATGTACCTGCGCGGCGGGCGACTGGTCCGCTCCCGGGACTGACGGCAGCACCGCACGACGACGGACCGCGCTGACGGCACGTCAACCGAGGCCCCCGCCCTCACCGGTGGGGGCCTCGTGTTGCTGCACTCAGGGGAATCCCGTCACGTATCGGCCCCGCAACTCGTTTGCAGGACATGAATCTGCGATCTCACGCCGGTCTGGGAATCCTCGCCGCCGCCCTCGCCTCGGCGGCCCTGGCTTCCCCGGCCGCCGCCGACGCCCCCGTGGTGGTCCCGTTGCAGGGCCTCGACCCCGTGCTGCCGATGGACACCCCCACGGTCGCCACCGGCGTACCCACGCCGATCCCCGGCGCGCCCACCGGCTTCCACGAGGGCGTCGGCGCGCTGCCGGACCTCACCCTGCCCCGCATCCCGCTCGAGAGCACCCTCTCGGAGACCGACGTCGCGGCCCCGCTGCCGGAGGTGCTGCGCGGCAGCGAGCCCGGCACGGCCGAGGTCACCAGCCCGCGCTCCGACATGAAGGCCGTCACCCCCGGCGCCACCGTCGGCAACGCGCTGGCCGCGCCGAAGGGGAACGGGCTCGGTCTTCCGGAGCTCGGTGTCCCGCAGGTCGGTGTCCTCACCCCGGCGCTCAACGGCGCGCTCGACCCGCAGCTCGGCCTCGCTCCCTGACCTTCCGGTCCTCGTCGCCCGGCCCTTCGATGGTTCTGGTGCGCGAGCGTCGGCCCGGCGGGGTGAAGACACGATTCTTCCCGCCACCCGAGGGGGCTCCGCTCGTTGCAACAGAAGGCTTGTCGCATGGCCGCGGCCCGCGGTTCACGGTCCGCTCCGTCGTATCCGACGGCGGGCGGGACGATGATCCGCGGGCCATCTCTTCCGATTCTGCGTTTTCTCTGCTCTCTTTCGGCGCAATGCCCGTGACTCGTGCGCGCTTTCGCCGTTGAAGGACACGTGTGGCCGTGATTCTCGCGGTCGCTTTCCCCGTTCAAGGAGTTCTTGATGTCTCGCATCGCGAAGGCTGCCGCTGTTCTCGCCGGCACCGGTGCCGTTGCCCTCAGCGGGGCCGGCATGGCCGTCGCCGACGCCGGCGCCGAGGCCGTCGCCGCCCACTCGCCCGGCGTCGGTTCCGGCAACGTCGTGCAGGTCCCGGTCCACATCCCGGTCAACCTCTGCGGCAACACCGTCAACATCGTCGGCCTGATCAACCCGGCCTTCGGCAACCAGTGCGCGAACGTCGACGGCGGTCACGACAACGGCGGTTACGGCGGCTGATCTCCGCCCCCGCAGTACGACACACCGGCGTCCCCCCGGCCCGCACCACGGGCCGGGGGGACGCCGTCACGCGTAGCGGTAGATGTCGCTGTGGTCGGTCAGCTCCGCCGGGGTCACGTTCCACGGACCCATCCGCTCGTTCAGCGCGGCGACCTTGCGGTACTGCGGATCGCCCAGCGGCGGCGGTTCCTTGGGGAGGTAGCCCGCGGACGGGTTGCGGGCCTGCCAGCGCGACCACAGCAGGTCGACGTAGGCGTGGTGCAGCCAGAAGACCGGGTCGTTGACCGAACCACCGCCGAGCATCAGGCCGCCGACCCAGCGGTGCACCCGGTTGTGCAGCCGGAAGCGGTCGTTGCCCTGGCCCTGCGCCCAGCCCTCCAGGCGGTTGCGGAAGCCGGAGCGGCTGGTGGAGTTCCACGGCGCCGTGTCGTACGTCCGCTCGTTCAACGCCTCGTCGACGTCCGCGGCGGTCGGCAGCGTGATCGGGTCGCGCGGCCGCCCGAAGTCACGGCTGAGGAAGGCCTGTTCGGTCATGCCGTGGCGTACGGTCCAGCGGCCGCCGGCGTACGCGAAGGGGCCGGTCATGACCTGGTAGTCGCCGCGGCGTCCGTTGCCGCCCATGAAGTCCTCGCTCCACAGGGAGGCCGCCGGGGTGTTGTCCCGGGTCCAGTCCCAGTACGGCACCGTCACCGACGGGTCGATCCGGCGCAGTGCCCGCTCGAACTCGAGCAGGAACTTGCGGTGCCACGGCAGGAAGCTGGGGCACATGTGGGCGACGCGCAGCTTGCCCTCGCCGTCGGCGACGTAGTGGTCGATGTGGGTGCGGACGAAGTCGTCGTACTGCCCGGTCCGCTTGAGTTCGAGGACGGCGGAGACGAAGCGCTTCCGCTCGGCGCTGGTCAGATCGCGCTGGTTCTTACGCGTGTACGCCACGCGGGCTCCCTCCCGGATGGCCGCCGTGACCGGCGGCGTAGCGGCTGAGCGGGGCGGACCCCAGTTCGTCCACGGCCGCGCGGGTGGCCGCCAGCGGCGTGGGACAGGACTCGTAGTGGCAGACCGGGGTCACCCAGCCGCCGTCGGCGCAGCGCATCAGGTGCAGCGGCCGTCCGTCGACGAGGACCACCGGCTCGCCCGCAGGCCCCGGCAGGCTGCGGATGTGCCGGCCGCCGTACATCTCGTCGAAGGCCGACGGCCCGTCCGAGGACGGCGCGTCCCCGGCGAGCGGGTCCCCGGAGGACGGCGGCGCGGTGCCGATACGGGCCAGTGCGCCGCCCGTGAAGGCGGTCACGGCCAGTGCGAAGAGGGACCGCAAGGCCACGCGGCGCGGGACGATCATGAATGATCTCCTGAGGTCGGCTTGATGCCCTATGGGCACAACGAGGAAAGCCCCGGTTCGTTGCGCCGGAAATGCCGGTGGAGGGAATGTCGGCCGAATGAGTGAATTCGGCGGAGGGTGACGGGTGTTCGTCCCCTAGCATCCGGTTCCATGACCACTTCCAATGTCCTGCCCGCGGCGCACAGCGCCCATTCGATGGGAACGCTCACCGTCATCTCCTGGGTCCTCGGACCCACCGATGACATGCCCGCGACCCCCTTTCTGATGGTGTATTCGATCGGGGACGGCGAGCACGGAGCCGAGGCCGGCGCGGCGGAGCTCCGGTCGACCCTGGAGGGCATGGGCGTGCCGATCGGCGGCGACGTCGTCGACGCCGGCAAGGAGCGCGGGATCGGCGCGCACCTGCTCGTCGAGGCGCAGCGGGCCGTGCTCACCCTGCCGTTCATGAACGCGCAGTGCCCGGTGTCCACGGAGTGGCAGGAGGCGGCGTACGAGACCGGCCACGTCATCCTGATGATCCCGCTCCTGCCGTGGTCGGCCGCGCAGCCGGGGCAGCCGGTCACGGAGGCCGAGTTGAAGGCCTTCGTCACCGACGACAACGTGGTGCGGACCGCTGGCCACGTCGCGGTGCCGGTGAGCCGGATCCAGGGCTGAGCGGACAGGGGGCGGCCTGATGGCGACGGCGGACGTACGGGGCGGGGTGCCGGTCCAGAGGCAGCAGGAGCAGCAGGAGTCGGAGCGCGCGGGCGGAGCGGGGACCGGCGCGAGCCGGGCCTTCGCCTGGCTGCTCGTGGTGACGGGCGCGGCCGGTGTGCTGGCCGGCTGGGTCATCACCATCGACAAGTTCAAGCTCCTGGAGGACCCCGGGTTCCAGCCGGGGTGCAGCCTGAACCCGGTGGTCTCCTGCGGCAACATCATGAAGAGCGAGCAGGCCGGGGTGTTCGGCTTCCCGAACCCGATGCTCGGTCTCGTGACGTACGCCGTCGTCGTCGCCGTGGGCGCCGGGATCCTGGCCGGCGCCCGCTACCGCGGCTGGTTCTGGCTGGGCCTGAACGCCGGGATGCTGTTCGGTGTCGGCTTCTGCACCTGGCTGATGCAGCAGTCGCTGTACGAGATCAACTCGCTGTGCCTGTGGTGCTGTCTGGCCTGGTGCGCGACGATCACCATGTTCTGGTACACCACCGCGCACAACGTGCGGCACGGTCTGCTGCCCGCGCCCGCCGCCGTGAAGGGCTTCCTCTCGGACTTCACCTTCGCGCTGCCGGTCCTGCACATCGGGATCATCGGGATGCTGATCCTGACCCGCTGGTGGGAGTTCTGGACCAGCTGACGTGCGTCTCCTCCGCTCCTGGACGACCTGGCCGCGGGTGGCACTGACGGTGCTGCTCGCGGCCGCCCTTGTGTTCCTGCTGCCGTACGGCCGGCTCGCGCCGGACGGCCGGCACGCCGGGGAACGGACCGCGCCGGAACCGGAGCCGGTGCCGCTGCCCGGCGTGCCGTCGGGCTTCTTCACCGGTTCCGACGAGGCCGGGGTGCGGCGGATCGGCGAGGTGGAGAAGTGGCTGGGCGGCGAGCCGCTGACCGTCGGGCACACCTATCTGCCGGGCGACCGCTGGTCGAACATCGAGGGGCATCCGGCGCTGTTCGAGCCGTGGGCGCGGTGGAAGGAGGAGCGGCCGGGCCGGCTGTTCGTGCTCAACGTGCCGCTGCTCGACCGCAACGAGGCGGGGCTCGGTGACGCGGAGGTGCGGGCGGGGCTGCGCCGCGGGGCGGCCGGTGACTTCGACCGGCACTTCCGCGCGCTGGGCGAGCGGCTGGTGGAGCACCGGCTCGCGGACGCGGTCCTGGTGCTCGGCTGGGAGATGAACGGCACGACGTACGGGCACCGCTGCGGGCCGGACCCGGAGAGCTGGAAGGCGTACTGGAGGCGGGTGGCCGGGGTGCTGCGGGAGGTGCCGGGGCAGCGTTTCCGGCTCGACTTCACGCCGAGCCGGGGCCTGGACGCGATCGCCTGGCCGCTCTGCTACCCGGGCGACGACGTGGTGGACATCGTCGGCATGGACGCCTACGACCAGCCGGCCGGGCTGTCCTTCGAGGAGCAGGTCATGGAGCCGTACGGGCTGGACTTCCACGCTCGGTTCGCGGCGGCGCACGGCAAGCCGGTGTCGTTCCCGGAGTGGGGGCTCTTCCGCAACGGCGACAACCCGGCGTACGTGCGGGGGATGCTGGACTGGTTCGCGCGGCACCGGCCGGTGTACCAGACCTTCACCGACTACTGCCCGCACGGGGTGTGGTCGTGTGCGGCGAATCCGCTGTCGGGCGAGGTGGTCAGGGGCGCGCTGGGCCGGGGGAGCGGAGGGTCAGCCCGGCCTTGAGGGTGTCGACGGTCCGGTCGAGCAGCGGGACCAGGTCGTCGCCCTGGCCGTGCTCGGCCCAGTGGACGGTGGCCTCGCGCAGGGCGCCGAGGACGGCGGCGGTGAAGACCCGTACCTCCAGGTCGTCCGGGGCGTGGCCGGTGCGCTCGGCGACGGCGCCGCACAGGAGCCGGCCGGTCTCGGCGGTGGTCTCGGTGAGCCGGGCGCGGACGGCGGGGATCTCGACGATGAGACGGGTCCGCAGCCGGGTCTCCTCGGGCTCCGCGGTCAGCGCGGCGGTGACGGCGTCGAGGACGACGGCGCGCAGCGAGTCGAGCGGGTCCTCGTCGGCGGGGCGGGCGCGCAGCCGGGCGAGGAGGAGCTCGTCCTGGTCGTCGGTGAGGAGGATGCCCTCCTTGGCCGGGAAGTAGCGGGCGACGGTGGAGGGCGAGACCTCGGCGGCCGCGGCGATCTGCTCGATCGTGGCCGCCTCCCAGCCCCGCTCGGCCGCGAGCCGGTAGGTGGCCTTCCGGATCGCGGCGCGGGTCTTGAGCTTCTTGCGCTCCCGCAGGGCGGGGCGCGCGGACGTTCCGGCCATGACCGTCATTGTGCCTGGTCAGGCGTGGCTGTAGGCGACCAGCGAGATGCCCACGTAGTGGACGATGAAGGCGGCGAGGGTGAAGGAGTGGAAGACCTCGTGGAAGCCGAACCAGCGGGGTGAGGGGTTGGGGCGCTTCATGCCGTAGATCACGCCGCCCGCGCTGTAGAGCACGCCGCCGACGATCACCAGGACGAGGACGGCGATGCCACCGGCCCGCATGAAGTCGGGCAGGAAGAAGACGGCGGCCCAGCCCATCGCGATGTAGCAGGGCGTGTACAGCCAGCGGGGAGCGCCGACCCAGAAGACGCGGAAGGCGATGCCGGCGGCGGCCGCGGCCCACACGGCCCACATGAGGGGCCGTCCGGTGGAGTCGGGGAGGAGCAGCAGCGTCAGCGGGGTATACGTGCCCGCGATGATCAGGAAGATGTTGGCGTGGTCGAGGCGCCGCAGCACCGCCTCGCCGCGCGGCCCCCAGTTCCCCCGGTGGTACAGCGCGCTGATGCCGAAGAGCAGACAGGCGGTGAGCACGTAGATCCCACAGGCGATCCGGGCCCGCGGGGAGTCCGCGAGGGCGACCAGGACGAGTCCCGCGACGATCACGGCGGGGAACATTCCGGCGTGCAGCCAGCCCCTGAGTCTGGGCTTGAGCGGAAGCGGCAGCGCCGGGCGCTGCTCCGTGGTGGCGAGGTCCGGCGAGACTGCAGTCATGGATCCGCATCGTACCTACGCGATCGTAAGTAGTGGATATGAGTGGCGATGCTCACGTGTGCGGCCCTCTGGACATATGCGCAGAACCATCGGATGATCAAATGAGTGCGGTCGGCACCGGATGAGCGCCTACGACGCATCCGGGTCGCAGCCCCCAAGGGGCATACATCTAAAAACCCCTCTTCAAGGAGCAATCGTGGCGCGCGACAACGCGGCTCCCTCCACCGTCCCCACCGAGCACCGGGAACTCGTGTCCTGGGTCAACGAGATCGCCGAGATCACCCAGCCCGACCGCATCGTCTGGTGCGACGGGTCCGAGGCCGAGTACGAGCGCCTCTGCGAGGAGCTCGTCGCCAAGGGGACCTTCAAGAAGCTCGACCCGGTCAAGCGCCCGAACTCGTACTACGCCGCCTCCGACCCGACCGACGTCGCGCGCGTCGAGGACCGGACCTTCATCTGCTCCGAGAAGGAGGAGGACGCGGGCCCGACCAACCACTGGAAGGCCCCGGCGGAGATGAAGGAGATCTTCGCGGGCGAGAAGGGGATCTTCCGCGGCTCCATGAAGGGCCGCACCATGTACGTCGTGCCCTTCTGCATGGGCCCGGTCGGCTCCCCGCTCTCCGCCATCGGCGTCGAGATCACCGACTCCGCGTACGTCGCCGTCTCCATGCGCACCATGACCCGCATGGGACAGGCCGTCCTCGACGAGCTCGGCACCGACGGCTTCTTCGTCAAGGCCGTCCACACCCTCGGCGCCCCCCTGGAGGAGGGCCAGGAGGACGTGCCGTGGCCGTGCAACTCCACCAAGTACATCTCGCACTTCCCCGAGACCCGCGAGATCTGGTCCTACGGCTCCGGCTACGGCGGCAACGCCCTGCTCGGCAAGAAGTGCTACGCGCTGCGCATCGCCTCCGTCATGGCGCGGGACGAGGGCTGGCTCGCCGAGCACATGCTCATCCTCAAGCTCACGCCGCCGCAGGGCGAGGCCAAGTACGTCGCCGCCGCCTTCCCGTCCGCCTGCGGCAAGACCAACCTCGCCATGCTGGAGCCCACGATCCCCGGCTGGACGGTCGAGACCATCGGTGACGACATCGCCTGGATGCGCTTCGGCGAGGACGGCCGCCTCTACGCGATCAACCCCGAGGCCGGCTTCTTCGGCGTCGCGCCCGGCACCGGCGAGCACACCAACGCCAACGCCATGAAGACCCTCTGGGGCAACTCGGTCTTCACCAACGTCGCGCTCACCGACGACGGCGACGTGTGGTGGGAGGGCATGACCGAGGAGGCGCCCGCGCACCTCACCGACTGGAAGGGCAACGACTGGACGCCGGAGTCCGAGACGCCGGCCGCCCACCCCAACGCCCGCTTCACCGTCCCCGCCGCGCAGTGCCCGACGATCGCCCCGGAGTGGGAGGACACCAAGGGCGTCCCGATCTCCGCGATCCTCTTCGGCGGCCGCCGCGCCTCCGCCGTGCCGCTGGTCACCGAGTCCTTCGACTGGAACCACGGCGTCTTCCTCGGTGCCAACGTGGCCTCCGAGAAGACCGCCGCCGCCGAGGGCAAGGTCGGCGAGCTGCGCCGCGACCCCTTCGCCATGCTGCCGTTCTGCGGCTACAACATGGGCGACTACATGGCCCACTGGGTCAAGGTCGGCGCCTCCGCGGACGCCGCGAAGCTCCCGAAGATCTACTACGTGAACTGGTTCCGCAAGAACGACGACGGCCAGTTCGTGTGGCCCGGCTTCGGCGAGAACAGCCGCGTCCTGAAGTGGATCGTCGAGCGCCTCGAGGGCAAGGCCGAGGGCGTCGAGACGCCCATCGGCATCCTGCCGACGAAGGACGCCCTGGACACCGACGGCCTGGAACTGTCCGCCGAGGACCTGGACTTCCTGCTCACCGTCGACAAGGAGGTCTGGCGCGAGGAGGCCGCCCTGGTCCCCGCGCACCTGGAGACCTTCGGCGAGCACACCCCGAAGGAGCTGTGGGACGAGTACCGCGCGCTGGTCGAGCGCCTGGGCTGAGCCTCTGACAGCACCATGAACTCGTGACGGGTTGCCCCGATTTCCGCCCTGACCAGCTGGGGTCACGACGGCCCGTCACGACGCATCCGGCCCCCGGAGCCCCCTCACGGCTCCGGGGGCCGGCGCACGTCCGGGAGCCCTCGGCGGACTCCTCAGCGGCCCCGGTCCTCCAGGTAGCGGGTGTGCGTCTCCTGCCGCCGCTCCTCCGCCTCGCGCAGCGCGTCGGCGATCGCCGCGGCCTCCTCGTGCAGAGCGCCCAGCTGCCGCTCCAGATGGCGCTCCGGCGGCTCCGCACCCGGCACCACCCGGTTCCACCACCGCGTCCGTACGAAGGCGTCGACCGCCTCCGGCACGTCCTGGCGCACCGCGCGGGCGAGGATCCGCACCTGCTCCGGATCGCTCACCCAGCCCGGTTCGAGCAGCGCGCCCACCAGGCCGTCGAGTTCCGCCAGCCGGGTCCGCGCGGACGGCGGCAGCTCCACCTCGGCGAGATAGCCGCGCAGCGTCGCCAGGTCCGCGCGCAGCGCGTCGAGCTGCTCGGCCGGGTCCGGGAAGGCCGGGGCGGGCGGGCGCTCGGGCGGGGCGATCAGCGCGCCCGCGCCGTACAGGCCCGCGACCACCACCGGCCACAGGGGGCCGCCGGCGCCCGCGAGCGTGAGACCCACGCCGGCCAGGCCGCACGCGCAGCCGGCGATGTTCTTGCGGGACTCGGCGTAGCGCAGGGCCGCCCTCAGCAGGTCACTGGTAGCCACGGATCTCCTCGAAGGCCCCGTCGAGCGAACCCTGGTTCGCGTCGAACAGCCTGCCGCCGGTGAGCTGCGCGATGTGGTCGAGCGCGGCCCGGTCGGAGTCGCCGAACAGGATCGGGAACACCGGAATCCGCTGCTGGGCCGGGCTCAGCTCGTCGCGGTGGAAGGCATCGAAGGCGCCGGCCGGGTCGCCGTCGGTGTTGGCGCCGTCCGTCATCAGCACGATCGAGGTGAAGGTGTCGTCCGGCGCGGTGCCCAGCTTCCCGTAGGCCGCCTTCAGGCTGGAGTAGATCGCCGTGCCGCCGGAGGCCGAGAGCCGGTTCGCGTCGGCGCGGATCGCGTCGAGCGCGGCCTTCGGCGAGGCCGGGTCCACGGTGTGGGTCGTGACCTCGCCGTTCTTCACCGACGAACCGAACGGCATCAGCGTGACCTCCTCGCGGTCCCGGAAGTCGCCGGTCAGTTCCACGAGCGCCGCCTTCAGCCGTTCGAGGCGGCGCCCCTCCATCGAGCCGGAGGTGTCGAGGACGTAGACCGTGCGCGAGGGCCGGCGCAGCGTGTTGTCGTACGCGTCGAGCAGTCCGTCCGCCACCGACCTGCTGCCGGGGAAGGGCAGTTCCCGGCGCGGCTCGGTGCCGAGCCGGGGCTCGGGAGCGACGCCGGGCACCACCGGGCGCCGCAGCGTCCGGTCCGTGATCAGCTTCTGCGCGGCCGGCGTGCGCAGATGGGCGGCGAGCCGGCGGGCCGCGTCCTTCGCCTCGGGGCGGGCGGCGGTCAGCGAGGTCAGCGGATAGTCGGCGGTGACCACGCCGTCGGCCGGCCGGATCACGGTCAGCTTCTCCGGCATCGAGAGCAGCACCGACTCGTAGTTGACCAGCGCGTCGACGTCGGTGCGCCGGCCGTAGGCGGTGGCGAGCCAGCCGGAGGAACCGGAGGTCAGCTTCTGCCCGGCGAAGAACTCCTTCAGCTTCGGGCTCGTCGCCCGCACGTCCTTCTCGGTGAGCGCCGCCTGCGCGCCCGAGAGGCCGGAGGCCACCGAGACGAGCGCGGAGAAACCGGAGTTGGAGCGCAGCGGGTCCGTCATGCCGTAGGTGAGCTTCTTCTCGGCGACGGCCCGGTGGATCTGCGCCCACGTGACCCTGCCCGGGTCCCAGCCGAGCCGCGCGACGGCGGCGGGCCGCACGCCGAAGGCGACCGGCGAGGTCATCACCGGGGTCTCGCCGGTGATGCGGCGGGCCACGTCCGGGCGCAGCCGCAGATAGTCGTTGGACGACAGCCAGATCGCGTCGTACTGCTTGTCGGCCTCGCCGGAGGCGATCCGCTCGACGGCGTCGAGGGTGCCGGCGTACGTGGGGCGCACGGTGACGCCGGTGGCCTTGCGGGCCTCCTCCAGGACGGGCGCCAGGTCGGCGAGTTCGGAGGAGGCGAGGACCCGCAGGGTGCCCGGCCGGTACTCCATGGCGTCCTCGCCGGCGTCCCTGCCGTCGCCTCCGCCGCCCCCGCCGGTGGTGTCGCAGGCGACGGCGCCGAGGGTGAGGAGCGCGGCGACGGCGACGGCCGCGAACCGGCGGCGCGCGGGGCGCCGCACCGGTGCGGAGCTGCGTACGCGTCTCATCCGCGGCCTCCTTCGAGGATGCCCCGGCCGGCCGCGCCGCTCCGGTCGCCGCGCTCGCGCTCGTCGTCGCGGGTGCGCTCCACGTGCGCGCTCGCGGTGCGCAGTTCGGCGCTCAGCGCGTCGACGGTCTGCGCCATCGACTCGGTCGCGCGGACCTTGTACGTGTCGATGGCGTCGAGCGTCCGGTAGATCTGCTGGAACGCGGTGCGCACGGTCTCCAGGCCCACCGCGGGCTCCGCGGCCAGCCGCTGGATCTCCCCGGACTGGCCGGCGAGCGCGGCGGCGTTGCCCTGGATCAGGGTCTCCGTGGTGCCGCGCAGCGCGTTCACCTGCTCCACGACCTTCTTCTGGTGGTCGAGCGCGGACGCCAGCATCACCGCGATCCGCAGGGCGGTCACGGTCGTGGTCGTGGCCCGGTCGACACCCTTGATCAACTCGTCGTTGTTCCGGCGCACCACGTCCATCGCCAGATAGCCCTGGGCGCACACGGCGAGCTGGGTCAGCAGGTCCTGGCGCTTCTGCCGGACGGGGAAGAGCACGTCGGCGCGCAGCGCGTCGGCCTGCGCCGGGTCGGAGGTCGCGGCGAGCCGCTCCTCGACGGCGGCGTCGAGGGCCTCGGTGAGCACCGCGTACTCCTGGAGCCTGCCCATGCTCTCCCAGAGCCGGGCCCGTTCGGTCTGCAGGGCGGCGTTGTCGCGGCGCAGCTCGTCCTGGCCGCCGCGCAGCGCGTCGAGGATCCGGTTGATGGTGTCCTGCGAGGAGGCGTACCGGGCGATGTGGTCGCGCAGCCGGTTGCCGCCGGGCAGCTTCGACAGCAGGCTCCGCACGCCCTTGGCGGGCGTGTCGCGCGGGTCGAGGTCCTCGACGGTGCGGCGCAGCTCGACGAGGGAGCCGCCGACCCGGGCCGTGGCGTCGCCGCCGGCCGCGCCCAGGGAGCGGACCGTGCGGTCGAGCATCCGGTTGGACTGCTGGGCGGCGGCGCGCATCTCGCCGGCGCCGAGCGCGGTGAGCTCGCCGACGCGGCCGGTGAACTCGGGGGAGCGGGCGTCGAGTCCGGCGAGCGAGCCGACGTACTCGGCGGCCCTCCGGTGCATCTCCGCGCGGACGGCGTCGTCGAGCGGGACGAGCGTGGCGGCCTGCTCGGCGCGGACCGGGGCGACCGGCTCCGGAGGCGTGAGGACGAGCGGGCTCTCGGCGTCCGGCGGCGGGCTCATGGGTGTGGTCATGCGGTGTCCCCCTGGTCGCGGGCCCGCAGCGCCATCTCGTGCAGCACCTTCGAGGTGGGCACGGGCGCCTGGCGGATTCCGGTGAGCGTCTGGTTGAGGTAGCCGGTGTGGCCGGTGGTGGCGGCGGTGAACTCGGCCGCCGCGCCCTGCGGGCGGAAGCCGTGGCGGACCGCGAGCTTGCGCAACTCCGGGTCGGTGGAGAGGAGTTCGCCGAGGGTGCGGCCGGTGTCCGTGAGCGGTACGAGGGTGTGGTCGCTGCTGACGGTGGTGTCGGGGTAGAGCACCACCAGGTCGCCCATCTCCTGCTTCGCGATCAGCTGGGCGGCGACCTGCGACTCGTACACCAGGACCAGCGGGTTGCCGACACCGCTGACGAAGTCCCGGAACGGCGCGTCGGAGCTGGACTGTTGGGCGCCCTGCACCTGGATGAGCTTGCGGAGCAGCGGTGCGGTGCGGTCGACGGCCGCCTTGTCGCCGGCGACCCGGCCGCCGTCGGCGACGTAGCTCGCGGCGGCGAGGTAGAGCGCGCCGGAGTTGGAGGCGACGGGGTCGGTGGAGGTGATGAAGAGGGTGCCGCTCAGCTCGGCGTGTCCGGCCGAGCCCCTGAGCTGCTGCCAGGTGCGGTCGGCGCGCGCGGCGGCGAGATAGGCCTCCATGCGCAGGGTGCCGGTGCGGCCGCCGGGGCCGAGGTCGGCGAGCCCGTTGTCGGCGAGCACCTTGGCGGCGGCGCTGTGGGCGACGACCACGAGCGGCGAGTAGAAGGGCCGCAGCGGAGCGGCGGTCACCTTCCGCCTGGCCTTCAGCTCGTCGGCCGGCGCCTTGGCGGACGGGAACGCGAAGTCGTAGCCCTCCAGGGGCAGTTCCTCCATGTCCCAGGACCCGGAGGTCTCGGTCCGCACGGTGAGGCCCTTGGCTGCCAGGGCCTTCACGACCTCGGGATCGGCGAAGAACTCCGCCTTCTCCGACCCGATGACTCCTCGCACGGTCTTCGTTGCCGTGCCGCTGTCGTCCTTGTCGCCGCCCACCACGAGGGCGGCGGCCACGCCGCCGAGGAGCAGGACGGCGAGGACGATTCCCAGAATGCGTCTCACGCGTGCAGGTTGCTCGCGGAAACCCACATTCCAGGGGGAGTCGGGTGTACGGAAGGTGAAGCGGCGATCCCGGTAGGGAACCGGAGCGTGGGATACCGCGACGGCACTGTGGGTGGCGCCCGGGCCGCGCGGGGTGGCCGCGCGGACCGGGGCCGTCAGGGGGCGCTGACCAGGGATTCCCCGGCGAGCGCCGCGGTGTGCGCGTCCATGCGCTCGGCGGCGAGGATCGCGGCGGCCGTGTCGGCCCGGGAGGCGGCGACGACCAGGGCGCGGCCCGCGAGGGCGTGCGCCTTGCGGTGCAGGGTCGCGGCGGGAGCGCCGCTCAGACCCGCGTGCCGGGCCGGCGGCGCGCCGCGCAGCCGGGCCACCTGGCGGGCGATGAGCTCGCCCGCCTCCGTGTCGCCGAGCTCGTCGGTGACCGCGAGCAGGGCGGCGAGGTGTCCGGCGAGCTGGATGTCCAGCTCCTCCTCGCGGGAGCGGTGCGGGTAGCCGTTCTGGTCGTCGTCGGCCATCCGGTGGACCGACTTCGTGCGGATCGGTTCGTACATGGGATGGCCTCCTGCGGTAGCTCTGGAGACATCCTAGCTTGGAATCGATCTAAAGTTGAGCCGTGTCCGGAAGTCGGGACGGCGAGCGCGCGTCAGTACTGGCTGTAGCCGTCCAGGAAGGTGCCGATCCGCGTCACCGCGTCCGCCAGGTCCGCGGCCGTCGGCAGCGTCACGATCCGGAAGTGGTCCGGCTCGTGCCAGTTGAAGCCGGTCCCGTGCACCACCATGATCTTCTCGGCCCGCAGCAGGTCGAGGACCATCTGCCGGTCGTCCTTGATCTTGTAGACCGCCGGGTCGAGGCGCGGGAACAGGTACAGCGCCCCCTTCGGCTTCACGCACGTCACGCCCGGGATCTGCGTCAGCAGCTCGTACGCCGTGTCCCGCTGCTCCAGGAGCCGCCCGCCCGGCAGCACCAGGTCCTCGATCGACTGCCTGCCCTGCAGGGCCGCGGCCACCGCGTGCTGCGCCGGCATGTTGGCGCACAGCCGCATGTTGGCCAGGATCGTCAGGCCCTCGATGTACGAGGAGGCGTGCGACTTCGGGCCGCAGACCGCGAGCCAGCCGGACCGGAAACCGGCCACCCGGTAGTTCTTGCTCATCCCGTTGAAGGTGAGGACCAGCAGGTCGGGGGCGATGGCGGCGGTCGGCGTGTGCGTGGCGCCGTCGTAGAGGATCTTGTCGTAGATCTCGTCCGAGCAGACCACCAGGCTGTGCCGGCGGGCGATCTCGGTCAGGCCCCGCAGCATCTCGTCGTCGTAGACGGCGCCCGTCGGGTTGTTCGGGTTGATGATCACGATCGCCTTGGTCCGATCGGTGATCTTCCGCTCGATGTCGGCCAGGTCCGGCATCCAGTCGGCCTGCTCGTCGCAGCGGTAGTGCACGGCCGTGCCGCCCGCCAGCGAGACCGCGGCCGTCCACAGCGGGTAGTCCGGCGCCGGGACCAGCACCTCGTCGCCGTCGTCGAGCAGGGCCTGCATCGCCATCTGGATCAGCTCGGAGACGCCGTTGCCCAGGTAGATGTCCTCGACCGACAGGGGGATGCCCTTGGTCTCGTAGTGGCTCATCACCGCCCGCCGGGCCGACAGCAGGCCCTTCGCGTCGCCGTAGCCGTGCGCGTCGGCGAGGTTGCGCAGCATGTCCTCGAGGATGGCCGGCGGACACTCGAAGCCGAACGCGGCCGGGTTCCCGGTGTTGAGCTTGAGGATGCGATGACCCGCAGCCTCCAGCCGCATCGCCTCTTCGAGCACCGGGCCCCGGATTTCGTAACAGACGTTGGCGAGCTTCGTGGACTGGATCACCTGCATGACGAGAGCTTACGGCGGGCCGCCGCAAGACGCCTCGTGTTTTGGGACACGTCGGGCGTACGGCGCGCTCGGGACGTGGCCGCGGTCCGGTCCGCGGGCGCGCGTGCCCCCCGCTGTGACCCACGTCGCTTCCGTCGTGTCGTGCTCCCTACAATCACGGCTCGTGAGTCCGAACGAGACGGGGGCCGCAGAGCCCTCCAGACGACGCCACGCGTCCAAGCGCCGTGGCCCCGGCCCGCTGTGGATCATCGGGAGCGGCGCCGTCGTCGTGTGCGGCGTCCTCGCCGCCTTCGCCGCGCTCGACGGCGGGCCCGCGTCCGGAGGGGGCGGCCTGGGGCCGGACGAGAGCCGCCCCGGCATGCCCGCGCTGATCCAGCGCGACGCCGGGAGCTCCGGCGAGGACGACGGCGGGAGCCCGGGCGCCGACCCGAGCGCCTCGGGCGGCTCCGCTTCCCCGTCCGCCACGGCCGGCGGCACCGCGGACCCGTCCGCGAGCCCGACGCCGTCCGGCGGCGCGACAAGCCCCGCGCCCGCGGCCTCCGGGAGCGGGACGGCGTCCCCGTCCGGCCGCCCCGGCTACTCGGACCAGGCACCCGGCATCCAGAAGAAGCCCCGGTAGGGCGCCGGGCGGGGCACGGTAGGTTTGCCCCTCATGTGGGTTTTCAGCACCGCCGGATGCCGGTGGCTCGGCGCGGCCGGTTCGCTCGCCGTCACCGTCGGCGGCTGGGCCGCCGGGACGCTCCCCGTACGCGGCGGCGCGGGCCTGTGGCAGCCGCACGGCACCGGTGTGACGGTGGCGGGCTCCGTGCTCGCGTACCTCGGGCTGACCCTGCTGATCGTGGCGTGGTGGCAGTACGGGCGGGTGCTCCGCGCCGGGCGCGAGGCAGGCGGGGCCGGTGCTGACGGGGCCGGGGCCGGTGCTGCTGGGGCTGGGGCCGGGGCCGGTGCTGACGGGGCCGGGGTCGGAGTCACGCTTTGCTGGTGGGTCGCGCCGCTCCTGCTCGCCCCGCCGCTGTACAGCGCCGACGTCTACAGCTACATCGCCCAGGGAGCGATGGTCCTCGAAGGCCACGACGTGTACGCGGCCGGGCCCGCCGTCCTCGGCCCCGGCGAACTCGGGTACGACGCGGCGGCGAGCGTCGGCGGCCACTGGACCGACACGCCCGCGCCGTACGGCCCGGTCTTCCTCCTCCTCGCCCAGGCCGTCGTCGGGCTCACCGGTGGCGCCGTCGTCCCCGCCGTCCTCGGCATGCGACTCGTCGCGCTCCTCGCGCTCGCGCTGATCGTGTGGGCGGTGCGCGGGCTCGCGCCGGAGGGGCGGCGGGACGGGGCGGTGTGGCTCGCGGCGCTCAACCCGCTGCTCCTCGTCCATGTCGTGGGCGGCCTGCACAACGACGGCCTGATGGCCGGACTGCTGCTCGCGGGCGTCCTCCTCGCCGTGCGGCGCGGGCGGTGGGCGGTGGGCGGCGCGGTCATCGGGCTCGCGATGATGATCAAGTCGCCGGCGGCGCTGGGACTGCTGTTCGCCGGGATCGCGGTCGCGCGGCGGCGTGGCGGGGCGGCCGGCCTCGCGAAGGGACTGCTGCCGGGTGCGGTGGCCGTCGCCGTCGCGGCGGGGGCGAGCGTGGCGGCCGGCACCGGCTTCGGCTGGCTCCGCACCCAGAGCGTGGCCGCCACCATCCACACGGCCCTGTCCGTCACCAGCGACCTCGGGCTCGGGCTCGGGCTGCTGGTCGCGGACGATCCCGAGCCGGTCAAGGGCGTGGTGCAGAAGCTCGGCCTGCTGGCCGCCGGTGCGATCGTCGCGGCGATCGCGTGGCGGGTGTGGAAGGGGCGCGTCGAACCGGTCCTGGGCCTCGGCCTCTCCCTGCTGGCGCTGGTGGCGCTCTCGCCGATGGTCCAGCCCTGGTACGTGCTCTGGGGCACGGTCGCGGTCGCGGCGGCGGGCGCGTGGGATGGACGGGGCGGCCAGCTGCTTGCGGTCCTGTGCGCGGCCCTGGCCTACGAGACGGCGCCCTCGGGTCACACGCCGGCGTACGGCTTCGCCCTGGCGGGCGTGGTGCTGGCGGCGGGCCTGTGGTGGGCGCGGCGCGAGTCGTGGGGTGAGCCGGGCACCGTCGCGGTGCCGGGCCCCCGTCCGGTCCCGAGCGAGGCGGCGGCACGGCGGGATCGGGTCCGTTAGGCCCACGGGGTGACGGCCTCGCCGCCGGCACCGCCGTAGGGATGACGGGCGCATGCGCAGGGGCTGGACGCGGCCGCCGAGGGCGCCCGGGCGGGTGTCGGAGGCGTCAGGCCGGTCGCGTCCGGCGGATCGACCGGCCCGCCAGGGTGTCCGTGCGTTTGCCGTCCTCGATCACGAAGTGGCCGTCGATCAGGACGTGGGGGATGCCCGTGGGGAGGGTGCGGGGGGCCGCGTACGTGGAGCCGGCGGCGACCGTTGCCGGGTCGAACAGGACCAGGTCGGCCACGTAGCCCTCCTTCACCAGGCCGCGGTCCGGGAGGCGGAGCCGCCGCGCGGGGCGGGAAGTGAGATGGGCGACGCAGTCCTCCAGGGTGAGGACGGACTCCTCGCGCACGTAGCGGCCGAGGTACTCGGGGAACGTGCCGTACGCCCGCGGGTGCGGCTTCGCGCCCTGGAGGATGCCGTCCGAGCCGCCCGTGTGGACCCGGTGGCGCATGATCGCGCGGACGTTCTCCTCGTGGCCCACGTGCTGGAGGATCGTCGGGCCGAGGCGGTCCTCCACGAGGAGGCGGCGGGCCGTCGGCCAGTCGGGGACCCTGCGGCCCACCCAGGACGCGAGCGGCGGAGCCGTCACGCCCGCGATCTCGATCGTGTGCCACTCGACCGGGACCCCGTGACAGCCGTCCGAGCCGGTTTCCTCCAGGTGGTGGCGGATCCGTTCCGCCGTCGCGTCGTCGCGGAGGCGGGCCAGGAGCGCCTCCGGACCGCCCTCGTGCGCCCAGCCGGGCAGGAGGGCCGCGAGGGTGGTGGAGCCGGGGGTGTACGGGTAGGTGTCCAGGGTGATGTCGGAGCCTGCCGCCAGGGCCTCGTCCAGGAGCGACAGGAGCTCCGGCGCGCGGCCCTCGTTCACGCCGAAGTTCAGGGTGGCGTGGGCGAGGTGCAGGGCGCAGCCCGCGTCGCGCGTGAGCCGCACCATCTCCTCGTACGCCTCCAGGGCCCCCGCCCCGTACGAGCGGTGGTGCGGGCAGTAGTAACCGCCGTACCGCGCCACCACCCGGCACAGCTCGGTGAGCTCGGCGTCGGGGGCGTACATCCCGGGCGTGTAGGTGAGGCCGGAGGACATGCCGACCGCGCCCTGCTCCAGGCCCTCGGCGACGAGCTGCCGCATGCGGTTCAGCTCGGTCTCCGTCGCCGGGCGGTCCTCCCAGCCCATCGCGTACATCCGGACCGTGCCCTGGGGGACGAGGTAGGCCGCGTTGACCGCGACGCCCCGGCCCCCGTGCGCGGTGTCCAGGCGGTCCAGGTACTCGCCCACCGTGCGCCAGTCGAAGTCGACGGTCGAATCCCCGGGCCCACCGCCGTTCCAGCCGGCGATCGCCGTCCGCACCGCGTCGAGGGTGCGGTCGTCGGCCGGCGCGTACGACAGGCCGTCCTGGCCGAGCACCTCGAGCGTCACGCCCTGCGCGGCCTTCGCGCTGTGGTCCGGGTCCCGGAGCAGCGCGAGGTCGCTGTGGGCGTGCATGTCGATGAAGCCGGGGGACAGCGCGAGGCCCTCGGCGTCGACGATCCGGCGGCCGGTCGGGCGCTGGCAGCCGGCCGCCGCGCCCTCCTTCACGATCGCGGCGATCCGGCCGCCGGCGAGGGCGACGTCGGCGCGGTAGGAGGGTTCGCCGGTGCCGTCGACGACCTCGGCGTCACGGAAGACGAGATCCATCACCGGCCCCCTGCTAGAAGAACGTGCGGATGTAGTCGACGACCGTGCCGTCCGCCTCCACGAGCGGGATCAGCTGCCACTTGTCGAAGGACGTGCACGGGTGGGACAGGCCCATGCCGACCCAGTCGCCGACCTCCACGTCCGCGCCGGGCTCCGTGGCCAGCCAGGTGTGCTGGTCGGACAGGGCGGTGACGGTGACGCCGTCGGCCGGGCGGACCTCGCCGGTGCGCCCGTCGCGGACGACCTGCGCCTCCGGCAGGTGGAGGTCGTGGGCGGCGTCGCGCTTGCCCGCGTTGGTGAAGGCCTGCGCGGGGGTGGGGCGGGAGACGACCTGGGACCAGAGCCGGAACGCGGGCCGCAGCGCGCCCTCCTCGGGAATCCGGTTGAAGGGGGTCCGCTCGCGGTACTGGCCGTCGTCGTGGGACACGTACGCGCCCGAGCGCAGCAGCTTCAGGACGGGCCGGGAGAACTCCGGGATCCCGGCGAAGACCTCGGCGACCGTGTCGAACCACTCGCTGCCGCCGGCGCTGACGACGATCTCCGGCAGGTCGGGCGCGAACCTGCCGGACTTGTCGAAGGCGGCCGCGAGCCCGACGAGCCGGTGCAGCCACTCGCGCACCCGGGCGGCGTCCGCCTGCGGCATCGTCGCCTCGTACCCCGCGACGCCCACGAGCCGGAGCCGGTCCGTGGCCGCGACCGCGTCGGCCACGGCCTCGGCCTCGGCCTCGGTCCGCACGCCGGTGCGCCCGGCCTCGGCCGCGCCGAGCTCGACGACCACGTCCACCGGGCGCCGGACGCCCGCCGCGCGCAGGGCCTCGTCCATCAGCTCGACGCCGCGCACGGAGTCGACGTAGCAGACGCACCGGAAGTCCGGATCGCCGTCGAGTTCGGCGGCGAGCCAGCGCAGCGCCACGGCGTCGACGAGCTCGTTGGCGAGGAAGATCCGGTCGATGCCGTGGGCGCGGTAGACCCGGGCCTGGTGCGGTACGGCGGCGGTGATGCCCCAGGCGCCGTGTTCGAGCTGGCGGTCGAAGAGCTGCGGGGCCATGGAGGTCTTGCCGTGCGGCGCGAAGGCGAGGCCGTGACGCTCGGCGTAGGTCTCCAGGAGGCGCAGGTTGTGCTCGACGGACTCCGCGGAGAGGGCGAGGACGGGGGTGGTGAAGCCGCCGGTGAAGAGGTTGCGGCGCTGGGCGGCCAGCTCGCGGACGGTGAGGCCCTCGGCGTCCGGCGGCAGGCCCTTGAAGCGGTGGTCGACGCGCTCGTCCGACAGCTCGGTCCGCGGCTCGGTCGGCATGGAACCCTCCTCCACAGCGTTGCAGCACATGCAACGCCCATTGCGTATGTCGCTCGTCGCTGTCTAACATCCGGGCCGAGGCCGGGTCAATGGACCCGGCGCCCCAGGGACCCGCAGGAGCGTGACCGTGGCCGAGACCGCGCCCCCGGCCGGGCCGTCCCCCGACGTGGTCTGCCTGGGCGAGTCCATGGTGACCTTTCTGCCCTCCCGGCCGGGCCGCCTCGCCGACGTCCCCGCCTTCACCCGCGCCGTCGGCGGCGCCGAGTCCAACGTCGCCTGCGCGCTCGCCGCCGCCGGACACCGCGTCCGCTGGGTCGGCCGGGTCGGCGCCGACGGCTTCGGCGACCACCTGCTCGCCGCCATCGCAGCGTACGGAGTCGACACCGGCGCCGTCCGCCGCGACCCGCACCGGCCCACCGGCGTCTACTTCCGCACCGACGCCGACCGCGCCACCGACGGCCACGAGGCCGTCTACTACCGGGCCGGCTCCGCCGCCTCCGCGATGTCGCCCGACACCGTGCCGTACGACTCCGTCACCGACGGCCGGATCCTCCATCTCACCGGCATCACCGCCGCGCTCTCCGACGAGTGCCGGGCGCTGCTGTACGCACTGACCGCGCCCCGCCCCGGCCGCCCCCTGGTCTCCTTCGACGTCAACCACCGGCCCGCCCTCTGGCGCGACGGAGCCGCCGCCCCCGAGGTCCTCCTCGACCTCGCCAACCGCGCCGACCTCGTCTTCGTCGGCGCCGACGAGGCGAAGGCGCTGTGGGGAGCGAAGGGCATCCGGGCCGTCGGCGACCTCGTCGACCGGCCCGAGACGCTCGTCGTCAAGCTCGGCAAGGGCGGCGCCTACGTCTCCGACCGCCGCCCCGAGTCCTTCGCGGACATCGCGGACGCCACCGGCGCCGGGTACCTGGAACGCCCGCCCCGCGTCGACGTCGTCTCCACCGTCGGCGCCGGCGACGCCTTCGCCGCCGGATTCCTCTCCGCGACCCTCCGCGGCCTCGACACGCGCGCGCGGCTCCGCCACGGCCACCTCATGGCCGCCGCCGCCCTCACCGCGCCCGGCGACCTCGCCCGCCCGCCCCGGCGCGCCCACGCCGACCGGCTGGCCCGGCTCGACGACCGGGCCTGGGAGAGACTTCACCTCGGCCCCGGCTGGACGGGGGAGGACCTGGAGGTACGCACGCCATGAGCCAGACCGTCGACCGCGCGCTCAGCATCCTGCCGTTGCTCGCGCAGGGCCCCGCCGACCTCGGTCAGGTCGCCGAACGGCTCGGCGTCCACAAGTCCACCGCCCTGCGCCTGCTGCGCACCCTCCACGAGCACGGCCTCGTCTACCGCCAGCAGGACCAGCGCTACCGCCTCGGCGCCCGACTCTTCGCCCTCGCCCAGGAAGCCGTCGAGAACCTCGACGTCCGCGAGATCGCCCACCCCCACCTCGTCGCCCTCAACGAGCGGACCGGCCACACCGTCCACCTCGCCGTCCACGAGGAGGGCGAGGTCCTCTACATCGACAAGGTCGAGAGCCGGTACCCGGTCCGCATGTACTCCCGGATCGGCAAGCCCGTCGCCATCACCGTCGCCGCCGTCGCCAAACTGCTCCTCGCCGACCTGCCCGAGGCCGAGCGCCGCGCCCTCGCCGCCAGGCTCGACTACCCCATGTACACGCCCCGTTCGACCCCGAACGCCGCCGCCTTCCTCAAGGAGCTGGCGACCGTACGCGAACAGGGCTGGGCCACCGACCTCGGCGGCCACGAGGAGTCCATCAACTGCGTCGCCGCGCCCGTCCGCGGCGCGGACGGCCGGGTCGTCGCCGCCATGTCGGTCTCGGCGCCGAACGTCGTCGTCACCGCCGACGAACTCCTCGCCCTGCTCCCGCTGGTGCGCCGCACCGCCGACGACATCAGCCGTGAATACTCCGGAACGACCAGGACCGACCCCGAGGACAAGGACCGCGCATGACCGAGAAGACCGCCCTCACGCCGCCGACCCACACCGCCCCGCCCGCGAGGTTCTCCCACGGCGTCAGGAAGGGCAACATCCTCCAGGTCGCGGGCCAGGTCGGCTTCCTGCCCGCCGTCGAGGGCCGGCCCCCGACCCCGGCCGGCCCCGCCCTGCGCGAGCAGACCCTCCAGACCCTCGCCAACGTCAAGGCGATCCTGGAGGAGGGCGGCGCTACCTGGGACGACGTGATGATGATCCGGGTCTATCTGACGGACGTCGCCCACTTCGCCGAGATGAACGAGATCTACGACGCCTACTTCGACGAGCAGGAGCTCAAGGCCCCGGCCGCGGCGCGTACGACGGTCTACGTCGGCCTGCCCGCGGGACTGCTGGTCGAGATCGACGCCCTGGCCGTACTGGACTGACCGGGGCGGCTCGAACGCTCACAGGGGCATCGGCCATACTTCCGCCGTGGAGCAGCGCACAGGACCCAGCATTCAGACGGTGCACGGCGCCGCGGCGGACCCGGCGTTCGTCCCGGGCATCACGGGAGTCGCGGGCCTCGGCCCGGTGGCCCCGGTGGGGCCGGAGGAGCCGGTGGACGCCGAACCCCGGGACGCCGTCCCGGCGGACGCGGCGGGCGAGGCCGAAGTGGCCGGGGCGGAAGGCGAGTCCGGGGCGGACGTGCCCGAGGCCGACGCCGACGCCGACGCGGATGCGGACGCGGACGGGGATGCCGCGTCCGACGCCGATCCCGACGGGCCCGTCTTCGAGGCCGCCGACCGGCGTGCCCGGATCGTCGCCGACGCCCAGGGCGTTCGGCTCAGCCTCGACGAGGAGAGCTGCGAGTTCCGCTGGGACGAGATCGGCGCGGTCGAGACCGCGACGGCCCGCTTCGGCAGGCGGTTCAGGGTGGTCGTGCACACCCCTGACCGGCGCTGGTACCCGATCGAGATCGACGCGCCGGCGAAGGCGCGCGTCCAGGAGTGGGAGACACTCCTGGACGCGGTGCTGGACGCGTACTTCGACGAGGGCGGGAGCGAGACCGCCTAGCAGTACTGCGCGGCCTTGCCGATCGAGCGGTACATGCAGTCGGCGTTCTCCATGAGCTGGAGGACGGCGTCCCGGTTGCGGGAGGTCTCGCGCTCGATCACCTCGTCGGGCGGGTAGAAACCGCCGTTCCAGGACGAGGTCGGGTACATCTCGAAGGTGTACGCGAAGATCTTGTGCGCGCCCCAGAGGTAGTCGTCGATCGACCCGTCGGTGATGTACAGGTCGCTGGACTGCTCGGGGGTGTAGCCGTTGCTCGACGCCATCTTCTGGCCGACCGTGGCGAAGGCGTCACGGTCGTCCTGCGTCATGCCGGTCGTGGTGTCGGCGTTGGTGTAGCCGAAGGGCCACAGGACCAGCTCGCTGTAGGTGTGGAAGTCGATGCCGGCCGTGATCTGCTGCTTGCCGCCGACCACGCGCGAGCGGACGAAGTCGGAGACGACCTTCACCTCGGGCGCGGACTCGGGGGCGGTGCCGCGGTAGGTCTCGGAGCTCTTGGAGCCGGAGGAGCCGCCGCAGCAGCCCCACTTGTAGTCCCAGTTGCGGTTCATGTCCGTACCGACGTAGGTCGAACCGGAGTTGGGCTGGCGGTTCTTGCGCCAGCTGCGGTAGGAGCCGCTCGCGATGTCGTACTCGCCGCCGTCCGGGTTGAGGTCGGGCACGATCCAGATCTCGCGGCTGTTCACCATGTTGGTGACGCGACTGTCCGTGCCGTACCCGGCGCCGAGTTCGCGCAGCAGGTAGAGCGCCATTTCGACGGTGAGGTGCTCGCGGGCGTGCTGGTGGTGGGTGAAGAGGATCTCGGGCTCGGCCTCGTCGGTGCCGACGTTGTCGCTGATCTTGATGGCGACGATGTCGCGGCCCTGGTAGCTCTTGCCGATCACCCGCTTGCTCATGATGGACGGGTAGGCGGCGAGCCGCGTGTTGATCTCGGCGTTCATCTCCGCGTAGTTGTGGTACTTGGAGTCGGCGGAGGGGAAGTCGAGCGGTCCCACGGCCGAGGCGGCGGCCTTGCCCCGCTCGGGCGGCGCGGGCAGGGCGACCGGCCGGTACCCGAGGCTATTGAGGTGGGCCAGCTGGCGGGCGTCGGCGCTGACGACGACCGAGCGGGCGTCGACCTCGTCGATGGAGACGCCGGTGGCGGTGAGGGCGGAGCGTTCGGCGGCGGTGGCGGGTCCGGCGATCTCGTACTGCCGGATCACCTCCTCGCCGTCCCTGGCGGCGGCGGTCGGCGCCGGGTCGGCCCCGGCGGGAGTCGTGAGCGCGGAGACGGGCGCCGCGAGGGCGAGCGCCAGGAGGGCCGCCAGGGCGGCGGACCTCCGTCCGCGGGTACGAAGTCGCATGCTGTCTCCTGGGTGGGGAGTGTGGGGAGTGCGACAGACGGTCGTTCGTCGGAAATCGGACGTCGGACGTCGTACGGTGCTGACATGGTGAGGGTGTGACATGAACGGGTCAAGCGGTCAAGTTCGGCCACATTCTCCCGCTCCCGGCCCCCGGAAACGGCGCAGCGCCGCCGGATGACGGCGGCGCTGCGGGGGGATTCCTCCGAAGGGCGTAGTGACGCCGGGCCCACGCGGGCGCTTACGGCAGGCCGTGGACGTGCGGGCCGACCGCGTTCGACCAGGCGTTGCCCGCCGTCGCGTCCCAGTTGGTCGACCAGGTCATCGCGCCACGGATGTCCGGGTACGTCCGCGACGGCTTGAACGTGCCGCAGCCGGTGCCCTTGGCCAGGCAGTCGAGCGCGTTCTTCACGACCTGCGGGTCGACGTAGCCGCTGCCCGCGCCCCGCGTCGAGGCGGGCACGCCGAGGCCGACCTGCGAGGCGTCGAGGCCGCCCTGGAGCTGGATGCAGGCGAGCGCGGTGAGGAAGTCCACCGAGCCCTGGCTGTAGACCCTGCCGTCGCAGCCGAGCATCGAACCGCTGTTGTAGTACTGCATGTTGACCACCGTGAGGATGTCCTTCACGGCGAGCGCGGTCTTGAAGTACTCGGTGCCGGTGTTCTGCATGTCGATGGTCTGCGGGGCCATCGTCAGGACCAGCGACGAACCGGCCTTGGCGGACAGCTGACGCAGCGCCTTGGTCAGGTACGTCGCGTTGATGCCGTGCTCCAGGTCGATGTCGACGCCGTTGAAGCCGTACTCCCGCATCAGGGCGTACGCGCTGTCGGCGAAGGCGGTCGCGGAGGCGTCGCTGTTGACGGTGACGTTGCCCTTCTCGCCACCGACCGAGATGATCACGGACTTCCCGGCCGCCTTCTTGGCGGCGACGTCGGCCTTGAAGTAGGCGACGGAGGCGTAACCGACGGCCGGGTCGAGGTTGAAGGTGATCTGGCCGGGCGTGGCCGTCGAGTCCGCGAAGGAGACGGCGATGATGTCGTACTGCGACGGGACGTCGCGCAGCTTCTGCACCGTGGCGCCGTTGTCGAAGTTCTGCCAGTAGCCGGTCAGCGCGTGCTTCGGCACGGCGGGGCCGGGGCCGGGGTCGGTGACCTTCGCGGTGCGCGCGGTGACGGCGGCCGACTTCGCCGACTCGCCCGCGGCGTTGGCGGCCGAGACCTGGAACTGGTACGCGGTGTCGGCGGCCAGGCCGGTGACGGTGGCCGAGGTGGTGTTCACGGTCGTCGCGAGGGCGCCGTCCTTGTAGACCTTGTAGCCCGTCGCGCCGGAGACCGCGCCCCAGGTGAGCGGGACGGAGCTGCTGGTGACGGTGCCGGCGGCGAGGCCCGCCGGGGTGGCCGGGACGGTCGGCTCCGGGTCGGTGCCACCACCGCCGTCGGGGCCGAAGACGCTCACGTCGTCGACGGAGTACGCGGCCGTGCCGTACCAGCCGTGCGTGTAGATCTGCACCGAGGTGGTGTTGGCGCCGGTGGTGAAGGTGGTCGTCAGCTGCTTCCAGCTCGTGGAGTCCGGCGTCCAGGTGGAGACGTCGGTGGTGCCGGTGCCGCTCGCGCCGAGGTACGCGTAACCGCCCTGGACCCAGGCGCTGAGGGTGTACGTGGAGCTCGGCTTCACGGTCACCGTCTGGGTGCACCTGGCGTTGTCGAGGCCGGCGGGGGTGGCGCGCAGGGCGCCCGCTCCGGTGCGTACCGGCGAGGAGACGACGGCGCCGCTGCCCGCCGAACAGGACCAGTTGGCGAGGCCGTTCTCGAAGCCCGCGTTCCTGGCGACGTTGACGTCCGCGGCCTGGGCGGTGCCGGCGCCGCCGACGAGGACGAGGCCGGCGCTCAGGGCCAGGCCCAGCGCGGCTCTGGTGGTGCGGTCCACTTGCTGCCTCCGGGGTGGGGGACGGGGAGAGGGGGAGGGGCGGGGAGGTGCTGAGCGGTGGCCACCGTCGGCAGACAAGTTGGTCCAGACCAATTGGGTTGTCAAGGCCTGTGGAAGGAAGCGCAGTTCAGAGCCGTCCACGACGACCGAGAAAGTGACGGAGCTTGAAGGATTGTCTGTTCACCACCCCGGCCGACGTGGATAAAGTGCAGGGCGGCGGTAACGCTGCGAACGCAGCAAGTGATCAACGAGTGGTCAGTGAGGGATCGGGGGAGCCCGAGTGCCGACAGCGATTGCGGTCACCAGCGCCGACCTGGTGCTGCCACCGACCGACCCGCAGACACCTCCCGCCGCCGTCCTGCCCGACCCCGGGATCCGGCCGCTCGACGCCTCGCTCGCCGACGTCCAGCTCCTGCTCGACCGGTACGGCCATCTGATCGTCGTCTGCCCCGGACACGTGCCGCCCGCGACCGCCCGACGGCTCCACTCGGTACGGTCCCTGCTCGAATCCGACCGGATCGCGATCGTCAGGACCGCACTGCCGCCGCTCGGCGCCGCGGTCCTCGTCCGCCAGCTCCGCCAGCTGTCCGCCTGCGACTTCAGCCCGGGCGTCCTCGCCTCCGCGGCCCGGCTCCTCGCCCACTACGTGTACGCCGGTGCCGTCCTCGGCTCCGTGGCCCGGCTCGACCACGTACCCGTCGGACTCACCTCCCACGTCAAGGGCTGGCTCCCCGGCGCCCAGTTCGCCGTGCTCGCGGGGCCCGAGCCCCAGCTCGTACGGCTCGGATCGGGCGGCTCCGACGAGCTGGCCGGGCCCGAGTTCACCACCGACCTCGTCCTCGCCCGCGGCCAGCTCCAGACCGAGTGGCCCACGACCGCCCTCGCCCCCCGCTGGCGGGTCCGCGCCGTCCAGGAGGCCACCCTGCCCGAGTCCTCGCCCGGCTGGTGGGGCACGGGCAAGCTCGTGGAGTTCGCCGCGTACCTGCCCGACCTGCCCGTCCTCTACCAACTCGTCGCCTCGGTACGGCGCGAGACCTGCCACTGGTGCCGCATGGAGCTCATCGGCGACCGCTGCGGCTTCTGCGGGGCGCCCCTGGCGGGCGCCGCGCCCGCCGAACCGGCCGCGTCGGCGACCGGCTGACCCGCGCTCCGCTCCCGCCCCGTCCCGCTCCCGACCGTCACCAGTCCCACCAGCCCGTCTCCGCACCGACCGACCGACCGTCCCGAACCTCCCCGTCCCGACCGCCCCGCCCCGTCCGCCGCTCCACCCGTCCACGATCGAGGTAGTACGGCCCATGAACTCCCGTCAGCGCCGCGGCGTGATCCTGCTGCTGCTGTCCGTCCTGTGCGCGCTCGGCGCGTTCGCCGGCGTCCTCTCGGTGATCAGCGACGTGAACTCCAAGGTCGGACCCGAGGTGACCGCGTACCGGATCAAGGACGACATCGCGCCCTACACACCGCTCGGGCCCGGCGACTTCGAGAAGGTCAGCATGCCCGAGCGCTGGCTCCCCGCCACCGCCGTCACCGACCTCGCCCGCACCCGCGGCAAGATCGCCGTCACCACCCTCAAGGCCGGCTCCCTGCTGCAGAGCGACATGATCGTCGACCGGCCCGCGCTCGAACCCGGCCAGCAGGAGATCGCCATCATGATCGACGCCGCCACCGGCGTCGCCGGCAAGATCACGCCCGGCTCAGCGGTCAACATCTACGCCACCTTCGCCGGCGAACGCGGCGGCCGCGCCGACCAGTCGAAGCTGATCGTCGCCGGCGCCCGCGTCCTCGCCATCGGCAAGCTGACGCCCGTCGAGGACACCGACGACCGCGGCGGCCGCGCCACCGCCGCCGTCCCCGTCACCTTCGCCCTCTCCACCGCCGACACCCAGCGCGTCGCCTACGCCGAGTCCTTCGCCGAGCACGTCCGCCTCGCCCTCGTCGCCCCCGGCACCACCACCGCGCCCGACCCGCGCGACCGCACCTACACGCTCGACAAGGACAAGTGAGGCCGAATGACCACGAGGATCCTGCCGGCGGTCGGCGACCCGGACGCGGCCCGCGCCGTCACCACCCTCATCGGCCAGCTCCCCGACGCCGAACCCGCCGGGCCCGTCGCCGACTCCACCCAGCTCCTCGACACCCTCGCCCGGCTCGCCGCCGAGTCCCTCGACGAGCTCCCCGAGGTCGTCCTCGTCCACGAACGCATCGGCCCCGTCCCGGCGCTCGAACTCGTCCGCGAGGTCGCCCTCCGCTTCCCCGCCGTCGGCGTCGTCCTCATCACCGCCGACGCCAGCCCCGTCCTGTTCTCCGCCGCCATGGACTCCGGTGCCCGCGGCCTCGTCACCCTCCCGCTCGGCTACGAGGAGCTGGCCAGCCGCGTCCAGGCCGCCGCCCAGTGGTCCGCGGGCGTCCGCCGCCACCTCGGCGCCGGGGCCGACACGCCCACCGGGCCCGGCGGCACCGTCGTCACCGTCAGCGGCGCCAAGGGCGGCGTCGGCACCACCGTCACCGCCGTCCACCTCGCCCTCGCGGCCCGCGCCTCGGGACACACCGTCGCCCTCGTCGACATGGACCTCCAGGGCGGCGACATCGCCTCGTACCTCGACGTGCAGTTCCGGCGCTCGCTCGCCGACCTCGCCACCATCAACGACATCACGCCCCGCGTGCTCCAGGACGCCGTCTACGTCCACGAGACCGGCCTGTCCCTGCTCCTCGCCCCCGGCGAGGGCGAGCGCGGCGAGGACGTCACCGACCGTGCCGCCCGCCAGATCCTCAGCGCCCTGCGCAGCCGCCACGCGGTCGTCGTCGTCGACTGCGGCACCCACCTCGACGCGGCCGGCGCGGCGGCCGTGGAGACCGCCGACACGGCCCTGCTCGTCACCACGCCGGACGTCGTCGCGGTACGGGCCGCCAAGCGCGTCGTACGGATGTGGGACCGGCTCCAGATCCGCAAGCCCGAGGAGAGCACCGTCCTGGTCAACCGCCACCAGCGCGCCACCGAGATCCAGCCCGCCCTCGTCCAGAAGATCACCGGCACGCGGATGGCGGGCGTCGCGGTCCCCGCGAACTTCAAGGAGCTCGCGGCCGTGGTCGACGCGGGCCGGCTGCACGACCTGGACGCCCGGTCGTCGGTCAAGCAGGCGCTGTGGTCGCTGGCGGGGGAACTGGGCCTGGTGAAGGCCCCTTCGGGCGCGCCGGCCTCCGGCAAGGAGCTCGTACGCGGCGGGGACCGCGGCGCGCTCGGGCTGCGGCGGCGCGGGGGAGGGCGATAGCGGTGCGTGCGTCGCCGAGGAGGGGCGAGCGGGAGCGGGAGGAGCGGGGGCCGGGCGAGCGTCGCCCGGACGAGCGTGGGCCGGGCGAGCGTTCGCCGGGCCGGGAGCTCGGCGACAGCGGGCAGGTGGCCGTCGAGTTCGTCGGCATGCTGCCGCTGATCCTGCTCACGCTGGTGCTGCTGTGGCAGTGCGTCCTGATCGGCTACACGTACACGCTGGCAGGAAACGCGGCGGACCAGGCGGCGCGGGCGGGAGCGGTGGGCGACGACTGCGCGGCCGCCGGGAAGCGGCACCTGGAGGGGGCGTGGGCGTCGAACGCCGACGCGGGATGCGACCGGGGCGCGGACGGAATGGTGCGGGCGACGGTGAGCCTGCGCGTGCCCGTGCTGTTCCCCGGCGCGATCAGCTTCCCGTGGCAGGTGGACGGCGAGGCCGCGGCGGTGTGGGAAGGGGACGAGAGATGAGACGCCTCCCGCGCAGGGGACCGGGCCGGGGCCGGGGCCAGGGCCGGGGTCAGGGGCAGGGCCAGGGCCGGGGCCGGGACCGGGGCCAGGTGGCCGTCGAGTACCTGGGCTTCCTGCCGCTGCTCCTGCTGATCGGCCTCGTCGGCGTCCAGCTCGGCATCGTCGCGTACGCGGCCCAGCAGGCCGGCACGGCGGCCCGGGCCGCGGCGCGGGCGGCGAGCGTGGACGACGAGGACTCCGTACCGGACCCGGAGACGGCGGGGAAGGCGGCGATGAGCGACTGGATCGCACGCCGGAGCGACGTCCACGAGTCCGGCGGAGTCGCGACCGTCACCGTCGAGATCCCCTCCCTCATCCCCTTCTGGGACTTCGACGACATCCGGAAGACCGCCACCATGCCCGTGCCCGAGGAGGACCAGCCATGAGCCTGCGGGCCCGCATCCACACCCCCGAGGAGAACCGGGCGGGCGGCGCCGGACGGGAGGACGGCCACCTCGTCGCCGCGTTCCGCGCCAAACTCCTGGAGGAGATCGACCTCACCGAGATGTCCGCGCTCGCCGCCGCCGAGCGCCGGGCCCGCCTCGAACGCGTCCTCGGCCACATCATCAGCCGCGAGGGCCCCGTCCTCTCCACCGCCGAACGCGCCCAGCTGATCCGCCGCGTCGTCGACGAGGCACTCGGACTCGGCGTCCTCGAACCCCTCCTCGAAGACGCCTCCATCACCGAGATCATGGTCAACGGCCCCGACCAGATCTACGTCGAGCGGGCCGGGCGCGTGGAACTGCTGCCGCTGCGGTTCGCCTCCCACGAGCAGCTGATGCAGACCATCGAGCGGATCGTGTCGACCGTCAACCGGCGCGTGGACGAGTCCAACCCGATGGTCGACGCGCGCCTGCCGTCCGGCGAGCGCGTCAACGTCATCATCCCGCCGCTCTCCCTCACCGGCGCCACCCTCACCATCCGCCGCTTCCCCCGCGCCTACACCCTGCACGAGATGATCGGCCTCGGCTCCCTCGACGAGCAGATGCTGCTCCTGCTGTCCGGACTCGTCCAGGCCAAGTTCAACGTCATCGTGTCCGGCGCCACCGGCACCGGCAAGACCACCCTGCTCAACGCCCTGTCCGGGCTCATCCCCGACGGCGAGCGGGTCATCACCATCGAGGACTCCGCCGAGCTCCAGCTCCAGCAGTCCCACGTCATCCGCCTCGAAGCCCGCCCGCCGAACATCGAGGGCCGCGGCCAGGTCACCATCCGCGACCTCGTCCGCAACTCGCTGCGCATGCGCCCCGACCGCATCGTGGTCGGCGAGGTCCGCGGCGGCGAGACCCTCGACATGCTCCAGGCCATGTCCACCGGCCACGACGGCTCGCTCGCCACCGTCCACGCCAACTCGGCCGAGGACGCCCTCATGCGCCTCCAGACCCTCGCCTCCATGTCGGAGGTCAAGGTCCCCTTCGAGGCGCTGCGCGACCAGATCAACAGCGCCGTCGACGTCCTCGTCCAGCTCACCCGCCATCCCGACGGCACCCGCCGCGTCACCGAGATCGCGATCCTCGCCTCCAACGGCCGCGAGAGCTACCTCCTCGCCACCGTCTGCCGCTTCGACGCGCGGCCCGTCTCCGCCGACGGCCGCGTGCACGGCGAGTTCTCGTACCACCCGCTGCCGCGCCGCGTCGCCGAACGGCTCTACATGGCGGGCCAGCCCATCCCACAGGCCTTCGGCGTGGCCGCGAGCGACGCACAACTCGCCACGCGGGAAGCGAAATAGGGGGAGACCGACCGTGAACCCGACACTGCTGACCCTGGGGGCCGCACTCGTCTGCTGCGTCCTCGCGGTGGCCGGCGTCCAGCTGTACGCGAGCGGGGCCGCCCAGCGGTCCGCGCTGATCGCCCGCCTCTCACAGACCGCGGGCGAGGCGGCCGAGGGCACCGGCCGGCGCAGGCGGCCCTTCCGGGGCGTCGACCGGCGGGTACGGCGCACCCGCCTCGGCCGCAGGCTGGAACTCCGCATCTCCGCCACCGGACTCGACATCACCCCCGGCGAGTTCGTCGTCTACATGACGCTCACCGTCGCCGTCCTGTGGGCCGCCGGACAGGCCTTCCTGTCGCCCTTCTTCGGGCCGATCAGCGGCTTCCTCGGCGTCTGGATCGCGATGGGATTCCTCAACTGGCAGCGGCAGAAGCGCATCGAGAAGTTCATCAACCAGCTCCCCGAACTCTCCCGCATCCTCGCCAACGCCACCCAGGCCGGACTCGCCCTGCGCATGGCGCTCTCGATCGCCGCCGACGAACTGGAGGCGCCCGCCGGGGACGAGCTGGAGAAGGTCGCCCAGCAGCTCGCCGTGGGCACCTCCGTCGACGACGCCCTCGGCGAACTCGCCGAACGGCTCCCGTCCCGCGAACTCGTCGTCCTCGTCACGACCCTGGTGCTCGCCAACCGGGCCGGCGGCACCGTCGTCTCCTCCCTGCGCAACCTCACCGAGACCCTGGAGGAACGCAAGGAGACGAGGCGCGAGGTCCGTACGCAACTGTCGCAGGTGAGCATGACGGCGTACGCCGTCCCGGTCATCGGCGTCGGCTCGCTGCTGCTCATCGACAACATGCAGCCGGGCGCGCTGGACCGGATGACGGGCTCGGGGCTCGGACAGTTCGCCGTCGTCGCGGCCTTCGCGCTGTACGTCGTCGGCTTCGTCGTCATCCGCCGCCTCGCGAAGATCGACGTGTAGGGGCGGCGACGACCATGGACCTCCTCCTCGCGCTGCTCGCCGGCCTCTCCGTCGCCGGCGTCGCCTACGGCATCCGCCTCTACCGCGCCGACGCCAAGCTGCCCACCGACCTCCAGCTCGCCCTCGAGGTCGGCGCCACCCGCACCGGCGCCGTCGACTCCGTCGTCGACCGGCTCGGCATGCGCTGGTCCCCGGCCGTGCTCCGGCTCATGGGCCCCAAGCGCGTCAACTCCGTGCGCCGCCGCATCGACCTCGCCGGCAACCCCGGCGGCCTCACCATCGACCGCTACGGCGCCCGGCGCGCCGTCTACGGCTTCCTGGGCGGCCTCGGCGGTCTGCTGATGCTCGGCAGGGGATCCGTCCTGGTGGCGCTGCTCCTCTTCGCCTTCGGCGCGTTCTGGACGGAGGTCGGCATATGGTCCGCCGTCCGCATCCGCAAGGACCAGATCGAGCGCACCCTGCCCGACTTCCTCGACGTCCTCGCCGTCGTCGTCTCCGCGGGACTCGGCTTCCGCCAGGCCCTGGAGCGCGTCGCCGACAAGTACGAGGGCCCGTGGGCGGACGAACTGCGCATCACGCTGCGGCAGATGGACATGGGCGTCAGCCGGCGCGAGGCCTTCGACGAACTGCGCCGCCGCAACGACTCCGAGCAGGTCGCCCAGTTCGTCACGGCCCTCCAGCAGGGCGAGGAGCTCGGCGCCCCGATCGTCGACACCCTGATCCAGATCGCCAACGACATGCGCCGCACCGACGCCCAGAACGCCCGCCGCAAGGCCGCGAAGGCCGTCCCCAAGGCCACGATGGTCATCACCACCCTCATGGTCCCCGCGACGATGATCCTGCTCGGCGCCGGCCTGTTCCTCGGCACGGGCACGGACCTCGGCTCGGTCACGGGCGAGTGAGGAGGTGCGGGGTGCGGTATCCCATGCGTGCGACTGCACATGCTGGCGCCGTGGCAACTATCGCCCATACACTGCCCTTAGGGAATTCAGCTTCGCGAGTGCAATCGGATGGGTGTCGGTCCGGACCGAGCGTGAGGGAGGCGAGACCGTCTCATGAACCCGACTACCTACGGTGATTGGTTCTACGGGCACTGTGAACACCCCACCCATACGGCGTACTCTGCCCCCGTCGCCGGACACGGAGGGGAACACCATGAACGACGCGATGCTGAAGGCCCTGACCAAGGCCCAGGCGCACGCGAGTACTTGGTCCGCCAAGGGCGCCGCCCGCGCCCGCACCCGCGCCGCCCGCCGCGGCGACCGGGGGCAGACGGCGGTGGAGTACCTGGGAATCATCGTGGTGGTGGTGGCGATCGTGGTCGCGATCTCGGGGACGAGCATCGGCCAGGACATCAAGGACGCCATCTCGCGCAAGATCACCAGCCTGACCGGCGGTGGGGGCGGCGGCGCGGCGCACTGACGGGACGCCGGCGGAACGACGCAGGACAGGCGTTTCCCGTCTACATCACGGTGATGGCAGGGCTGCTCTTCCTCGCCTTCGTCTACTTCGCCGTGGCGCAGGCGGCCGTCACCCGCAGCGGCGGACAGACGGCGGCGGACGCCGCCGCACTCGCCGCGGCACAGGACGCGCGTCACCAGCTGCGTGACGGCTGGCGCGAGGTGATCCTCGACCCGGAGGCGTGGGACGACTACCTGCGAGGACGGCTGTACGTCCTCGATTCCGCCTGCGACCAGGCGGCGAGGTTCGCGCGCGACAACGGCGCCGCGCTGGCCGAAGGCGACTGCACGGATCGGCCGTCGGGCGGGGACGTGGAGTTCCGGGTCCGGGTCAGCACCCTCGGCACCGTGGGCAGCTCGCTCGTGCCCGGCACGGAGGACCAGCACGCCGAGGCCACGGCCACGGCCGTCCTGGAACCCCGCTGCCACTTCGAGGCACCCGAGCCGACACCAGTCCCACCCACGCCGACCCAGCCGACGCCGACGGGCTCGCCCACACCTGAGCCGACTCCCACGCCGAGTCCCGAACCGGAGCCGATCACCGGTCTCGTCTGCGGCGACCGCGAGTGGACGATCGACCCCGAAGACCCACAACTGCCCGATGCGGAAGACCTCTTCACCGTTCGACTGACGGACTGAACGACGAGCGAAGGACCTTGGACCATGAATGTTCAGTACGCGAGGAAGGCCCGCAGGGGGGCGGCCGTGGCCCTGGCGGCTGGACTGGCGCTCGTCGTGACCGGGTGCGGCAGCGAGGAGGAGCCCAAGAAGGGGCCGGTGGCGGCCACCTCCGCGGCTCCGAGAACGGCCGGTCAGGACGCCAAGCCGTCCCCCTCGGCCGATCCCACCGAAGTCCTCGCCGTCCTGAAGGGCCAAGAGGGCCTGGAGCTGACGGTGAACGCGGCCACGCGTGACGCCGGTGGCTTCCTCACGGTCAGCGGGCAGCTCAAGAACACCTCGGATGCCGCCGCCCTGATCTCCTCCCACCTCAGCGGTGACGAGACCGAGATCATCAAGCACGGCAATTCACTCGGGGGCGCCACCCTCCTCGACTCCGTCGGCAAGAAGCGCTACTACGTCCTCCGCGACACCGAAGGGCGACCGCTCACGACCACGAGGCTCTCCAGCCTCGAGCCGGGTGCGACGACCAACGTCTTCATGCAGTTCCCGGCCCCGCCCGCCACCACCACCGAAGTCTCGCTCCAGCTCCCCACCTTCACCCCCGCCACCATCAAACTCTCCTGAGGCGCAGTCATGACGACGACCACCCCGCGCCGCCTCGCCGCCCTCTCCGTCACCGTGCTCCTCCTCGCCGGCGGCGTCGGCGGAACGGCCCGCGCCGACGATCCGCCCGGGTCCACGTCCAACGGCGGGCCGCCGCCCGTCATCGACGCGAACTCGCCCGCGCTGATGCTGCCCGACGGTGCCACCCTCGCGCCCGCCAAGGTCCTCGACATCAAGCAGATCGTCGAGGAGGAAGGCGGCGAGCAGCGGCGCGAGGACACCAACGTGGACGTGACCTTCGCCCTCCAGGCCGAGGTCCTGTTCCCCAAGGACAGCGCCAGGCTCAGCCCCGCCGCCACCGCCCGCATCGCCGCCATCGCGGCGGAGATCAACAAGCAGGCCTCGCGGCGCGTCCGCGTCTTCGGGTTCACCGACGACCTCGGCACGTACGAGCACGGGCTGAAGCTCTCCAAGGAGCGCGCCGACGCCGTCCAGCAGGAGCTCGCCAAGAACCTCGACCCGGGCACGACCTTCGACATCCGCGGATACAGCGAGGACTATCCCATCGCCGACAACTCCACCGAGGAAGGGCGGAAGAAGAACCGACGGGTCGAGGTGTCCTTCCCGCGCACCTCCGGCGGGTAGCGGGGCGATGCGCAGGGTCGCGGCCGCCGCGCTCGTCCTCGGGATGCTCGCCACTCCCGCTTCCGCTCCTTCCTTCCCTTCCGCTCCTTCCCTCCCTTCCTTTCCGTCCCTGCCTACTGCTCCTTACGCGCCGCCGGCTCCTTCGCCTTCCCCGTCCCGATACCAGGCCGCCCCCGACACCCAGCGCACCCGTACGGGCGCGCTGCTGCCCGGCCCCGGCACGTACGCCGACGACATCGCCAAGGGCGAGACCCGCTCGTACCGCGTCCGTCTCGACGGCAGCACGAACGTCTTCCTCTCCGCCGTCCTCACACCCGTGCCCGGGGCCGCCATCGACGTCGTGGACGGCATCTCGCTGTCCCTGCGCACGCCCTCCGGGCAGGCCTGCGGCCTCCGCACGGACGTCCGCTTCTACGGCGACACCGCGCGCCCCGTGGCCGACTACGTCAGCCGGCGCGTCGAACCGGGGCGGGACTGCCAGGAGCCGGGGGAGTACGTCCTCGACGTCGAGGGCGTCGGGAGGGACACCGGCTCCCAGGGGAAGCCGTGGCGCTGGCCCGTGGAGATCGGTTACGTCGAGGAAGCGGCGCCCGGGAGCGATGTCCCGGCCCCGCTCCCGCCCACGGCGTGGTCCACGGAACCGCCCGCCGGAGCGCTTGGCGACGGCGAGACGCGCCCGGTGCGCGGCGGCACCGGGTTCAACGACGCCCCGCCGCTCGCCGGCTCCGGAAGCTGGCGGGACGAACTGCGGCCGGGAGAGAGCCGGTTCTACCGGGTGCCGGTCCGCTGGCGGCAGCAGCTCTTCGCGCGGGCACGGTTCGGCAACGCGGAACCGCCGCCCGGCGGCTCCGCCCTGCCCGACGGGCTGCGGCTCGCGCTGTACAACCCGGCGCGCGGAGCCGTGGACGAGCGCAAGGGCCTGTACACGGGCGAGCCCGCCACCCTCCTCCTCGGCACCGCGCCCGCCGCCTACGCCAACCGCACCCAGGGCGCCACCGAGTCCGTCGGCGCGATGCGCTTCGCCGGCGACTACTACCTCCAGCTCACCCTGGACCGCCGGGCTCCCGTCCCCGTCCCTCTGGCCCTCGACCTCACCGTCGCCACGCCGTCCCCGGCACACGCCGCCGCCCCGGCACCCGGCCGGTCCGCCGGTCCCGTCTCCGGCGCGGATTCCGGCCCGGCCTCCGGCCTGGAGTCCGGCCCGGCTTCCGACCCGGCTCAGGGCGGGGCTTCGGCAGCCGGTCCGGATCCTGTCCTGCGTGCCGTGGGCATCGCCGGCGTCTCCACCGGCACCGCCCTCGTCGCCTCCCTCGCCGCCTGGCCCCTCCTCCCCTCCCGTCGTCGTCCGCGTCTCCGCTCCCGGCCGCGCGGGCGTCACGCGCGCGGGGCGTGACGCCCTGTCCGTCCGGCTGGCCGCAGGGGGGTCAGTTCATCGCGGCGCGCAGGCTGCGCACGCCGTGGAGGGGGCCGCGCAGGCCGGTCGGGGTGCGGACTCCGCTCTCGGCGAGGAACCGGCGCACCGACGAGTGGTTCGCCGCGCTCGTCGTCGAGATCTCGGACTCGACGGTCCTGTGCTCGAAGCCGTTGGTGACGCGCACGGTGAAGCGGTACGCCGTGCGTGGCCGCAGCGGGTGGTCCGTCGTGAACGTGCCGCTGTAGTGGGCGCCGCTCGGATCGATGTTGTGGGTGTGGAGCCTGGGCTGGTCCTGCGGGCCCCAGAAGATGTCCCCGCTGTTGTAGGAGTACGAGGACCAGCTGATCGTGATCCGGTTCTCGTGCTGGAGCGTCTTGGGCTCGCGGGCGACGACCGCCAACGCGGGAACGTGCGGGACCTCGCCGGGGTGCCCCGGTGTTCCGCCGCCCGGCACCTGGACGGGAGGGAACGCGCTGCCCTGCACGTCGTCGGGCGGGCCGGCCCACTTGAAGACGACGGAACCGGCGAGCGCCCGTCCCGCGTACGGCTGGATCTGGGCCGCCGGCACGTCGGCCTCCCGGACGGTGCCGTCCATGGGCTCGGTGGCGAGGCCGTGGGGAAGTTCGACCCAGACCTCGTCCGGTTCCTCGGGGTCGGGGAAGAACCGGTCGAGGTCCCATTCCAGGTGGAGCGAACCGTCGTCCCGGAGATGGACGACGGTGATCACGGGGGGTTTGCGCGACGCCATGTCCTGTGTCCCTTCCCGGACTACTGGAGGGTGACGACGACGGGGAGCAGCCCGGTGCCGTCCGCCATCGGGGCCAGTGCCTTGCCGACGACGGCCCCGAGGGTCCGGGACGCGTCCGTGGCCTTCATCGCGTGGCCGGGTGTGGGGGAGGAGGTGAGGAGGTCGCCCACCTCGATCGCTCCGTACGAGGCGTCGACCTGGCAGTAGGCCTTGCCGACCATCGCGATGGGCTGGGCGGTGCCCTCGTCCGCACAACCGGAGTCGAGGATCAGCCCCGGCCGGTAGCTGCCGGCTCCGGCGACGATTCCGACGACCCTCTTGTCGTACGCGCGGTCCGCCGGGGCGATCCGGCCGTCGTCGTCGAGGCTCATCAGGGTCCCCGGCGCGCACACCGGTGCGGCCGGCCGCGTCGCGAAGAGTTCGGCGAGGTCGCCGCCGACGAGCCGGATGTCCCCGGTGACCTCGACGTCGCCGTTGACCACGACCTTGCCCTGGAACACCCCCGCGGGACCGTTCTTGCTCGTGCCGAACACGCCCGCGCCGTTGAGGCTCTGCCCGACGACGCCGGAACCGTCGGCCTTGTTCTCGCCCCAAACGGCGGCGGCACCCGTCGCGGCCGGGGAGCTCGTCTCCCCGTACACGCCGTGCCAGTGCCGGCTCTTGCCGATCACGCCAGGACCGCCCTCGACGCCCTCGCCCATCACGCCGGCCCCGCCCGTGGTGCTGTCCGTCTTGCCGTAGACCCCCATCCAGTTGCGGCTCTCCCCGATGACACCGGGGCCGCCGTTGGTGTTGCTCCCGTACACCCCGGCCCCGCCGGTCGTGCTCGCGCTCAGTCCGGCGACGCCGTGCCAGGTCCCGCCGTCCCCGCGGACGCCCACCGAGCCGCCCTGGCCGAGGACGGCGATGCTGTCCCCCTCGGACACGCCGTGAAAAGCCGATTCGCCAGACGTTTTGTTCTCGACGGTCGCCATCGTGGTGAGCCCTTCGTCCGAGACCTGATGTCGTCACGACGCCCTCTACCCATAGGGGATGTGACAGACACGGGACCCAACCCGGGCGCAGCAGGAAGAAACGATCAATCGAGGGGCGGACCGGGGCATGTGGTCGGACCTTGCCCGTCCTATGCCTCCTGCTCCTCTTATGCCTCCTACTCCTCCTAAGCCTCCTACGCCTCCAGTGCCGCCAGCGCCGCCCGGATCGTGGTCGTCATGCGGTCCGGGTGGTCGAAGACCTCGCGCGCCGTGAAGCGCAGGACCCGGCGGACGCCCGGGCAGTTCTGCAGCTCGTTGAAGCGGCGGACGTCGCGTTCGTGGGCCGCGCGGGTGCCGTGGTACGCGAAGCCCTCGATCTCGACGACGAGGCCGGCGGCGCGGAAGTAGAAGTCGGGGTGCAGCGGGCGGCCCGTGACGGTGTGCAGGGTCGGCTGGGTCTCGGGGCACAGTCCCGCGTCGCGCATCCGGAGCCGGGCGACCGTCTCCGCCGGCGAGCCGGAGCCGGCCACCGCGAGCGGCAGCCAGCGGCGGGCCGAGGGGCCGCCCGGGCAGCGGGGCGCGGCGAGTTCGGCGGTCAGCGCCTCGGGGCGGACGAGGGGCGCGCGGTGGAGCCCGGCGACGAAGCGGTGGGACAGGGCCGAGTCAGCGACGACCACGGCCGCCTCCCGGCTGCCGGCCGCCCGTATCAGGTCGCCGACCGTGCGCGCCGCGGTCGTCACCCGCAGCCCGCGCCGGAACGCGCAGTCCCGTTCGGTGAGCCGGGCGGTGCCGTGCACGCGTATCCGGCCATGAACGACTCGGCCGTGACGCGCGCTGAACTCGAGGGCGTCGGCGTCGTCCCTCTCCCTCCGTGCGCCCGCGAGGAGTTCGATGCGGTGTGCCGCCGCGGCCGTGCGGTGGCTGCACACCAGCTCCGGCCTGAGCAGTTGGGCCGCCCTGGCCCGCGTCCGCCAGTCCACCTCCTTTCCCGGGAGCGCCCACGCTCCCCGCCAGATCCGCTGCCAGCCCTCCATGCGCAGCCTCCGGTCGAGCCGCCCCCGCGGCCAGCCCGCGGCGAGCGCCCACACCGTGAGCAGCACCCCGCCCCTGGCGAGGTTCATCAACTCGTACATACGAGCAACGATCCACGGAAGAGCGACACTTCGCACCCCCTGTGGAAAACCCGTCGAAAGACGTCGTCAGGAAAGCGCAAAAGCGGCGGGACGGGGCACTTCGGCGGGAGCATCCTGGTGCGTGGAGCTCTCCTTCGCCGGTTCACTTGGCCGGCTCCGCTTCGTTTCCGGAATGGGCAGCCGATGACGACCCCGATCCCCGCGACTCCGATCTCCGCGACCTCGATCCCCGCGAACCCGACTCCCACTCCCAGCGTGCAGCTGGTCAGTGACCTCGTCGCCCGTGTCCCGGAGTTCCGGCCCGCGTTCGACGCGCACGTCTTCCGGCAGGGAGGCGTCCTGCCACACGTCTTCTTCTGGGACGTCGTGCAGGGCACGGTGGGCGCGTTCCTCGGGGAGGAGGGCTGCGCAGTGGACTGGCGGCGGACGCTCGACTTCCTCGAGGAGCAGTGCCGTCGCGGCGAGGTGGGTGTCGACGAGGTGATCGTGACGTCCTTCCTCGGTGACCTGCCTCACCCCCACGAGCCGGGGTACGGGATCGTGCGGCAGCTGGGGCCGGTCATGGCGGCCAGGTTCCTGCGGCTCCGACCGGGCGGCTGACGGGCGGGCGGCTGACGGGCGGGGCCGCATAATCGACCGCATGCCCCGCACCACCCCCGGTCCGCCCCCCACATCGCCCGCCACACCGCCCCCCGCCACGGCTCCCGCCCCAGATTCCGCCCCGGTTCCCGCGCCGTCGGGCCCGCTCTGGGCGGCCCTGGGCGGCTACGCGGCCACCCGGCTCCTCGGGCTCGCCGCGCTCGCGGTCGTCGCGGCGGTCATGGGCAAGGACGGGCTGCACCGGCTCAAGGGGCGCTGGGACGCGGTCTGGTACTCCCGGATCGCCGAGCACGGCTACGGCCACGAGGTGACGCTCCCGAACGGCGACGTCCACTCCGACCTGGCCTTCTTCCCGCTGTTCCCGGCCCTGGAGCGGACCGTCTCGGCCGTTCTCCCGGTCGACGCGGCCACCGCCGGACTGCTCGTCTCGTGGGCCGCCTCGCTCGCCGCGGCATGGGGGATCTACGCCGTGGGCGCGCACGTGGCGGGGCGGCGCGCCGGGGTGGTGCTCGCCGTCCTGTGGGGCGTGTACCCGACGGCGTTCGTGCAGTCGATGGCGTACACGGAGACGCTGTTCACGGCCCTCGCCGCTTGGTCTCTCCTGGCGGTGCTGCGCGGGCGCTGGATCCTGGCGGGCGCCCTGTCGGTGTGCGCCGGGCTGACCCGTCCGACGGCGGCCGCGCTGATCGCGGCGATCGGCGTGACCGCGCTCGTCACCGTCGTGCGCGAACGGCGGTTGCGGGGGCCGGTGGTGGCCGGCGCGCTGCTGGCGCCGCTGGGCTGGCTCGCGTACATCGTGTACGTCGGTGTCCGTCAGGGCAGCGCCACCGCCTATTTCGACGTCCAGGCGGCCTGGGGCAACTCCATCGACGGCGGCGTCGCGCTCGCCCGCTTCATCGCGGGTCTGCCGTGGCCCGCGGCGCTCGGCCTGTGTGCCGCGCTCGGGCTGCTCGGCTGGCTGGTCGTGCTGTGCGTGCGACAGCGGCAGCCGCTTCCGCTGCTGGTGTACACGATCGCCGTCGTGGTCGTCTCGCTGGTCGGCGCCGCGTACTTCGGGTCCAGGCCGCGGCTGATGATGCCGGCGTTCGGGCTGCTGCTGCCGCCCGCCGCGGCACTCGCCCGGCTCCGTGGGCGTACGGCGGTCCCGGCGCTCGGCGCACTGGCGCTCGCCTCCGCGGCGTACGGGGCCTTCACCCTGCTCGGCTCCGGCCCGCCGTAACAGTCACCTGCTCGGCTCCGGCCCGCCGTGACGGTCAGCTGCGACGTGCCGGCCCGCCGTAACGGTCAGCTGCTCGGCTCCGGCCCGCCGTAACGGTCACCTGCGACGTGCCGGCCCGCCGTAACGGTCAGCTGCTCGGCTCCGGCCCGCCGTGACGCTCACCTGCGACCTGCCGGCCCGCCGCAACCGTCACGCGTGACGTGCCGGCCCGCCATGACCGTCACCCGTCACCTCCCGGCTCCGCCGTGACCTCACCCGTCGCCTCCCCGCTCCGCCCTCACCGTCACGCCGCGTCGCAGTCCCCACCTCGCCATCGTTCCGCCCTCCGCCTCCAGGACGTGCCGGCCGCGCGGGCGGATCATGCCGAGCCGGCCCGGGCGCATGGTGACGACGTCGAGGACGGTCCACGAGCGGTCGAGGTAGGCCACGTCGATCGTGAGGCGCATCCCGAAGGTGTGGATGCTGTTGGTGGGCGTGATGAGCAGGGCGCCCTCGATGCCGTCCCGGCCGAGCAGGCCGCGCCGCCGGGCCCGGTACGAGGCCGCGATCTCCAGCGGCACCGGCCCGGCCGGTGTGTGCAGCGTTCCCCGTCCGTCCCGCCAAGTCCTCCCCATGGGGCAGACCCTAGCCCTAGGGTCTGCCCGTGGACGCCCTGTCGCTCGCCCTCGTCGTGGCCGCCGCCCTGTGGGGCGGGGCGGCCGGGCTGCTCGTGCCGCGCGCCGCGTACCGCCTCGCGGTCGCGCCGGAGGAACCCTGGCGGGACGCCTGCCCGGCGGGGCATCCGTTCGCGGGGCCGGCCCGCGGCTGGCTGGGCGGTCCGGGGCGGGCCGGCTGCGCGACCACCCCGGCGCCGCTCACCGCGCCGCTCCTGACGGCGGCGGCCTGCGCCGCGCTCGCCGCGGCGAGCGGTGTGCCCCGGCCGGAGCTCCTGGTGTGGCTGCTGGCGGCGCCGTTCGGGACGCTGCTCGCCTTCGTGGACGTACGGGTGCACCGGCTGCCGGACCGGCTGACGCTGCCGCTCGCCGTGGCGCTGCCGCTGCTGCTCGCGGTCGCGGCGCTCTCGCCGTACGCGGCCGGCTCCTGGCCGAATGCCCTGCTGGGGGCGCTGGTGCTCGGCGGCGGCTATCTCGTGCTGTTCCTCGTGCACCCCGACGGGATGGGCTTCGGTGACGTGAAGCTGGCGGTGCCGCTGGGTGCGGCCCTCGGCTGGTACGGCTGGGGCGTGCTGTTCGTGGGGGCCTTCGCGGGGTTCCTGCTGGGCGCGCTGTACGGGTTCGGGCTCGTCCTGACCGGCCGGGCGGGGCGTGGGGCGGCGATCCCGTTCGGCCCGTTCATGATCGTGGGCGCTCTCCTGGGGCTGCTGCTCGGCGCGTTCACCGCCCTCCCGTGAGGGCAACTCCCTAACATCACCCCATATGCCCCATATGTCGCATGCGCGGACCGCCGACGAGAACGTGCCCCTCGACGGGCCGGAGCCCGCGCCGCCGGACCAGGCCGATCCCGCTGACCGGGCCCACCAAGCCCATCAAGGCGACCCAGCCCACCAGCCCGACCAGGACCAGGCCGACCCCTCGGGCCCGCCCGCACCCCGGTACCAGCGGACCGCGCTCATTCCCTGGGTCTGGGCCGCGGCACTCTGCCTTCTGTACGCGACCGTCGCCGTGCGCCGCCACCTCCTCATGCGCACCACCGGCTACGACCTCGGCATCTTCGAGCAGGCCGTCCGCGCCTACGCCGAGTTCCGCGCGCCCGTCGTCCCGCTGCGCGGCGAGGGCTTCAACCTCCTCGGCGACCACTTCCACCCGCTGCTCGCCGTCCTCGCCCCGCTCTACCGGCTGTTTCCCTCGCCGCTCACCCTCCTCGTGGCCCAGTCCGCGCTCCTGGCGCTCGCCGTCGTCCCGCTGGCCCGCTGGGCCGTGCGCGTGGTCGGCCCGCGCGGCGCCCACGCCGTCGCCGCCGGATACGGGCTGAGCTGGGGCATCGCCTCCGCCGCCGCCTTCGACTTCCACGAGGTCGCCCTCGCCGTACCGCTGCTCGCCTTCAGCCTGGAGGCGCTCGGCCGGCAGCGGTGGCGGGCCGCCGTCGCCTGGGCCGCGCCGCTGCTCCTCGTCAAGGAGGACCTGGGACTCACCCTCGCCGCCGTCGGCGCGTACATCGTCCTCAAGGGCCGTACGGGCGGGCGCGTGAAAGCCCTCGGCCTCGCCACCGTGGCCGCCGGGCTCGGCGGATCGCTCCTGGAGATCAAGGTCCTGCTGCCCGCCCTCGGCCCCACCGGCGGCTACGCCCACGGCGGCCAGCTCGCCGCCGCCCACGGCTCGCTCCTCTCCGCGCTCGCCCACGGGCCGCTCGACCTGCTGCGGCCCGACATCAAGGCGACCACCCTGATCCTGGTCTTCGCGCCGTCCGCGCTGCTCGCGCTGCGCTCACCGCTCGCGCTGATCGCAGTGCCCACCCTGGGCTGGCGCATGGCCTCCGAGAACGGCTTCCACTGGGGCACGGCCTTCCACTACAGCGCGATCCTCATGCCGGTCGTGTTCGCGGGGCTCCTCGACGTCCTCGGCCGCGAGACCGGCCGGGACAAGGGCCGCGACGCTGGCCGCGACAAGGGCCTCGACACCGATCGTGACAAGGACCGCGACACCGGCCGCGAGGCCGCCCGCCGGAACGTGCGCGCCGTCCTCGCCACCGTCCTCGCCGTGACCGCCGTCCTCATCCCCTCCTTCCCGCTGGCCCAGCTCGCCCAGCGGGCCACCTGGCAGTCCACCCCGCACCTCGACGCCGCCCGCGCGCTGCTCGCGCGGATCCCCGACGGCGCGACCGTCGCCGCCTCCAACAGGCTGGCCCCGCAGCTCACTTCGCGCTGCACGGTGGTCCTCTTCCCGACCTTCCCGGTCGACGGACGGCTCTACGAGTACCGCCGCGAGGACCTCCCGCGGCCCACCGCCGAATGGATCGTCCACGACCCGCGGACCCCCGAGGCGTGGCCGTACAAGGAAGGCCACTGGCCCTATCCCCTGGAGCAGCAGCAGAAGGAGCTGGCGGCCGCCCGCCAGAAGTACGGGTACGAGGTGGTGGCGGTGCGCGACGGGATCACCCTCCTACGCCGCGCCTCCGCCCGGAGCGCCGGAACAGCGCCCTGACCTGTGGGGGCGCCCGTGTCGTGCGTCAACCGGGCGACCCGGAGGACGGGTCCCCCGTGGGAGGTACCGATTCCGCCGCCACGCCCGGGCGCAAACCCGCCACAGGCCCTCACAGCCCTTGTGCCGCTTGGGTTCCGGCGAATCCGAAGGCGATCGGTCGGCGCAGCGGGCACACAGCACGACTAATGAAGGGTTATGGTGGAAACCCCCCCTCGGGCCGGTCCGTATCCCCCCCACGGACCGGCCCGTTTTCTTGCCCGCCGACAGGCGACCGCCGACCGGCGGCCGCGGGAGCGGGCAGGGGCGTCAGCCCCGGCCGGCCCAGATGTTGGTGCCCGCGGTGTCGACGGCGAAGGAGTCGATCTCCTTCAGCTCCTCCTCCGACAGCGGCGGCCCGGCCAGCGCCGCCACGTTCTCCTCCAGCTGCGCCACGCTGGACGCGCCGATCAGCGCCGAGGTCATCCGCGGGTCGCGCAGCACCCACGACAGCGCCAGCTGGGCCAGCGACTGCCCGCGCCGCTGCGCGATGTCCGCCAGGCCGTGCAGCCGCCGCAGCACCTCCTCGGACAGCAGGTTCGGGTCGAGGGACTTGCCCTGGGTGGCCCGGGAGCCCTCCGGGATGCCCGCCAGGTACTTGTTCGTGAGCAGGCCCTGCGCGAGCGGCACGAAGGAGATGCAGCCCATGCCGGCCGCCTCCAGCGTGTCGAGGAGGTTGTCCTCCTCCGTCCACCGGTTGATCATCGAGTACGAGGGCTGGTGGATCAGGGCCGGGACGCCCATGTCCTTCAGGATCCTGGCGGCCTCGGCGGTCTGCTCGCTGGTGTACGAGGAGACGCCGACGTACAGCGCCTTGCCCTGCTGCACCGCGGAGGCCAGCGCGCCCATGGTCTCCTCGAGCGGGGTCTCCGGGTCGAAGCGGTGCGAGTAGAAGATGTCGACGTAGTCGAGGCCCATCCGCTTCAGGGAGGCGTCGAGCGAGGACATCAGGTACTTGCGGGAGCCCCACTCGCCGTACGGCCCCGGGTGCATCAGGTAGCCGGCCTTCGTCGAGACGATCAGCTCGTCCCGGTACGGCGCGAAGTCCTGGGCGAAGATCTTGCCGAAGTTCAGCTCGGCGGAGCCGGGCGGCGGTCCGTAGTTGTTGGCCAGGTCGAAGTGGGTGACGCCCAGGTCGAAGGCGCGGCGCAGGATCGCGCGCTGCGAGTCGAGGGTGCGGTCGTCGCCGAAGTTGTGCCAGAGGCCCAGGGAGATCGCGGGGAGCTTGAGGCCGCTGCGGCCCGTACGCCGGTACTCCATGGCGTCGTAGCGCTCCGCGGCGGCGCGGTAGAGGGGGGAATCAGTCACGTATCTCTGCTTATCACGGACTTGTGACAGTCCCGGGCTGGGAGCCGGTCACCCCTCCGCAGTAATGTGGCGGCTTCGGGGGCCGACACTGCATGGAGGGGTAAAGAACAGTGAACCTGCGCGACCTGGTGTACGGGCTCTACGCACGCCGGGTGGAAGGCCGCCTCGACCACGCCCAGGTGCCCAAGCACATCGGCGTCATCCTCGACGGCAACCGGCGCTGGGCCAAGGCCTCCGGCGGTACCCCCGAGCAGGGTCACAAGGCCGGCGCGGACAAGATCCAGGAGCTGCTCGGCTGGTGCGCCGAGACCGACGTCGAGGTCGTGACGCTCTGGATGCTCTCCACCGACAACCTGAACCGCCCCGAGGAGCAGCTGGTCCCGCTGCTCGCGATCATCGAGGACGCGGTCCGGGCGCTCGCCGCCGACGGCCGCTGGCGGGTGCACCACGTCGGCACCCTCGACCTGCTGCCCGCCCGCACCCAGTCCGTCCTGAAGGAGGCCGAGCAGGCCACCCTGGACAACACCGGGATACTCGTGAACGTCGCCGTGGGCTACGGCGGTCGCCAGGAGATCGCGGACGCGGTCCGCTCGCTGCTCCTGGAGCACGCCGAGCGCGGCACCAGCTTCGAGGAGCTGGCGGAGATCGTCGACGTCGAGCACATCTCCGAGCACCTCTACACGCGCGGCCAGCCCGACCCCGACCTGGTGATCCGCACCAGCGGCGAGCAGCGCCTTTCCGGGTTCATGCTGTGGCAGAGCGCGCACTCCGAGTACTACTTCTGCGAGGTGCACTGGCCGGCCTTCCGCAAGGTCGACTTCCTGCGGGCGCTGCGCGACTACGCCGCCCGGCACCGCCGTTTCGGCAACTGAGCCGGACCGGGGCGAACCTGGCCGAACCCAGGCCGACCCAGCCGAACCCAGGCCGACCCAGGTGGACCCAGGCCGGCCGTGGCCAACCGGCGTGGTCCGCGCCGAACTGAGCCGGCCTCACGCGGCCCCGCGCCCCTCCGGCAGGTACGTCACCCTCCGTTCACGAACCAGCCGTCATATGCCATGGCATGACGGCACGTGTTCGAGGGCATATCCCAGGTGAAGTGAGCGGCACGGAGACCGCCACCCGGGAGGCCCTTTGCACCAGGACGACCGTGCAGACCGTGTACGGACGAAGCGGAGGGCCGGAGCTCGGCCCGCGCATCGTGGCCAGAGCCCGGTCCCATTCCGCCGTGACACCGGTTCCGCCCATCGCTCTTCCGCCGGGGCGGACCTGTCGCAACCCCGACCTCTCAGGGGTCCTCGAAGGGGGTCTGTCCTTCCGTGGTGACCAGCACTAAGCGCCGCTTGTCCGACAGGCGCACCTATGTTCTCGACACCAGCGTCCTGCTGGCCGACCCCAAGGCGATGTCCCGGTTCGAGGAGCACGAAGTGGTGCTCCCGATCGTCGTCGTGACCGAGCTGGAGGCCAAGCGCCACCACCCCGAGCTCGGCTACTTCGCGCGGCAGGCGCTGCGCCTCCTCGACGACTTCCGGGTGCGCTACGGGCGGCTGGACGCCCCGCTCCCCATCGGGGACCTGGGCGGCACCCTGCGCGTCGAGCTCAACCACTCGGACCCCGGTGTCCTCCCGGCCGGATACCGGCTCGGGGACAACGACTCGCGGATCCTCGCGGTCGCCCGCAACCTGCAGGCCGAGGGATACGACGTCACGGTCGTCTCCAAGGACCTGCCGCTGCGGATCAAGGCCTCCTCGGTCGGCCTGCTCGCCGAGGAGTACCGGGCGGAACTCGCGATCACGGACTCCGGCTGGACCGGAATGTCCGAAGTCGCCCTGTCCGCCGACCAGATCGACCTCCTCTACGACCAGGAGACGCTGTACGTGCCGGAGGCGGCCGAGCTGCCCGTGCACACCGGTCTCGTGCTGCAGTCCGAGCGCGGCAAGGCGCTCGGCCGGGTCGCCTCCGACGGCTCGGTGCGGCTGGTCCGCGGCGACCGGGAGGCCTTCGGCATCCGGGGCCGCAGCGCCGAGCAGCGGATCGCGCTCGACCTGCTGCTCGACCCGGACATCGGCATCGTGTCGATGGGCGGCCGGGCCGGCACCGGAAAGTCGGCGCTCGCGCTGTGCGCGGGCCTGGAGGCGGTCCTGGAGCGCCGTCAGCACCAGAAGGTGATGGTCTTCCGTCCGCTGTACGCGGTGGGCGGGCAGGAGCTCGGCTATCTGCCGGGCACCGAGGCCGAGAAGATGAGCCCGTGGGCCCAGGCGGTCTTCGACACCCTCTCAGCCGTGGCGGGCCGTGAGGTGATCGAGGAGGTGCTGAGCCGCGGGATGCTGGAGGTGCTGCCGCTCACCCACATCCGGGGCCGCTCGCTGCACGACGCGTTCGTCATCGTCGACGAGGCCCAGTCCCTCGAGCGGAACGTGCTGTTGACCGTTCTGTCCCGGATCGGGGCGAATTCCCGGGTGGTGCTGACCCATGACGTCGCCCAGCGCGACAACCTGCGGGTCGGCCGGTACGACGGAGTCGTCGCCGTCGTGGAGAAGCTGAAGGGTCATCCGCTGTTCGCCCACGTCACGCTGACCCGTTCCGAGCGTTCGCAGATCGCCGCGCTCGTGACCGAAATGCTGGAGGATGGTCACATCTGACCTGATCTGCCCCCTTGCGGGGCAATGGAGTTGGCGCCGCCCGGCAAAGCGCGAGAGCTTAGCCGGGCGGCGCCGCGCTGTCCGCCGTATCGGCCAAATCCCGTGCGTCCACCCAGGTGTGAGCTTTCACACGCAACGTGGAATTGCCTTGCGGCGTCGCCGTCCGGCAGAGTCTTGCTTCCGTCAGGCCCCGCATACGGCACACGTGCACCTCCAGAGGTGCTGCACCACACAACTCAACAGCCGTTCGCCGTATGCCGCCCACAGCACCACGGGCCCGTGTCTTCTGTGACCCAGTAGTTCGGAGACCAGCGTCAGGGGCAAGATTTCGCCCGCGTGGTCACCTGTGCGGGCGATGCTGGAAGGAAACCGTGTGAGCCGGATCTCGGTCCGGGGATTCGCGGTGGCTTCGGCCACTGCGGTCACCACTGTCGGCGCCGTCGTCGGTGTTGCCTCGGGCAACGCGGCGCAGGCCTCGGACGACAACTTCGAGGCCACCGCGGCCGACACGACGCTGCTCGCGGACATCCCCGCGGGCGAGCAGGCCCAGGTACAGGTCTCCTCCCTCGCGGAGCAGGCCGACGTCCAGGCCGCCGCCGCCGACTCCCTCGCGCGCAAGTCCGCCGAGGAAGCCGCCCGCATCCAGGCGGCCAAGGACGCCGAGGCCAAGAAGGCAGCGGCCGACAAGGCCGAGAAGGAGCGCAAGGAGGCCGAGGCGGAGCGCGCCAGCCGGTCCGCCCTGCGCGACGCCTCGAGCTTCTCCGCCCAGGGTTCGTACACCATCGCCGAGGTCAAGGCCATCGCCCGGCAGATGATCCCGGCGGACCAGTTCCAGTGCTTCAGCAACATCGTGGACCACGAGTCCGGCTGGAACTACCGCGCGACCAACCCCTCCTCGGGTGCCTACGGCCTCGTCCAGGCCCTGCCGGGCTCCAAGATGTCGTCCGCCGGCGCCGACTGGCAGACCAACCCGGCCACCCAGATCAAGTGGGGCCTCAGCTACATGGACGGCCGCTACGGCAGCCCCTGCGGCGCCTGGTCGTTCTGGCAGGCCAACCGCTGGTACTAGGAGCCGCGCCCGGTATCCGTACCGGCCCCCGCTCAACCCCGTGAAGCCCCTCGCCGTCCTTCGGTGGGGGGCTTCACGCGTGCGCGGGGTGTAGGTTCGAGGGCCCGAGGGGGGAGAGGGAAGAGCATGTCGAGACTGCCAGGATGGCTGCACCGGCTCGGTGACGGTCTGAGCCGCATGGGCGAACGCCTTGACGAACGCCGGGCGGAGGCCGAGCGCGACTCCGCCCCCCTGGGCCCGCCGACCGCGGCCCCCGGCCCTGAGGCGCACGCCGCGCCGAAGGCCGCCACCGGGCCCGCCGCACAGCCCGCCCCCGCGACCGCCCCCGCCCCGGTGCCCGCGGCGGCCGCCGTCGAGCCGACCTTCGTCGAGCCGCCGCCGGCGGAACCCGCGTCCGTACCCGCACCGCCCGCCTACGCGCCCGCCGTCGCCGCGCGGCCCGACCCGGTCGCCGCGATCCCGTGGGGCATGCGCGTCGCCGCCGAAGCCGGCTGGCGCCTGCTCGTCCTCGCCGGCACCGTATGGGTGCTGATGAAGGTGATCAGCTCCGTCCAGCTGGTCGTCCTCGCCTTCGTCGCCGCCCTCCTCATCACCGCGCTGCTCCAGCCCACCGTCGCGCTGCTGCGCCGCAAGGGCCTGCCGCGCGGGCTCGCCACCGCGGTCACCGCCGTCTCCGGCTTCGTGATCATGGGCCTGGTCGGCTGGTTCGTCGTCTGGCAGGTGCTGGACAACGTCGACAGCCTGTCCGACCGCGTCAAGGACGGCATCGAGGAGCTCAAGCGCTGGCTGCTCGACAGCCCGTTCCACGTCACCGAACAGCAGATCAACGAGATCGCCAAGAACCTCAGCGACACCATCGGCGCCAACGCCGAGCAGATCACCTCCGCCGGACTCCAGGGCGTGACCGTGGTCGTCGAGGCGCTGACCGGCATCCTCCTCGCCATGTTCTCCACCCTCTTCCTGCTCTACGACGGGAAGAAGGTCTGGGAGTGGACCCTCAAACTGGTGCCCGCCCAGGCCCGGCCCGGCGTCGCCGGCGCCGGCCCCCGGGCCTGGCGCACACTCACCGCGTACGTCCGCGGCACGGTCCTCGTCGCCCTGATCGACGCCGTCTTCATCGGCCTCGGCCTGTGGTTCCTCGACGTGCCGCTGGCCGTGCCGCTCGCCGTCTTCATCTTCCTCTTCGCGTTCATCCCGCTCGTCGGCGCCGTGGTCTCCGGCGCCCTCGCCTGCGTTGTTGCGCTCGTTACCAACGGCGTGTTCACCGCCCTGATGGTGCTCGTGGTGGTGCTCGCCGTACAGCAGATCGAGGGCCACGTCCTCCAGCCGTTCATCCTCGGCCGGGCCGTACGGGTCCACCCGCTCGCCGTCGTCCTCGCGGTCGCCGCCGGCGGCCTCACCGCCGGCATCGGCGGCGCCGTCGTCGCCGTCCCGCTGGTCGCCGTCACCAACACGGTCGTCGGCTACCTCCGCGCCTACAGCGGCGAACAGGCCCTGCGCGCCGCACCCGAGCCGCGCGGCGCGACGGCGTACGAGGTGGCGCCCACCCCGGCGCCCGGTACCGCCGGGCGGCTCCCGGGAGGACAGGCGTGATCTCCGAGCCCGAACTCGTCGGCGGCGGAGGCTTTCCCGACCCCGTCGCCCCGCCGCTCCCGCACCCGCCGCCGGCCCCGGCCGGGCAGGACACGGCCGCGCCCCGCGCCCGGCGCCCCTGGCTGTGGGCGCTCGGCGGCGCGGTGGTCGCCTCCGCGGTGTGGGCCGGCGGGCTCTACGCGTACGAGCGAGGGCAGGACGGCGGCCCGGACCTCGGCGGCTACCGCACCGACCGCGACCCCTGCCAGGTGGCCAAGGCCGAGGGTCTCGCCGCGGCGTTCGGGCCCAAGGGCGTGTCGCCGGACGAGCCGCTGAAGGTGGACCACCCCGCCCTGTTCCAGTGGAGCTGCAGCGTCACCCTGGCGTCCAAGCCGATCATGTACACGCTGCACATCAGCTACGACCTGCACCGGGTGACCGACCCGGGGCCGGAGTTCCTGGCCGTGCGGGAGGACCCGCAGCTGCTGGGCGGCGGCGAGCGGATCTCCGGCATCGGGGAGGTCGCCTACTTCGGCGGGTACGAGGAGAACTCGCTGACCGTCCTGGACGGGCAGGCCGTGCTCTCGATGTCGCTCCAGCCGACGGACGACTTCGACGAGGACACCAACCAGCCCATCGAGGTGCCTGAGCTGGACCCGGCCGCCATGCAGACGTACCTCGTCGAGGACATGCGGCAGCTGATGACGGCGCTCAGGAGCTGAGCCGGGCCCGCCCGCGCATGCCGAAGGGCCCCGGGGTTCCGTGAACCCCGGGGCCCTTCGCCGTACGTGTCGCGGTACGGGCCGGAACTACTCGGCCAGGACCGCCTCGGCGTCCAGCGTCACGCCGACGGCCTGGATGACCGCGGCGATCTTCACGGCCTCCTGGATCGTCTCGCGGTCGACACCGGCCTTGCGCAGGACCTGCTCGTGCGAGTCCAGGCACTGGCCGCAGCCGTTGATCGCCGACACGGCCAGCGACCACAGCTCGAAGTCGACCTTCTCGACACCCGGGTTGCCGATGACGTTCATCCGCAGACCGGCGCGCATCGTCCCGTACTCCGGGTCCGACAGCAGGTGCCGGGTCCGGTAGAAGACGTTGTTCATCGCCATGATCGCGGCGGCCGACTTGGCGGCCTGGTACGCCTCGGGCTTCAGGTTGGCCTGGGCCTCCGGCTCCAGCTCCTTCAGGACCTTCGGCGAGCGGGAGGCGATGGCACAGGCCAGCACCGTGCCCCACAGCTGCTGCTGCGGGAGCTCGCTGTTGCCGATCACCGAACCGAGGTTCAGCTTCAGGTCCTTGGCGAAGTCCGGTACGGCGGCCTTCAGCTCATCGAGCGCCATGCTCACTCACCGGCCAGGAGCTTGCCGGCGTCGAGGGTGTCCTCGCCCTTGTTCCAGTTGCAGGGGCACAGCTCGTCGGTCTGCAGGGCGTCGAGGACCCGCAGGACCTCCTTGGGGTTACGGCCGACGGAGCCCGCGGTCACCATGGTGAACTGGATCTCGTTGTTCGGGTCCACGATGAAGACGGCACGCTGGGCGAAGCCGTCCTCGCCCTCGACGCCGCAGTCGCGCATGAGCTCGTGCTTCGAGTCGGCGAGCATCGGGAAGGGCAGGTCACGCAGGTCGGCGTGGTCCTTGCGCCAGGCGTGGTGGACGAACTCCGAGTCACCCGAGACGCCGAGGATCTGCGCGTCGCGGTCGGCGAACTCGTCGTTCAGCTTGCCGAACGCGGCGATCTCGGTCGGGCAGACGAAGGTGAAGTCCTTCGGCCAGAAGAACACCACGCGCCACTTGCCCTCGTAGGACTTGTGGTTGATCTGCTCGAACTCCTTGCCGCTCTCCAGCGACACGCAGGCGGTCAGGTCGTAGGCGGGGAACTTGTCACCGACAGTGAGCACGCGCTCTCCTTGCAAGGTCGGAAGGGTCCCTTTTGGGGTCTTCCGTGAGGGGTTGGACGTCTCACATCCTGGCACGGAGTGCATTGATCAGTGAAATAGCTAGACTCGGTCGTGTTGATCGAAGGTGGTTATCAGTGGTTCCCGTGCGGCGTGTGAAGCAGCCCAGCCTGTCCCAGCTCAGAGCGTTCGCGGCGGTCGCGGAGCATCTGCACTTCCGGGACGCGGCGGCGGCCATCGGGATGAGCCAGCCCGCCCTCTCGGGCGCGGTTTCGGCTCTCGAAGAGGCACTCGGTGTCCAGCTCCTCGAGCGTACGACGCGCAAGGTGCTGCTCTCGCCCGCCGGGGAGCGGCTCGCGGTGCGGGCGCACGCCGTGCTCGACGCCGTGGGGGAGCTGATGGAGGAGGCGGAGGCGGCGCAGGCGCCGTTCACGGGAGTGCTGCGGCTCGGCGTGATTCCGACGGTGGCGCCGTATCTGCTGCCGACGGTGCTGCGGCTGGTGCACACCCGCTATCCGGAGCTGGATCTCCAGGTGCACGAGGAGCAGACGTCCTCGCTCCTGGAGGGGCTGGCGGCGGGCCGGCTCGACCTGCTGCTGCTCGCGGTTCCGCTCGGTGTGCCCGGTGTCACGGAACTCCCCCTGTTCGACGAGGACTTCGTGCTCGTCGCGCCCGAGGGGCACGCGCTGGCGGGGCGCACCGACATCCCGCGCGAGGCGCTCAGGGAGCTCAAGCTGCTGCTGCTCGACGAGGGGCACTGTCTGCGGGACCAGGCCCTCGACATCTGCCGGGAGGCGGGGCGCACCGAGGGCGCTCCGGTCACGACCACCGCGGCGGGCCTGTCGACGCTGGTGCAGCTGGTCGCCGGAGGCCTCGGCGTGACCCTGCTGCCGCGCACCGCGGTGAAGGTCGAGACCGCCCGTGACAGCGCCCTGTTCACGGGGGACTTCGCCGATCCGGCGCCGTCCCGGCGGATCGCCCTCGCGATGCGGACGGGAGCGGCCCGCCAGTCCGAGTTCGAGGAGCTGGCGGGCTCGCTGCGGGACGCGATGAGGCGTCTTCCGGTACGGATCGTCCCGGCGGCCCCTATTCCGTCCTGAGGCCGTCGGCCCGCATCAGCCGCCACAGCAGCGGCAGGCTCAGTGCGGTGACCAGGGCGATCAGCGCCGCGCCGACTCCGGCGACCGGCAGGAAGACCCACCAGTCCTCGACCTGTTTGCCGATCATCCGCAGCAGGACCAGGCCCAGGGCGAGCCCGCCGGTCACCGCCAGGGCCAGGCCCAGGGTGATCGGCACGGCCGTCTGCCACAGCACCGACCAGCCGAGGGTGGAGCGGCGGGTGCCGAAGGCGACCAGCGAGGACAGCAGCCGCTTGCGTTCCCGCAGTTGCTCCAGGGTGGTGACGAGGAGCGACACCGCGACGAGCAGCATGGTGAGGGTGGCGCCCACGAGGATGCCGGTGCGGACGCTGGAGAACTGGGCGTCGCGCTCGAGGTCCTGCAGGGTCCGCACCCGGGTCAGCGGGTCGAGGGCGGCGACCTTGTTCCGTACGTGCTCGGCGGCGTCCGGCACCGCCGGGTCGAGGCGGATCATGGCCTCGGCCTCGGGGGAGTCGAGGCGGCCGGCGTCGACGGCCTTCGGTGTGGCCATCACGCCGAACCGGGTCCGGCCCATGGGGTCGGGGCGCGCGTCGACCGTGCGGGCCGACTCCGGTATGCGCCAGGTCGGCACCGGCCCGCCCTTGTGGGTGTGCGGGTCGCGCAGGGCGACCCGCGCGCCGGGCCTGGCGGTCTCGGCGACCCAGGAGTCGTCCGGCCCGTCCGCGCCGTGGGTGAGGACGACGAAGACGTCGCCGTCCGTGCACGAGGGCAGCCGGGCGAACTCCTTCAGGGAGGCGCAGTCGCCGACGGCGATCTCGGTGATCGGGGCGAAGTCCTCGCCCTTCTTCAGCGGGCCGGGGCGCCAGACGTTCGACTCGATGGTGCCGGCGACCGACGTGACGCCCTTCGTCCGCGACAGGGCGTCGATGGCCCGGCGGGCGTCGTCGGCGCTCCTGGCGTCGACCCTGGTCTCCAGCTGGGCGCGGGCGGTGTCCATGTTCGTGGGCCGCATGAAGTCGTTCTGCATGGCCTGGAACAGCATCTGCAGGGCGATCGCGCCGGCCGCGGCGACGACGATGCCGCTGACGGCGCGGGCTGCGGTGCCGCTGCTCAGCTGGAGCCTGCGGGTGGCGAGCTGCCAGGCGACCGGGCCGCCGCTCAGCCGCTTCACCAGGGCTTCCACCAGCCAGGGCAGCAGGGTGGTGAGGCCGACGAGGGCGAGCGTGGCGCCGGAGGCGATGCCCGCGGTGTTGATCTCGGTGCCGTTGACCTCGACGCCGCCGGCGGACGGTACGAGCACGGCGGCGCCGGCGGCCACGAGGAGCAGCCGCCAGAGCAGCCGGCGCGGCTTCGGGGTGGCGGTGCGGACCACGCCGAGCGGTTCGATGGTCACCCCGCGCAGCGCGACGAGGCTGACCAGGACGGCCGAGACCGGCACGGTGGCGACGATCACGGCGGCGAGCCAGGGCACCGGGGACACGTCGGAGGGGAACGCGTTGACGTCCCAGATCCGCACCGTCCCGGCGAGCTGCCGGGCCGCGGCGAAGAACCCGGCGCCGAGGGCGAGTCCGAGCAGTGCGCCGGCCAGGGACTCGCCGGCCGCGATCCGCCGGGTCATGGCGGTGTCGGCGCCGACGAGCCGGAGCGCGGCGAGCCGCCGGTCGCGCTGTTCGCCGCCGAAGCGGACGGCGGTCGCGACGAAGACGAGGACGGGGAGCAGCAGGACGACGCAGGCGATGACGACGAGCAGCAGCAGGAACGCGTTCATGGGTTCGCCGGGCACCGACCAGCCGTAGCGCGTGCCGCGCCCGCCGTGGTCGTCGGTGGTCAGGGCGTCGGTGCCGGCGACGTAACGCAGTTCGGCCGGGCCGATCAGTCCTGCCTTGCCGAGGGTGCCGGTGATCTCGTACGGGAGGCGTTCGCGCAGGAGCGCGCCGTCGGGGGAGTCGAGCAGCTCGCGGAGGGCGGGGGAGACCAGCATCTCGCCGGGCGCGGGCACCTTCGCCGCTCCCGGCGGGACCGCGGGCCTGTCGCCCTCGGGCCGCAGCAGGAGCCCGGTGATGGTGTCGCCGCGGTAGAGCGTGGACTGGTCGGCGTAGAGAAAGGTCTCGGGGCCGGGCCGCTCCACCGGCTCGCTTGCGTCGACGGAGCGGGCCGACTCGCGCACCTCGCGCTGGAACAGCATCTCCGGCATGGAGGCGGCGACGAGCAGGAGGGCCACGCCGAGGCCGATGCCGGTCGCGGTCAGGGCGGTGCGGAGCCGGCCGCCGCGGCCGCCGGTGACGGCGAGGCGCGCGCCGAGCGCCAGGTCGCGGGTCCAGGTCCGCAGGCTCATGCCGCCCACTCCGTGTCCCGTACGGAGCCGTCGCGGACCACGATCTCGCGGTCGGAGTAGGCGGCGACCCGGGCCTCGTGGGTGACCAGGACGACGGCGGCGCCGGTGTCGCGCGAGGCGTCGGTCAGCAGTGCCATGACGCGCTCGCCGTTGAGGGAGTCGAGCGCGCCGGTCGGCTCGTCGGCGAAGATGACCCGGGGGGCGGTGACGAGCGCGCGGGCCACGGCGACCCGCTGGCCCTGGCCGCCGGATATCTCGCCGGGGCGCTTTCCGGCGACGTCGGTGACCTCCAGGCGTTCCAGCCACTCGCGGGCGCGGCGCTCGGCGTCCTTGCGCCGCTCGCCGTCGAGGCGCAGCGGCAGGGCGACGTTCTCGACGCAGGTCAGTTCGGGCACGAGCTGGCCGAACTGGAAGACGAAGCCGAAGTCGGAGCGGCGCAGGGCGCTGCGCTGTCCGTCGGTCATGGCGGTGAGTTCGCGGCCGTCGTAGTGGATGGTGCCGGCGTCGGGGCGGACGATGCCGGCGAGGCAGTGCAGCAGCGTGGACTTGCCGGATCCGGACGGGCCCATCACGGCGACGACCTCGCCGGCCCGCAGGCTGAAGTCGGCGCCGGCGAGGGCGGGGGTCGGCCCGTAGGCCTTGGCGATCCCGCTCGCCCTGAGCAGAGGTGCGGTGGTCATCGGCGGATCTCCTCGGCGAGCCGGTCGAGGCGGGCGGCGGTGAGCTCGAGCCAGCGCAGGTCGGCCTCCAGGTGGAACAGGGCGTGGTCGCAGATGAGCTGGTCGGCGAGGTCGCCGTCCTTCTTGCGCCGGGTGAGCTCGCGCATCAGGCGCAGGTGCTCGGAGCGCTGGGTGTCCAGGATGTCGGCGGCGCCGCGTCCGGTGAGGAGGGCCAGGACGACCTTGGTGTAGAGGGTGGACTGCAGGTACGGCTCGGGCTTCTCGGGGGTGGCCAGCCAGTGGGCGACGTCGGTGATGCCGGCCTCGGTGATGGCGTACCGCTTGCGCTCGGGGCCGCCGCCGGCCTCGATGCCGTCGACCTCGACGAGGCCGTTCTTCAGGAGCCGGGACATGGTCGAGTAGACCTGCCCGTAGTGCAGGGGCCGGTCGTGGCCGAAGCGCTCGTCGAAGGCGCGCTTGAGGTCGTAGCCGTGGCGCGGGCCGGACTCCAGGAGTCCGAGGAGGGTGTGACCGATGGACATGCCGGTCACTGTACACGGGGTGTATACGCACGATGTATAGAGCCCGGGAGTGCTCGCCCGGGGAGCGGAGGAGCCGGTGACACCCCTCGAACGAACGGGCTGTGACCGGCGGCACACAACCATCTTCGCCTCTGGAGCGTCGGTTCCGTCGGGAGTGGGTGCTGATTCTCACGCCCTGAAATGCCGGATCGATCGCCCTTTGTCGTATTGGGCGGTGTTAGCTTTCTGAGCTGATTCGACGACGAGCGGAGCGAACGCGGACATGGGCCGGAACGGCAAGGGACAGGCGAAGAAGGGCGGGCGGATACGCCGCCTCTTCACCTGGAAGAAACTCCTGGGCACGTTCTTCGTGGGCTGCCTGCTCGCCATGGGCGCCTTCTACGTGCTGTACCTGATGGTCCCGGTGCCCTCCGCCAACGCGGACGCGACCCTCCAGAGCAACGTGTACAAGTACGCGAACGGCAAGGTGCTCGCCCGCACGGGCAAGATCAACCGGGAGATCGTGGGCCTGGACCAGGTGCCGCTCGACGTCCAGCACGCCTTCGTCGCCGCCGAGAACAAGACCTTCTACAAGGACAACGGCGTCGACATCAAGGGCACCGTCCGCGCCGCGTGGAACACCCTCACCGGCAAGGGCAAGCAGGGCGGTTCGACGATCACCCAGCAGTACGTCAAGAACTACTACCTGAGCCAGGACCAGACCGCGACGCGCAAGCTCAAGGAAATGGTCATCGCGCTCAAGGTCGACCAGAACATGACCAAGCCGGAGATCCTCGCCGGCTACATGAACACCAGCTACTACGGCCGCAACGCCTACGGCGTCCAGGCCGCCGCCCAGGCCTACTACGGCGTCGACGCGACGAAGCTCACCGTCGGCCAGGGCGCCTACCTCGCCTCGGTCCTCCAGGCCCCCAGCCAGTACGACTGGACCTCGGCGGGACCCGAGGGCCGCAAGCTGGTCGAGCAGCGCTGGAACTACGTCCTGGACAACATGGTCGAGGAAGGCTGGCTGGACGCCGGCAAGCGCGCCGGACTGAAGTTCCCCGCCCCGCAGAAGCCGAAGGCCCCCAAGGGCCTGAGCGGCCAGAGCGGTTACATCGTCGAGGCCGCCAACCAGGAGCTCATGCGCCAGGGCGTCAGCGAGGAGGACCTCAAGGCCGGCGGCTGGACGATCACCCTCAACATCGACGAGAAGAAGCAGAAGGCCCTGGTCAAGGCCGTCGACAAGCAGCTCGAGGACAAGATCGACCGCAAGGGCGACAAGAAGCAGGCCACCGTCCAGGCCGGCGCCACCTCCGTCGACCCGAAGACCGGCGCGGTCGTCGCGATGTACGGCGGCGTCGGCGCCACCGAGCACTGGACGAACAACGCCACCCGGCGCGACTACCAGCCCGCCTCGACCTTCAAGCCGCTCGTCCTCGCCTCCGCGCTCGACAACGGCGCCGAGACCCAGGACGGCCGGAAGATCGGCCTCGGCACGGTCTACGACGGCACCAGCAAGCGCCCGGTCGTCGGCAGCGCCATCCCCTTCGCCCCGGAGAACGAGGACAACCAGAGCTACGGCCCGGTCACCGTCCAGAAGGCCACCAACAGCTCGATCAACTCGGTCTACGCCCAGATGATCGTGGACGTCGGCCCCACCAAGACCAAGCAGACCGCCATCGCCCTCGGCATGAAGGACGGCCAGGACTTCGGCGCCACCCCCGCCATGTCGCTCGGCGTCATGGGCGCCTCCACCCTGGACATGGCCGGCGTCTACGCCACCCTCGACAACCACGGCGTCAAGGTCACGCCGACCCTCGTGAAGTCCGCCGAGCACAAGGACCGCAAGGCCGACCCGGTGAAGTCCATCGGCGAGCGCGTCATCAGCCGCGAGGCCGCCGACACCACCACCAAGGCCATGCAGGGCGTCGTCCAGTCCGGCTCCGGCTTCCGCGCCGCCGGCGACTACCAGGCGGCCGGCAAGACCGGCACCTCCGAGAACAACCGCTCGGCCTGGTTCGTCGGCTACACGCCCGAACTCGTCACCGCCGTCGGCCTCTTCGGCGAGGACGCCAAGGGCAACCAGGTGACCCTGACCGACACCATCAACCCGGGCCGCGCCAACGGCGGCCGCACCCCGGCCCAGATCTGGGGCGCGTACACCACCGCCGCGCTCGGCGGCGGCTCGGACGCCACCTTCGACCTGGAGACCGACGGCACCTCGGGCGGCGACACCGTCCCGACGCCGACGGCCACCACCGGCTCTCCGTCGCCGACGCCGACGGAGAGCGAGGACACCACCACCCCGACGCAGCCGCCGACGTCGACCGCGACCACGCCGACCCAGCCGCCCACGTCGACCGCGACGACCCCGCCGGAGCCGACCCCGACGAGGCCGACCGAGCCGACGATCGTGCCCACTCCGGACGGCGACACGGGAGTCGTCGACGGCGGCCGGGGCGGCCAGTGACAGCGGGCCGCCGGCACGGCCGCTGACACCGGCCTCCGACACACGACGACGGCCGGACCCCGAGGAGGGGTCCGGCCGTCGTCGTGCGTACGGGATGCCGGTACGGATACGGATACGGGCTCAGCGCGTGGCCAGCTCGAACCACACCACCTTGCCGCCCGAGAGCCGCGTCGCGCCCCAGCGCCGGGCCAGCCTGTTCACCAGGAACAGCCCGCGCCCGCCCTCGTCGGTGTCCCGCGCCCGCCGCTGCCGCGGCAGCTGGGGCGAGTCGTCGCCCACCTCGCAGCGCAGCACGTCCGTCCTGAGCAGCCGCAGCGTCACCGGGCGCTCCGCGTACCGCACCGCGTTGGTGACGACCTCACTGATCAGCAGCTCCACCGAGTCCGTCAGGTCCTCCAGGTCCCAGCGCGCGAGCGCCCGCCGGGCGAGCCGTCGGGCCCGGCCCGGGGCCGCGTCCTCCGGTTCCAGGAACCAGTACGCCACGTCGCTCGGCGCGATCCCGTCGAAGCGGGCCGCGAGCAGCGCGATGTCGTCGTCCCGGTCGCCCGGGCCGAGCATGTCGAGCACGTCGTCGCACAGCGCCTCCAGCGGAGGCGAGTGGTCCGGACCGGTCAACTGGGCCGTCGCCGCGAGCCTTTCCCGCAGCTGCTCGATGCCCGTCCACACGTCACGCAGCCGGGACTCCACCAGGCCGTCCGTGTACAGCAGCAGCGTGGCACCGGCCGGCGCGTCCAGCTCCACCGCCTCGAAGTCCACGCCGCCCACGCCGATCGGCGCGCCCGGCGGCACCCGGAGCACCTCGGCCCGGCCGCCCAGGTGCAGCAGTATCGGCGGCGGATGGCCCGCGTTGGCGATGGTGATCCGGTGCGAGACCGGGTCGTACACCGCGTACATGCAGGTGGCCATGCGGTTCTCGCCGAGCCGCTGGGCCTGCTCGTCGAGGTGGTGCAGCACCTCCTGCGGCGGCAGGTCGAGGCCGGCCAGGGTCTGCGCGGTGGTGCGCAGCTGGCCCATGATCGCCGCCGACGTCATGGAGTGGCCCATGACGTCGCCGACGACCAGGGCGACCCGGCTGCCGGGCAGCGGGATCGCGTCGTACCAGTCGCCGCCGACCCGGGCCGTCTCCGCCGCCGGCAGGTAGCGCGAGGCGAGCCGCACGCCGGTCGGCTGCGGCAGCGAGTCCGGCAGCATGGTGCGCTGCAGCTCGTCCGCGATGTACGCCTCCCGCCCGTACAGCACGGCCTTGTCGATGCCGAGCGCCGTGTGGGTCGCCAACTGGGCCGCCACGAGCAGGTCGTTCGGCTCGAAGCCGGCCCGCTCGGGACGGCGCAGGAACACCGCCGCACCGATCACCCGGCGCCGCCCCCGCAGCGGCGCGAGTATCGCCCGCTGCCCGCCGGGCACCGGGTGGTCCGGGCCGAGCAGCTCCGGCAGCGCGGCGCGGGCGGCGGGGGAGTCGCCCGGCACCGGACGCACCCCGCGCAGCACCTCGGCCAGCGCGCCGCCCGAGCGGACCTCGCACAGCTCGGCCGCCGGCGTCGGGTCGGGGTCGGGGACGAGGACCAGCTCCTCGCCCTCCACGTCCGCTAACCGCAGCCGGTCGGTGCGGCGCAGCCGCAGGACGAACGGCTCGGCCGGCCGCTCGTCGCCCACCGGCAGCGGGTCGCGCAGATACACCAGGATCGCGTCGGAGAAGGTGGGGACGGTCGCCCGGCACAGACCGAGGACGATCTCGTCGAGGTCGAGGCCGCGCGCGATCCGCCGCGTCGCGGCGCCCACGAACCGCAGCCGCTCGCCCTCGCGGCGCGCCGCCGCGCCGTCAGGGCCCGCCATGCCGCCGCCGGGCGCCGGTGCGGGCACGGCGACGGCGGCCGCGGGCGTCGTCGCCGCCGTCTCCTGCCGGGGGCGGGTGCGCTCCTGCGGCCGGTCGGCCATCGCCTTGCGGCCTTCGTGGGAGGTGGGATGCTCCGTCACGCCTGGGATTCCGTCCGTCCGGGCCGGTGGTGCGTTGCACGCGCTCTTCTCGCCGATGCCGCGCCTTCGGCGGGGCTAAACCACCGGCACGAGGTCGATGGGGAGGAGGGGGGCGGGGCGTCCGCGCGCAGGTCCGGCACTGCTCTTCCCCCTCATGAAGCAATCTGGATGACGTGTGGTCAGGTCCTGCGCCGTGCCGGGTGTATGACGTGCTGTCGGATCGACCGGGTGCGGTCGGGTCCGGTCGACCGACTTGCGGAGGACGATCCTACGTTTGCCCCCGGGGGGCGCATCAAGAGTCTCATGGAGCCGTGTGCGCCGGAGTGCGATCCCAGTCGGCGGGCAGTTCGGGGACCGGCCAGGCCGGGTCCGGACGCCAGTCCTCCCAGCCGTCCGAGAACGGCGTCCCCCAGGCCCGGATGAGCTCGACGGCGGCGCTGCCCGCCTCCTTGACCCGGGCGGCCAGCGCCGGGTCCATCAGGCCGGCCCGCTGGGCCTGGGCGAACTCGTCCTCGTCCCGCCACAGCCAACTGCGGTCGGGGTAGACGGAGATGTCGAGGAAGTGGTCCTCGGAGTCGATGCCGCCGGACCAGCGGGTACGGGGCTCCTCCAGGTTCACGTACCAGCTGCGGAAGCGCCAGCCGCGCTCCCAGAACAGCCACACCGACCACGGGTCGCCGGGCCTGGCCAGTTTCAGCACGCCGGTGCCGTGCCAGTGGGCGCGGACGGTGGTGCGCGGCGCCGTGTACCGGGTGGCCAGCGGCTCCTCGTGGACGGGCGTGCCGTCGGCCAGGACCGGTTTCACGCACTCGGTGCCGGGCGCCATCCAGACCGCGAGCAGCTCAGGGGTGTCCTGGACCACGGTCACCGGGCGGCAGATGTGCACGTCGCCGGTGCCGTTGTCGCGGTAGCGCCAGAGGATGTGGTCCCCTGGCGCCCAGTGCTGAGGGCGGCCGGATCCTGTCATGCGCAGATCTTAGGGGCGAGCTCCCACCACCGCTGCGGTGAAGGTCACGGATCGGTCAGCGATGGTCACGGGCGGGTCATGCGCAGGACGTCGAGGGCCTCGTCGAGCTGCTCGGGCGTGAGGTCGCCGCGCTCCACGTAACCGGACTCCAGGACGACCTCGCGGATGGTCTTGCGCTCCGCCAGCGACTTCTTGGCCACCTTCGCGGCCTCCTCGTAGCCGATGTACTTGTTCAGCGGCGTGACGACGGAGGGCGAGGACTCCGCGTACTCGCGGGCCCGTTCGGCGTTGGCGGTGATTCCGTCGACGGTGCGGTCGGCGAGCAGCCGGGCCGCGTTGGCCAGAAGGCGTACGGATTCCAGCAGGTTCTTGGCCATGACCGGCAGCATGACGTTGAGCTCGAAGTTCCCGGCCGCGCCGGCCACCGCGACGGTGGTGTCGTTTCCGGTCACCTGGGCGGCGACCATGAGGACGGCCTCGGGGATCACCGGGTTGACCTTGCCCGGCATGATCGACGAGCCGGGCTGGAGGTCGGGAAGGCTGATCTCGGCGAGTCCGGTGCGCGGGCCGCTGGCCATCCAGCGCAGATCGTTGGCGATCTTCGTGAGCGACACGGCGATGGTCCTGAGCTGCCCCGAGGTCTCGACGAGGCCGTCCCGGGCGCCCTGGGCCTCGAAGTGGTCGCGGGCCTCGGTGAGCGGCAGTCCGGTGGTGCGGGCGACCTCGGCGATCACGGCGGCGGAGAAGCCGGGCGGGGTGTTGATGCCGGTGCCGACCGCCGTGCCGCCGAGGGGCAGTTCGGCGAGCCGCGGCAGCGCGGCGCGCAGCCGCTCGACCCCGTACCTGACCTGGGCCGCGTAACCGCCGAACTCCTGGCCGAGGGTGACGGGGGTGGCGTCCATGAGGTGGGTGCGGCCGGACTTCACGACGCTCGCGAATTCGGCTGATTTCCGCTCCAGGGAGGCGGCCAGGTGGTCGAGGGCCGGGATCAGGTCGTGGGTCACGGCGGCGGTGGCCGCGATGTGGATGGAGGAGGGGAAGACGTCGTTGGACGACTGCGAGGCGTTCACGTGGTCGTTGGGGTGGACGTCCCGGCCCAGGCGCTCGGTGGCGAGCGTCGCCAGCACCTCGTTGGTGTTCATGTTGGAGGAGGTGCCGGAGCCGGTCTGGAAGACGTCGACCGGGAAGTGCTCGTCCCAGCGGCCGTAGGCGACCTCCTCCGCCGCCTCCTGGACCGCCCGCGCGACGTCCTCGTCCAGCACGCCGAGCTCGGCGTTGACCTTGGCCGCCGCGGCCTTGATCCGGGCGAGGGCCTCGATGTGGGCGCGCTCCAGGCGCTGGCCGCTGACGGGGAAGTTCTCCACCGCGCGCTGGGTCTGCGCGCGCCACTTGGCATGGGCGGGGACCCGGACCTCGCCCATGGAGTCGTGCTCGACGCGGTAGCCGTCTTCGTTGCTCATGGTTCGTCAACCTCCTGCTGTGTCTTCCGGGGCCCGAACCCCCCGAAAAAGATGAGCACTTGTCTTGTTCGACGTATTCCCAAGTCGCTTACCGGCCAGTAAAAACCGTGGGTAACCCCACTTCCAGGAGGCGCAATGACGCGCACCAGGTACAGACTCCGCTGGCCGGTCGCGGCCCTCGCCGCTGCCGCGGCCGCCCTCGGCAGCATGACGGCCGCCGCCCCCGCCGGAGCGGCCGACACGAGCACCGCGGCCGGAATCACCTCCGTACCGCTCCGGCCCGAGCTGGAGGCCGTCCGGGCCGCCGAGGCAACCGCGATCTACGGAAGCCCCGAGGAGCGTCCGCTCGCCCAGCGCAAGAGCGGACTGATCTCCCTCGGCGACAGCGAGATCTCCGGCGAGGGCGTCGGCACCTACGACCCGGCGACGAACACCTCGTCCAACCAGTGCCACCGCTCGCCCGACACGGCCATCCACCGGACCGGGATCGCCGCCGACCTGACCTTCAACGTGGCCTGCTCCGGCGCCTACTCGGGGAACATCCGCATCGGCGGCTCGAAGCAGTACGCGGACGAGCTCGTCCAGAGCGACAGCCTCGCCATCAAGGCCCGCAACACCCGGATCAAGATGATCGTGCTGGTCGCCGGAGCCAACGACGACCTCCAGTTCGGCCCCGTCATGACCGACTGCGTGACCCGCTGGGTCCTCAGCCAGGGCACCTGCGAGCCGAAGTACGCCCCCGGCTGGCAGGCACGCGTCGACGGGCTGCGCCCCAAGGTCGAGGCCACCATCGGCGACCTGCGCACGGTCATGCGCGACGCCGGCTACACCGACGACTCGTACAAGCTGGTGCTCATGGGCTACCCGAGCCCGATCGGCCCCGACTTCTACGACAACCCGAACTTCCCCGGCAAGCTCCCCGGCGGCTGCGCCGGCTACGACTCCGACGCCAAGTGGGGCCGCAACCACGCCGTACCGGCCTTCGAGAAGGGCATGCGCGCCGCGGCCCGCAACACCGGCGCCGTGTACCTGGACAACTCGCGGCTCTTCCACGGCCACGAGGTCTGCATGGAGGACCCCTGGGCCCGCGGGCTCTACCTGGACCTCGCCGACCACTTCCCGTGGGACGAGAACACCGCCCGGCAGTCGTTCCACCCCAACTACCGCGGCCACGGCGCCTTCGCGTCCTGCCTCACCCAGATCTACGACTCCGGCCTGCGCGAGGCGAGCTGCGCGGACGTCAACTCGACGGGCAGCCCGAAGCTGTTCCCGCTCGCCTGGGACGACGCGTACAGGCCGCTGAAGAACGCGGCCACCGGCAACTGCCTCGACCTGAACGCCTCCGACTCCGCCAACGGCACCGCCGTCCTCGGCTGGGACTGCCACGGCGGGCGCAACCAGGGCTGGTGGTACGACTCCGCCCGCGGCACCCTCCACACCGAACTCACCCAGGACCGCTGCCTGGACGTCCCCGGCGCGGCCTACGAGGCCGGCAAGGCGCTCATCGTGTGGAACTGCAGCGGCGCCGCCAACCAGAGGTTCGTCCGCGACGGCGCCACCGTCCGCCCGGCCGCGGCGACCGGCCTCTGCCTCACCCAGGGCGCGGCGAAGGAGCCGATCAGGCTGCGCGCCTGCGACGGCTCGGCGAACCAGCGCTTCGCGTAGGGCGGCAGCAGGCCCTCACAGAACGCCGTGGCCCCTCGTCCGGTGCGGGACGGGGGGCCACGGCTCCGCGTGCGGCGACGTCAGGAGGGCTGCCGCGCACCGCCGGGCGCCGTCAGGACGACGCCTTCAGGGTCGACCTGGCCAGCTCGTACGCCGGGAGCATCGCCCGGTGCTCCTCGGAGTCCAGGCCGCCGAGGTGGACGATGACGACCGCGTTGTCCGCCGTCTCGACGGCGAAGGCGCGCTCGGTCTTCGTCTCTCCCGTCAGCTCGCTGTGCACCTCGTACACCGCCTGGACGGCGGGCAGCAGGCCCGCCTTCGCCTCCGCGTAGACAGCCTTGCGCGAGCCCTTCTCCGCCTTCACGAAGGCCTCCAGGGTGGCCCGCGCCGTCCCCTCGGGAGCGGTCCACACCCGCAGGAAGCCGATGTGCCCGGCGGGCTTGGCGTCCACCTCGCAGCGCATCGTGGCCGGCCCCTGCCGGGTGAGCGCCGCGAACTCCGGGTCCTCCGGCGCGTCGATCGCCTTCGGCTTCCAGTCCGCGGCGAGCGAGAAGGAGAACGGCAGGGCGCAGGCCGTCCCGGCCCCGCCCAGCGTGCCGGCGGGCGCGGCGACCTCCTTCCCGGCTCCGGACGAGCCGGCGGACGCGGCCGCCGGGCTCTTCGCGCCGGACGCGGGGGCCGACGGGCCGGAGGGGTCCGTCTCCGTCGCGCACCCGGTCAGCAGCAGCCCGGCCGTCAGCAGGGCGACGCAGGCCGCCGTACGTATCGGTGCTCTCTCTGGCATGCGCTCATCATCCACGACCGGGTGCGGCCCACCGCGGCGGGCCGGACAATGGTGGGCGGGTCTCGGGGAAGACCGCCGTCCCACGGGAGGCAGGACATGATCCGCAGCTTCAGGAAGGCCGGCGCGCTCGGTGCCGCGGCCGTCGCGGCCGTCACCTTCGCCGCAGCCGCCCCGGCCTCGGCCGCCGCGAGCGGCGACGGGCTCGAGTTCACGCTCTACTCGAAGGAGGTCCCCGGCGAGGGCGACGGCCAGGGCGACCAGGCGCCCCAGGTCGGGGACTCCTTCGCCTTCGCCGACGACCTGTACCGGACCAAGGGCGGCGACAAGGTGGGCCGCGACGGCGTGACCTGCACGGTCGTACGCGCCGGCGACCCGGGCGACATGATGTGCGTCGGGACCTTCGCGCTGACCGGCGGTCCGGGAGGCCAGCTCGCCGGGCAGAACCTGGTGTCGTTCGACCCCTCGGACGAGGCGCCCGCCGCGTTCGACATCGCCGTCACCGGCGGAACCGGCGACTTCAAGGACGTACGCGGCTGGATCCGTTCGACCCCCGACGGCGACTACTCGCGGCTCGAGTTCCACCTCAGCCGCTGACCCGTCCGGCCCGCTGCCGGACTACGACAGCTTGCCGCCGTAGTCCGGCAGCTTGAAGGCGCGCTCCGCGTGGCCGCCGACCAGGTCGGTGGTGTTGTTGCCGATGTTGGCGATGATCGTGTAGCCCTTGGCCTCGATCTCCGCGCGCTTGGCCGTCTTGTAGGCGCTGACCTCGGCGAACAGGTCGGGCAGCGAGCGCACGTACAGACCGTTCACCGGGTAGCCGGCCTGCTTCAGGTTCCAGTCCGTCAGGGAGTAGATGATCCCCGGACGGGCGGTGACGAAGAAGACGGCCACCCCGCGGTCGTGCGCGTCGCGCACGAGCTCGCGGATCTCGGGGATCGCCGGGGTCGGCAGTTCCCAGAAGGGGTGGAAGTCGGTCTCCAGGGAGCTGTTGTCGATGTCGAGGACGATCGCCTGCTTCTCCCCGTCGGCGTCCTCGGTGCGCTCCTCGATGTACGGGCGGGCCTCGGCGACCACGGCCGCCACGTCCTTGCGCCAGGTCGTGTAGTCGATGTCCTGGACGGCGGCGGTGGAGGTGTGGTGGCTGTCCGGATCCGAGGCGGAAGCGGCGGGCGCGGGCCCGACGACGAGGAGGGCCGTCAGGCCGAGGACGGCGGTGGTCCCGGCGGCGGCGCGCCTGATGAGGGGGGTGGAGGGCATGGGGGGCTCCCGAGTGGTCGACCGGCTCAGTGGTTGACATGCTCGCGACCCATACTGGCTAGTAGGTGGCCGGAAGGCTACCGGTCGGTAGCGACTTTCTGAGCGAAGATCGACACCGCCCCGGAGACGGGAACGGGGACGGGAACGGAAACGGGGACGGAAACGGAAACGGGGACGGGAGCGGGGGCGGAACGCCGAACGCCCCCCGGTCCTCGGACCGGGGGGCGTTCGGGTGCCGCGCGTATCAGGCGAGACCGGGGCCGCGCACCGGGATGTGCGTGAACGTCGGCTCCGGGGCCGGGTTCTGGAAGAAGTCGTTGCCCTTGTCGTCCACGACGATGAACGCCGGGAAGTCCTCGACCTCGATCTTCCAGACCGCCTCCATGCCGAGCTCCTCGTACTCGACGACCTCGACCTTCTTGATGCAGTCCTGGGCGAGACGGGCTGCCGGGCCGCCGATCGAGCCGAGGTAGAAGCCGCCGTGCGAGCCGCAGGCGTCCGTGACCTGCTTGCTGCGGTTGCCCTTGGCCAGCATGACCTTCGAGCCGCCCGCCGCCTGGAACTGCTCCACGTACGAGTCCATCCGGCCGGCCGTCGTCGGGCCGAACGAACCGGAGGCGTAGCCCTCGGGAGTCTTCGCCGGACCCGCGTAGTAGACCGGGTGGTCCTTCAGGTACTGCGGCATCTCCTCGCCCGCGTCCAGGCGCTCCTTGATCTTGGCGTGCGCGATGTCGCGCGCCACGACCAGCGGGCCGGTCAGCGACAGGCGGGTCTTGACCGGGTACTTGGTGAGCTCGGCGAGGATCTCGTCCATGGGCTGGTTGAGGTCGATCCTGACCACGTCGCCCTCGGTCTCGAGGTGCTCGTCCGTGGTCTCCGGCAGGAAGCGCGCCGGGTCGGTCTCCAGCTGCTCCAGGAAGACGCCCTCGGCGGTGATCTTCGCGACGGCCTGGCGGTCGGCCGAGCAGGACACGGCGATCGCGACGGGCAGCGAGGCGCCGTGGCGGGGCAGGCGGACCACGCGCACGTCGTGGCAGAAGTACTTGCCGCCGAACTGCGCGCCGATGCCGATCTTCTGCGTCAGCTCGAAGACCTTCTCCTCCAGCTCCTTGTCGCGGAAGCCGTGGCCGGTCGCGGCGTCGCCCTCGGTGGGCAGCTCGTCCAGGTAGTGCGCGGAGGCGTACTTCGCGGTCTTCAGCGCGAACTCGGCGCTGGTGCCGCCGACGACGATCGCCAGGTGGTACGGCGGGCAGGCCGCCGTGCCGAGCGAGCGGATCTTCTCCTCCAGGAACTTCATCATGGAGGCCTCGTTCAGGACCGCCTTCGTCTCCTGGTAGAGGAAGGACTTGTTGGCGGAGCCGCCGCCCTTGGCCATGAAGAGGAACTTGTACGCGCCGCCGTCGGTCGCGTACAGCTCGATCTGCGCGGGCAGGTTCGAGCCGGTGTTCTTCTCCTCCCACATGGTCACCGGGGCCATCTGCGAGTAGCGCAGGTTGAGCTTGGTGTAGGCGTCGTAGATGCCCTTGCTCAGGGCCTCCTCGTCGCGGCCCTGGGTGAGCACGTTCTGGCCGCGCTTGCCCATGACGATCGCGGTGCCGGTGTCCTGGCACATGGGCAGCACGCCGGCGGCGGCGATGTTCGCGTTCTTCAGGAGGTCGAGCGCGACGAACTTGTCGTTGCTCGACGCCTCCGGGTCGTCGATGATCTTCCGCAGCTGGGCCAGGTGGGCCGGGCGCAGGTAGTGCTGGATGTCGTGGATCGCCTCGGCGGCCAGCTTGCGCAGCGCCTCCGGCTCGACCTTGAGGAACGTACGGCCGTCGGCCTCGAAGGTGGAGACACCTTCGGAGGTCACCAGGCGGTAGGGCGTGGTGTCCTCTCCCAGGGGGAGCAGATCGGAGTACGCAAACTCTGGCATGACGGCGGCCATTCCTCACTCGGCAGACAGCGGCGCCGCCTCCGTTGGCGGCGCGCACTCCAGCGTAAGACGCGGCCGCGACACCGATCCTGTGAGGTAAGGCTCACTAGCCGCCGCGACCGCGCCGGAACGGCACATGGCGCGTTCCCGCCGGGGCCGTCCGTGTCGTCCGCAGGACACGACCGCTTCCCCTAGTCGCGATCTATCGCGTTTCGCTAGGCTGAGGCTCGTGGACCTCGAAAAGCAGCCCCAGCAGCCGCCCGCCTCCGCACCCCGGCAGCCCGACGTCGCCGATCCCCAGGGCTCGCTGCGCGCCTCGGACGCCGACCGGGACCGGATCGCGGACATCCTCAGGGACGCGCTCGCGGAAGGGCGGATCGACCCCGAGGAGCACTCGGAGCGCATCGACGCCGTCTACCGCGCCAAGACCGTGGGCGAGCTGGAGCCGATCGTGCGGGACCTGCCCGCCCACCGCTCCGGTCCGGCCTCGGCGGCCGCGCCGCAGTACGGCCCGGAGGAGGTCGAGGGCCCCGCGGAGAACATGGTCGCGGTCTTCTCCGCCTCGACCCGGAAGGGCCGCTGGCGGGTGAGCAGGCGCACCAACGCCTTCTCGCTCTTCGGCAGCATCGAGATCGACCTGACCGAGGCGATCTTCGCCCAGCGTCTCACCGTCATCAACGCGACCTCGATCTTCGGCAGCGTCGAGGTCCGCGTCCCGGAGAACGTGACGCTGCGGGGCAACGGCACCGGGATCTTCGGCAACTTCGAAGTCGTCACCCTGGAGGGCGTCGACCCGCAGGCCCCGGTCGTGGTGGTCAACGGGTACGCGGTGTTCGGCAACGTGGAGGCCCGGCCGAAGCGGGGCAAGTGGGTCACCGACCTGCAGAATCAGATTCAGGACAAGTTGCGCAAGCATCTCGGCCACTGACGGCCGCGTTCCACTTCTCCCGGTGACCGGAATTCGCCGCCCGCTGTCCGTCCTGCGGAACGGCGCGGCACGCAGTGCATAGGCGCGCGCACAGCGGGTAGGGCTGGTGCATCGTCGCTCGCTCGTCCACGGAAGCCGTCGTCAGGAGTAGACCGTGCTGCACTCGCCGCATCAGCCCCTCCGGGTCGCCGCCGCCGTGCCGCCCCAGCGCACCACCCCCGCTCGGGAGGACGAGGCCGGCCCCTGGCACACGGAGGCGGTGTGCCGGCGGGATGAGGCCGGACTCTTCTTCGCCCCCTCCAAGGAGCCCACCGCCGCCCGGCTCTCCCGCGAGGAGGCCGCGAAGCGGGTCTGTGCCCGCTGCCCCGTGATGGTCGAGTGCCGCGAGCACGCCCTGCTCCAGCCCGAGCCGTACGGGGTGTGGGGCGGGCTCACCGCAGCCGAGCGCCGTGTGGTGCTGGCCCGGCGCCGCCGCCGTGAGGTCGAGCTGCGCAAGGCCGCCGCGGCCGAGCGCGCCGAGCGGATCGCCTGACGCACGCCTCCTGACGGGACGCCTCCGGACTCCCGTCACCCCGGGCTCGCGTCACTGCTGGCTTCCGACACCCCTGGCTCGCGTCACTCCCGCTCGCGTCACATCGGCTCGCGTCCGGCCCGTCCGTCGGCCGAGTGCCCGTACGGGAAGGGGCGCCCCCACCGCACATGGGGGGCGCCCCTTTTCGTACCGTCGTCGGCGGTCCCGGCGGGTGCTATTTCGCCCGGTCGAAGTCGATCTTGCTGTAGGCGCGCAGCTTCGACAGGCGGTGCGTGGAGTCGATCTGGCGGATCGTGCCGGACTTCGAGCGCATGACCAGGGACTGGGTGGTCGCCGTCTCGGAGCGGTAGCGCACGCCGCGCAGCAGCTCGCCGTCGGTGATGCCGGTGGCCACGAAGAAGACGTTGTCGCCGGCGACCAGGTCGGTGGTGGTGAGCACCCGGTCCAGGTCGTGGCCCGCGTCGAGGGCCTTCTGGCGCTCCGCCTCGTCCTTCGGCCACAGCTTGCCCTGGATCACACCGCCCAGGCACTTTATGGCGCAGGCCGAGATGATGCCCTCGGGCGTGCCGCCGATGCCCATCAGCAGGTCGACGCCGGTGCCCTCGCGGGCGGCCATGATGGAGCCGGCCACGTCGCCGTCGGAGATGAACTTGATGCGGGCGCCGGTCTCGCGGATCTCCTTGACGATGCCCTCGTGGCGGGGGCGGTCGAGGATGACCACGGTGACGTCCTCGGCCTGCATGCCCTTGGCCTTGGCGACCCGGCGGATGTTGACCGAGACCGGCGCGTTGATGTCGACGAAGTCGGCGGCCTCCGGGCCGGTGACCAGCTTGTCCATGTAGAAGACCGCGGACGGGTCGAACATGGCGCCACGGTCGGCGGCGGCGAGCACGGCGATCGCGTTCGGCATGCCCTTGGCGTTGAGCGTGGTGCCGTCGATCGGGTCGACCGCGATGTCGACCTCGGCGCCCGTGCCGTCGCCCACGCGCTCCCCGTTGAAGAGCATCGGGGCCTCGTCCTTCTCGCCCTCGCCGATGACGACCACGCCGTTCATCGAGACGGTGGAGATCAGGGTCCGCATCGCGTTCACCGCGGCGCCGTCCGCGCCGATCTTGTCGCCGCGGCCGACCCAGCGGCCGGCGGCCATGGCGGCGGCCTCGGTCACCCGGACGAGTTCCATTGCGAGGTTGCGGTCGGGGGCCTCGGGAGAGACCTCGAGCTCGGGCGGCAAGTGGTGCTCGGTCATCGGAGCGCACCTTTCTGTACGGCGACGGCCGGAAAAAAAGAGGGTGCTGCGACTCTATCGTCAGGTCGACAAATTGAGCAGAGGGGCCCACGTATGAGCACGAACCCTTGATGCGACCATAAGGGACGTGGCAGGTATGCGAGGCAGGCAGACGGTACGCGGGATGTTCCAGTCGCTCGCGGTGATCATGGTCGCCGCGGGCGTGATGTATCTCTTCATCCCGCACGACGAGAAGGCGGACCCGGTCCAGGTGAAGGACTACCGGGTCGAGCTGCTGACGGCACAGCGGGCGGCGCCGTACCCGGTGCTGGCTCCCGAGGGTCTGGGTGACGACTGGAGGGCGACGGTCGTCTCGTACCGGCGCGAGGACCACGACGCCTGGAAGCTGGGATTCCTCGACCCGGACACCCAGTACGTCTCCGTCCAGCAGTCCACCGAGGATCCGAAGAAGTACGTGCCCAAGGTCACCCTGGAGGCCAAGGACACCGGCCGGACCCAGACCGTGGGCGGCCAGGTCTGGCAGCGCTGGGAGGGCCCGAAGTACGACGCCCTGGTGCGCTCCGAGGGCGGCGCGACGACCGTCGTGACGGGCACGGCCTCGTTCGACCGGCTCGCGCAGATGGCGGGCGCGCTGCAGTCGAAGAAGGTCTGACGGGCCGAAGAAGGTCCGACGGGTCGGAGAAGGTCCGACGGCAAAGGGAAGGGCCCCTGGTGCGGTGCACCGGGGGCCCTTCCCTGTGGGCTCGCGTCATCAGACGGTGGTGATGACCTCGTCGTAGGACAGGCGCGGGGAGCGCGGGAACCAGGCGTCCTCGCCCGGCTTGCCGATGTTCACGACCATCAGCGGGGTGTGGTCGTCGTCCAGGAACTCCTTCTGGACGCCGGCGAAGTCCAGGCCGGTCATCGGGCCGGCGGCCAGGCCGGCGGCGCGCACGCCGACGATGAAGTAGGCGGCCTGGAGGGCGGCGTTCAGCAGGGCGGACTGCTCGCGGACCGGGCGCTCGGCGAAGAACATGTCCTTGGCCTGCGGGAAGTGCGGGAGCAGGGCCGGCAGCTCCTCGTGGAACTCGTTGTCCGCGGAGAGGATCGCGACCAGCGGGGCGGCCTTGGTCTTGGCCTGGTTGCCCTCGGCCATGTGCTTGACCAGGCGCTCGCGGGCCTCGGGGGAGCGGACCAGCGTGATGCGCAGCGGGGTCTGGTTGAAGGCGGTGGGGCCGTACTTGACCAGGTCGTAGATCGCCTGGACCTGCTCGTCCGTCACCGGCTCGTCGGTGAACGTGTTGGCGGTACGGGCCTCGCGGAAGAGGAGGTCCTGGGCGGCGGGGTCAAGGGCGAGAGACATGCTGCGTACCTTCCGGACTGCAAGGGGCTCGCTCGCGGGGTTCGAGCGATGTCACGACAGTACGCCCGGAGTAGGTGAAGTTTCAACTACCTCAAGCGGATAGTGATCCGCTTCACAGTCCAGTGTACGTGCCCCGCCCCAGGACCGGCGACGTCACTCCTCGTCGGCGTCCTCCGCCGCCTCGTCGGCGGCCCGCTCGGCCGCCAGAGAGGCGTCGAGACGTGCCCGGGCCCCCTCGAGCCAGCGCCGGCACACCTTGGCCAGCTCCTCGCCGCGCTCCCAGAGCGCCAGCGACTCCTCCAGGGTCGTCCCGCCCGCTTCGAGGCGCCGGACGACCTCGATCAGCTCGTCGCGCGCCTGCTCGTAGCCGAGGGCGGTCTCCGCGTTGCCCGTGCCCGTTGCCATGAATCCAGTCCTCCGTGTTAGCTCTTCGTCGTCGATCAGGCCGGTCGATCAGGCCGGGTCGATCAGGCCGGGTCGGGCAGCCGCCGCACCCGGAACTCGCCCGCGGCCACCCGGGCCCGCAGCTCCTCGTCCGCCGCGACCTCCACCGGGTCCCGCACCACCGAGCCGTCCGCCCGCTGGAGCACCGCGTAACCGCGCTCCATCGTCGCGGCGGGGGACAGCGCCCTGACCCGGGCCCGGGTGTGCGAGAGCTCCGAGTCCGCCCGGTCGAGCAGATGCCCCAGGGTCCGCCGGCTGCGCGCGAGCAGCGCCGCCAGCTCGTCCTCGCGCACCTCCACCATCCGCTGCGGATGCTCCATGACCGGCCGGGCCAGCGCGTGCGCCAGACCCCGCTCCTCACGCTCGAGCAGGCCCCGGACGCACCGCAGCGCCCGGTCCCGGAGCCCCCGCACCCGCTCCAGCTCCTCGCCCACGTCCGGGACCACCTTCTTGGCGGCGTCCGTCGGCGTGGACGCCCGCAGGTCCGCGACCAGGTCCAGCAGCGGCGTGTCCGGCTCGTGCCCGATCGCCGACACCACCGGCGTACGGCAGTCGGCGACCGCCCGTACCAGCTGCTCGTCCGAGAACGGCAGCAGGTCCTCGACGCTGCCGCCGCCGCGGGCCACGACGATCACGTCCACGTCCTCGTGCGCGTCCAGCTCCTTCACGGCCTGGATCACCTGCGGCACGGCCCGCACGCCCTGCACCGCCACGTTCCGCACCTCGAAGCGGACGGCCGGCCAGCGCCGCCGCGCGTTCTCCAGGACGTCCCGCTCGGCCGCCGACGCCCGCCCGCAGACCAGGCCGATCAGCTGCGGCAGGAACGGCAGCGGCTTCTTGCGGTCCAGCGCGAAGAGCCCCTCCGCGGCCAGCGACTTCTTCAGCATCTCCAGGCGCGCCAGCAGCTCGCCGATGCCGACCGGCCTGATCTCCGCCGCCCGCAGCGACAGCTGCCCGCGCGGCGCGTACCACTCCGGCTTCGCGTGCACGACCACCCGCGCGCCCTCCGAGACGACGTCGGCGACGGCGTCGAAGACCTGGCGGTAGCACGTGACGTTGATCGAGATGTCGTACGAGGGATCCCGCAGCGTCAGGAACACCACCCCGGCGCCGGGGCGCCGCGACAGCTGCGTGATCTGCCCCTCGACCCACACCGCGCCCAGCCGGTCGATCCAGCCCCCGATCAGCCGGGACACCTCGCCGACGGGCAGCGGCGCTTCCGCTGACGTGTTCAGACCCATGCGCCGAGCGTAACGGGCGGGTCGGACACGAGAAGGACACCGCGACGGGCCCGTACCCTCGCAGGCGCGCCGAGCGGGCTGGCCGGGTCACTTCGACGGCTACGGCGCCGTGAGCGCGAGGCAGGGGCACCGCGCGCGCGGGCCGGGCCGGTGCAGAGGGTTCACGGTCCGCGCCGCCCGAATCACGGCACCGGTCGTCGCATCCCCTGCAGTGCCAGTACCACCAGCCCGATCCCCAGCCAGATCACGCCCACCACCTGTGCCGACGGCGAGGCCTCCACGATCACCGCGACCAGGATCGCCGCGCCCAGCACCGGCGCCACCACGTGCGGCAGCCAGCGCGGCGGCCCGGCCATGCGGCGTACCGCGAACCAGCCCACCACGCTCGCGTGCAGCAGCACGAACGCGGTCAGGGCGCCGATGTCCACCACCGAGACCAGATGGTCGAGACCGTCGTCCTGGCGGGCCGCCCACACCGCCGCGACCATCGTCACCGCCGCCGACACCAGCAGCGCCACCCGGGGCACGCCCGAGTCGGTGCGCGCCAGCGCGTGCGGCAGCCGGCGGTCGCGGCCCATCGCGAAGAGCAGCCGCCCGCCCGCCGCCTGCCCGGCGAGCGCGGCGAAGGCCGCGCCGATCGCCTTCGAGGCCGCCACCAGGTCGTGCAGCCAGTCGCCGACGGCCGTGTCCACCGCGTCGTAGAACGCCGAGCCCTGCGAGGCCGGGTCCGCCGCCAGCTCCGTCGACGAGACGGGCGCGAGCAGCGCCACCAGCCAGGTCTGCGCCACGAACAGCAGGCCCGCGAGCGCCAGACAGAACAGCACCGCCCGCGCCACCTTCGCCGAGCCCCCGGTCACCTCCTCCGCGAACGAGGCGATCGCGTCGAAGCCCAGGTACGACAGGACGGCCACCGACACCGCCCCGACCACGGCCGCCGCCGAGAACCCGGCGTCACCGGTCAGCGGTGACCACCAGTCCCGCGACGGCCCGTCCCCGACGAGCACGACGACCGCCGACACCACGAAGACCAGCAGCACCACGATCTCCATCGCGAGCACCGCGAAGCCGACCCGGGCGGCCGCCCGTACGCCCCACAGGTTCAGCAGCGTCGTCACGACGACCGCGATCCCGGTCCACACCCAGCGGTGCACCTCGGGCACCAGGGCCTCCATCGCGATGCCCGCGAAGAGGTACGCCACCGCCGGGATGAGCAGGTAGTCGAGCATCGCCATCCACCCGGCGACGAAGCCCGGCCCCTCGCCGAGCGCGGTACGGGCGTACGTGAACACCGAGCCGGCCCGCGGCGCGACCCGCACCATCTGCGCGTAGCTGAAGGCGGTGAACCCCATGGCCACGGTGGCCACCACGTACACGAGTGCGACCGCCCCGTGCGACTTGGCGTCGAGCGTGCCGAAGATGCCGACCGGCGCCATCGGGGCGATGAAGAGCAGCCCGTAGACCACCAGGTCCCGGAAACCCAGACTCCGCCGCAGGCTCTCGTGATCCGGTTCCGCCGGTTCCTCCGGTTCTTCCGGATTCCTCGGTTCCGTCGCCCGCCTCTCCTCAGCCATGGCGTCAGTCTCGGCCACGCCACCGCCGGAACCGCTGACCAAAACGCCGACCGGCGCGGCCTTACGATGGGGACCATGACTGCGACGCCCGCCACCAACCGCCCGAAGCGTGTCCTGCTCGCCGCTCCCCGCGGCTACTGCGCGGGCGTGGACCGTGCCGTGATCGCCGTGGAGAAGGCCCTCGAACAGTACGGCGCCCCGATCTACGTCCGGCACGAGATCGTCCACAACAAGTACGTCGTGCAGACCCTGGAGCGGAAGGGCGCGATCTTCGTCGACCAGGCGACCGAGGTGCCGCCGGGCAACATCGTGATGTTCTCCGCCCACGGCGTCGCCCCGACCGTCCACGAGGAGGCCCGCGTCGGCCGCCTCAAGACCATCGACGCCACCTGCCCGCTGGTCACCAAGGTCCACAAGGAGGCCGTGCGGTTCGCCAACGAGGACTTCGACATCCTCCTCATCGGCCACGAGGGCCACGAGGAGGTCATCGGCACCTCCGGTGAGGCGCCCGACCACATCCAGCTGGTCGACGGCCCCGACGACGTCGCCAAGGTCGAGGTCCGCGACCCGTCCAAGGTGGTCTGGCTCTCCCAGACCACGCTCTCCGTCGACGAGACCATGGAGACCGTGGACGCGCTGAAGGAGAAGTTCCCGCAGCTGATCTCCCCACCGTCCGACGACATCTGCTACGCGACGCAGAACCGCCAGACCGCCATCAAGGAGCTCGCCACGCAGGCCGAGCTCGTCATCGTGGTCGGCTCCAAGAACTCCTCGAACTCCCAGCGCATGGTCGACGTCGCCAAGCAGGCCGGCGCCCCCGCCGCGTACCTCGTCGACTTCGCCAGCGAGATCGACGAGGCCTGGCTGGAGGGCGTCAGCAGCGTCGGCCTCTCCTCCGGCGCCTCCGTCCCGGACGTGCTCGTCCAGGAGGTCCTGGAGTGGCTGTCCGAGCGCGGCTACGCCGACGTCGAGCTGGTCAAGACGGCCGACGAGTCGCTGACCTTCTCGCTGCCGAAGGAGCTCCGCAACCGCGACCTGCGGGCCGAGGCGGCGGCGCTGCTCGAAAAGGAGTAGGGCGGGGCCCGGCCGGTTACGTTGATGTCCATGAACGTCTTCGGAGTGGACATCGGCGGATCGGGCATCAAGGGAGCCCCCGTGGACCTCGAGCGCGGCGACCTCACGGAGCCGCGCCACAAGGTGCTCACCCCACAGCCCGCGACACCCGACGGTGTCGCGGGCTGTGTCGTGGAGGTCGTCCGGAACTTCGGCTGGACCGGCCCGGTCGGCGTCACCTTCCCCGGCGTGGTGACCGGCTCCACGATCCGCACCGCGGCCAACGTCGACAAGGGCTGGATCGGCGTCGACGCGGGCCGGATGCTCGGCGAACGCCTCGGCGGTCTCCCGGTGACCGTCCTCAACGACGCCGACGCGGCCGGCATCGCCGAGATGACCTTCGGGGCCGGGAGGGGCAGGAAGGGCACCGTCATCCTGCTGACCCTCGGCACCGGCATCGGCTCCGCCGTCTTCGTCGACGGGAAGCTCCTGCCCAACACCGAGCTGGGCCACCTGGAGCTCAAGGGCCACGACGCGGAGAAGCGGGCGTCGTCGAAGGCACGCGAGGACGAGGGCCTGAGCTGGGAGCACTGGGCGACCCGGCGGCTGCAGAAGTACCTGGCGCACGTGGAGATGCTGTTCTCGCCGGAGCTGTTCATCATCGGCGGCGGCGTCAGCCGCAAGGCGGACAGGTTCCTGCCGCTGATCGAGGGCATCCGGGCCGAGATCGTTCCGGCGGAGCTGCAGAACAACGCGGGGATCGTGGGGGCGGCGATGGCAGCGAAGGAGCGGGTCGCCGGGGGCTGAGCGAGGGCCGGGCGGGCCGCGCGGTGCCACCCCTCCGTGGACAGGGGCGCGGTCGCGGCCCCTCCCGGGCGCCCAGCGGCAGATGGGTGGGGCGCCATGCCGGCCCCGGCCCCGGCCCAGCCCTCCCGTCCGTCGCCGGCTCCGCCCTAGCCCTGCTCGGGTGCCGGGCGGCGGACCGGACGTACGGGGGCTCCGGCGGTGGCGCGCTGGCGGCGGCCCATGTCGCGGACCTTGCGGACGCTGGCGATGAGGCCGGCGACGAGGGTGCCGCCGTACAGCCAGCCGGCGTGGACGGCGAGGGCGGTGACGAGTGCCATGGCCTGGCCGCCGACGCCTCCCGTACCGCCGGAGATGGGTACGACGCCGACGGCGAAGGCGATCGGTACGGAGATGGGCGCGGTGACCAGGTCGGCGGTCCGGACCCAGAGGGCGGTCAGGGCGCTGACGGGGAGGAACAGGAGCCCGAAGACGACGGGGGAGCCGTCGAACAGGAGCCAGTCGAGGAAGCCGATCACCAGCATGACGGCGGAGGCGAAGAGGCCGGCGCCGAGTCCGGTGAGCCGGGGGTTGGGCAGCCTGCGCAGGGCCGCGACCACGGGCGGCGCGGCGCGTTCGACGCGGGGCCTGCCCGGGCGGGGCCGGGCGGCGACGCGGTAGACCGCGGCGCCCTCGACCAGCGCGCCGGGCGGCGTCAGAGGGCCCTGCGGCCGGCCCCCGGCGGGGCGGCGGGGCTGCGGCTTGCGTGTCCTGTGCTGCTCCACACCACCAACGTAGGTCGGAAGGGGCCGGGATCCCCCGACGGGACACGCCCTTTGGGTGACCTTGGCGCGAAGAGGGCCGTTCCGGCCGGGTCAGGGCGTAGGCCGTACCACGGGCGCTGCCCCGTAAACTGGGGGATCGCCCCACCTCCACTCCTCCTAGGGAAGTCGCCACCGTGTCGCTCACGATCGGAATCGTCGGCCTGCCGAACGTCGGCAAGTCGACCCTGTTCAACGCCCTGACCAAGAACGACGTGCTGGCGGCCAACTACCCGTTCGCCACGATCGAGCCCAACGTCGGCGTCGTCGGCGTCCCCGACGCCCGTCTGCAGAAGCTCGCCGAGATCTTCGGCTCGCAGCGCGTGCTCCCGGCGACGGTGGACTTCGTCGACATCGCCGGCATCGTGCGCGGCGCGAGCGAGGGCGAGGGCCTGGGCAACAAGTTCCTCGCGAACATCCGCGAGTCGGACGCGATCTGCCAGGTCATCCGGGCCTTCAAGGACGAGAACGTCGTGCACGTCGACGGCAAGGTCTCGCCGAAGGACGACATCGAGACGATCAACACCGAGCTGATCCTCGCCGACCTCCAGACCATCGAGAAGGTCCTCCCGCGCCTGGCCAAGGAGGCCAGGATCAAGAAGGACGTGGCCCCGAAGGTCGCGGCGGTCGAGGCGGCGAAGGAGATCCTGGAGCGCGGCGACACCCTGTTCTCGCAGGGCATCGTCCAGGGCTCGGAGAAGGCGGAGCTCCTGCACGACCTCCACCTGCTCACCACCAAGCCGTTCCTCTACGTCTTCAACGTGGACGAGGACGAGCTGACCGACGACGCCTTCAAGGACGAGCAGCGCGCCCTGGTCGCCCCGGCCGAGGCCATCTTCCTCAACGCCAAGCTGGAGGCGGACCTCGCCGAGCTCGACGAGGAGGACGCCATGGAGCTCCTCCAGTCCGTCGGCGCCGAGGAGCCCGGCCTGGCCACCCTCGCCCGCGTCGGCTTCGACACCCTCGGCCTCCAGACCTACCTGACGGCCGGCCCCAAGGAGTCCCGCGCCTGGACCATCAAGAAGGGCGCGACGGCCCCCGAGGCCGCCGGTGTGATCCACACCGACTTCCAGAAGGGCTTCATCAAGGCCGAGGTCATCTCCTTCGCCGACCTCGTCGAAACGGGCTCGGTCGCCGACGCCCGCGCGGCGGGCAAGGCCCGCATGGAGGGCAAGGAGTACGTGATGCAGGACGGCGACGTGGTGGAGTTCCGCTTCAACGTCTGAACTCCACCAGGTTGGTGATGTGTGGAGTTCAGTTCAAGGTACAAGTGGCTGATGGGGCTGGGACGAATGTTTCCTGGCCCCGTCAGTCTTTCAACCCACCCTCAGAGGTGCCTGCCAGCAGCTCGGGATCTGACCAGCTTATGGAGGGGACCAGACTCATCACGTTGGGCGCCTGACCGACAACGTCGCTCACCGAGGACAAGGCGTTGTAGGTCCGCATGAACGGCGGGGGCATCCGCAGCGCTGTCGTCGGCCGTGGTGTCGTGGGCAGAGTGTGGGCACCGGCTGTGAAGTCGTGACGCAGTTGGCCATAGGTTCGACCCTTGGACAGCGGCGACACAGCGCAGCTGGTCGCATGTGCGGCGCTGAACCGCGGATTTGCTCGAGCCGGAAGGGACAGTGTCAGTGACGGAGATGTGCCGCTTGACCGCCTGGCGTCACGACGGGCATACGTGGGTTTCAGTCCTCGACGTACCCACGTCCGTCTGCGGACCCCCGAAAGTCCGCTCTTCGGTACACGCAAAAATGGACCCGCCTTCGAACACCCCAAAGTAGGGTCGTACGGCGATCAAGTCGCGCTTCTCGCGCTGCGCGGCTCACCCGCCCCAGAAAGTGGTGACACAGTATGAGTGCGGTCGGCTCGCCCGGCACCCATAACGCCAAACTGGCCAGGCTGGCCCAGCAGTCGCGGAACTTCGGCTTTCTGCTGCCGCACACTCCCCTGCTCGTGGCTTACGGGGCAGCAGCCGAGAGCTACGTCTTCAGCGACCCCAATACCTCCTTAATCAAGTCGAGGCAGTTCGGTGAGACGCTCGCGGCGGACCTGGTCCGCAGGGCGCGGATCAGGAACGCGGGCACCACACAGTTCGAGCGGCTGAAGGCCCTCGACACGGAGGGGTACCTGCACGGAAATGTCGGGGCCGCCTTCCACGAGGTCCGCGCCCTCGGCAACGACGCCAACCACGGTGACCACGACAACTCCGACGACGCATTCCGGGCCCTGCGATCCTGCTTCAGGCTCGGAGTCTGGTACCACCGCCTGCTGACCGGCTCGCGCGAGCAGATCGCATTTGTACCCCCGGATCCGGCCCGTACGCCGGCCGCACGCAACCAACGTCTGCGCGATGAGGTGGCCCAGGCCCGCAAGGCCCTCGAAGAGGCCCGACTCACTTACCAGGACCAGGCGTCCAAGGCGGAGGCCGAGCAGGCGGCTCGGGCCGCCGCCGAACGTGAGCTCTCCGCGGCTCGCGCCGAGCAAGAGGGTCTCGCCCGTTCGATCGCTGCGCTCCAGGAGCAGCTGAAGCAGGTCGAAGCGGCCCAGGAGGCCGACTACGCACGGCAGCGCCGGGCCGAAGCCACCGACAGCTCGGCGGCCTCCGCCGCCGTCGCGGAGCGCGCCCGCCTCCTCGACAATGCGGAAGCGGCCGCCCGCGAGCCCCTCACCGAGGTACAGGTTCGCGCCTGCCTCGACCAGATGCTCACCGAGGCGGGCTGGCAGGTCCAGGACATCGCGGAGCAGAACCTTTGGCACCAGGGCGACCACCGGGGCAACGGCGTAGCCGTCCGCGAGACCACAACAGCACGCGGCCGGGCCGACTACGCGCTGTACGTGGACCGCAAGCTGGTCGGTGTCATCGAGGCCAAGCGCGAAGGGGCCGACCTGTCCGCTGCCGAGGCTCAGGCCGACCGGTACGCCGACCACCCCACCGACGCCCAACAGCGCATGCTCGCTTGGAGACGAGAGGAACCCCTGCCTTTCCGTTACGTGAGCGACGGTGGCGAGACCCGTTTCCGCAGCACCCTCGACCCCGACTCCCGTACCCGTCGGATCTTCTCCTTCCACCAGCCGCGCACTCTGGCCCGCTGGATCCGCCAGGCCGACGAAGACCCACAGGCGCCGAGCTACCGCGCCCGTCTCCGCTGGCGCATGCCCGAACTGGACGAACGCCCGCTGCGCCCTGCGCAGATCTCCGCTGTTCGCGGGGTCGAGGACTCCGTAGCCCTCGGCCGGGGCCAGCAGGGCATGGGCCAATCCCGTTCTCTGGTGCAGATGGCCACCGGCGCCGGCAAGACCTTCACCGCGGTGACCTTCTCGTATCGGATGCTGAAGCATGCGCGCGCCGAGCGAGTTCTCTTCCTCGTTGACCGCAACAACCTGGGCGACCAGGCAGTCGCCGAGTTCGAGAACTTCATCACTCCCGACGGTGCCCGCAAGTTCGCCGACCTCTATCACGTCCAGCGGCTCGGCGCCGAAGGCATGAAGCCGTCGTCCAAGGTGGTCGTGTCCACCGTCCAACGCCTGTACATGGAACTGACCGGCGAACGCCCGACGGGCGCCCTCGCGGAAGAACAGCCCTACGACATTCCCGGCCCGGTCGAGGTCGGCTACAACCCGGACATCCCGCCGGAGTCCTTCGACCTGATCGTGGTCGACGAGTGCCACCGCTCCATCTACGGCAAGTGGCGCTCGGTCCTGGAGTACTTCGACGCGCCTATCGTGGGCCTCACCGCCACTCCGGTCGCCCAGACCTTCGGCTACTTCAACGGCAACCTGGTCAGCGAGTACACCTACCAGGAGGCCGTCGCCGACGGTGTCAACGTCGACTTCTCTGTGTATGAGATCGGTACCCGGATAACGGCCCAGGGCGGTGTCATCGCCCAGGGCACCATCCCGGTCCGCGACCGCCGCACCCGACGCCAGCGCTACGAGGACCTCGACGAGGACGTCGAGTACGGCGCGAACCAAGTCGGTGTGGGCGTCATCAGCAAGGACCAGCTGCGCACCGTGATCCGCACCTTCCGAGAGCGGCTCTTCACCGAGATCTTCCCCGAGCGCGGCAAGCGTGACGGTTCCAACGGTGACCTGCTGTGGGACGAGATGTACGTCCCCAAGACCCTGATCTTTGCGAAGAACGACAACCATGCCGAAGAGATCGTCGAAGTCGTCCGTGATGTCTTCGGCAAGGGCAACGACTTCTGCGCCAAGATCACCCACGCGGCGAAAAAGGCTGATGAGCGCCTCGCGGACTTCCGTAACCTGCCTCAGCTGCGGATCGCCGTCACCGTCGACATGATCGCCACCGGTACCGACGTCAAGCCCTTGGAATGCCTACTCTTCCTGCGTGACGTGAAGAGCTGGGCTTATTTCGAGCAGATGAAGGGCCGTGGCGCCCGCACTCTCTCTCTCACCGAGTTCGAGAAGGTGACGCCCGGCGTCGGCCCCAAGACCCGCTTCGTCATTGTCGACGCGGTGGGCGTCACCCGGAAGAAGAAGGTCGACGCGGCCCCTCTGGAGCGCCACACCGAGAAGCAGGTCAGTTTGGAGAAGCTGCTACGGAAGGCTGGGGCCGGCACCATCGAGGAGGAAGAGGTCTCCACCCTCGCCGCCCGTCTTGCCAAACTCGACATCCAGATGACCCCTGAGGAGCGCGGCGAGATCGAGCAGCTCACCGGCGGCCGCCCCCTCAAGGAGATCATTCACGGCATGGTCCGCGCGGTCTCGGCCGACGACCAGCAGAAAGTACGGGACGCCGCCCACCTCACTGGCCGCGACCCCGAGCGGGAGGTGCGGGCGCTCATCGACCACGCCGTCCAGCCCATCGCCGCCGCCCCGAAGCTGCGTGCCAGGCTGCTGGAGATGCGTCGTGCCAAGGACATCCTCTACGACGAGACCAGCCGAGACGAGCTGGTCACAGCAGGTGCCGTGGTGGAGGACGAGGCGGCCTCCCGCGACGTCGTCACCAGTTGGCGGCAGTACATCGACGACAACCGCGATGAAATCGCCGCCCTCGCCATCGCCTTCAACGCCGGCTCCGACACCCCACCGGCTGACGCCCTGCGACGCTTGCAGAACGTGGCCCGTGCCATCGCCCGTCCCCCACGCGCCTGGACCCCGGACCGCCTGTGGACCGCCTACGAGCAGGTCGGCGAAGCCCTACACGGTGCTCAGACGCGCCGGACCGCAGCCGACCTCCTCGCCCTGCTCCGCTACGAACTCGCCGGCGGGGCCGAACGCGGCGCCCCCCAGCCGATCCCGCACGAGGAACGCGTCCGCGAACGCTACGCGGCCTGGCTCACCCGCCAGCATCAGGCAGGCGTCCATTTCAGCGACCGTCAGCGCTGGTGGCTCGACCACATCGCAGCCGCCACGATCGAACGTGTACGCTTCGACACCGCCGACCTCGACTATGCCCCGTTTGCCGCCCGTAACGGCACGGACGGCTTCCTCGCCGAATTCGGCGAACGACAGGCAGAACACATCATCGACGAACTCGACAGGGAGCTGAGCGCGTGACGGGGACCGCCGTGGACGTCGCGGAAATCAGGGAAACCGGGGGCGCGGCCTCGGGGGGCGGGAATTCCGGAATGGTGAGTGGCGGAGGCGAGTCGGACCTGCCAAAAGGTTGGGCTCGTGCGACGCTTGGCGAGCTTGGCGTCGAGGTTCAGCCAGGATTTGCCAGCGGGAAACACAATCGCGATGGCAATGGCGTCCTGCACCTACGTCCGATGAACATCACACGTCACGGCGTCATCGACATCTCCGACGCACGCTTCGTTGAGGACGAGTCGGAGCGCCGTGTGCAGCGTGGAGACGTTCTCTTCAACAACACCAACAGCCCGGCACTCGTAGGAAAGACAGCCTGGGTTAACTCAGACGAGCCCTTGGCGTACTCCAACCACATGACGCGCCTTCGTCCCCCGGCGGGGCTCGATAGCCGATTTCTGGCAATTCAGCTCCATACATTGTGGTCGACCGGACACTTCAGGACTGTCTTGAACAACCACGTAAACCAGGCAAGTGTGTCGCGGAAAGTACTGCTTGACACAACGATTGCGGTTCCCCCTCTCCCCGAACAGCACCGCATCGTTGCACAACTTGATGAGCAGCTAGCTCACATCGAGGCGGGCGAGTCATCCCTCGCTCGCGCCGCAAACAAGCTGACTGAGCTCATCAGCCAGATCCGGTCGCAAGAGATTCGGACGAACCCCGACAAGGAATTGCCGCAGGAGTGGCGATGGGGGACAGTCGGCGACGTTCTACAGAGAATTGAGGCCGGAAAGTCGTTCACCTGCCTCCCCAGGGCCGCCCACGAAGACGAGTGGGCCATTATCAAAGTTAGCGCTATGACCTGGGGAGAATTTCGAGCAGACGAGAACAAGGCCGTCCCGGAAGGGCGCGAAGTAAACCCTGTTTTTGAAATCTGCAACGGCGACATCTTGCTAAGTCGGGCAAACACCGTGGAATATGTTGGTGCACCCGTTCTGGTTGGCCCCGTCCGCAGAAAACTTCTACTGAGCGATAAAAGCTTGCGCCTTGTCCCCAAGGACGGAGTGAGTCGCGAGTGGCTTCTTGAAGTGCTTTCTTCCCGGTATGTGCGCGAGCAATACTCCGACGCCGCTACAGGAACCAGCGATTCTATGCGGAACATTTCTCAAGGAGTTGTGAAGTCTGCCAGAATCCCGGTACCTGGGTCCTATGACGAGCAAGAACGAATCGCGTCGGCAATTCGTGAGAAGATTGCGCAGGTGGGTGTGCTGAGGGACGCCCTGGATAGACAAGCTGCTGAGGTGGTCAACCTCCGCGCCGCTCTACTCCACGCCGCCTTCACCGGCACCCTCGTCCCCCAGGACCCCACCGACGAGCCCGCCTCCGCGCTGCTCGACCGCATCCGCGCTCAGCGCTCCTCTGCCGCCAGCACGAAGAGCACGCGCCGCCGTACCCCGCGCACCAGCAAGTCGACCGGCGACCCCGGTCAAGGAGAACTGCCCCTGTGAGCACCATGAGCACCGACAAGCCAGCCACCGCCCCGGCGCATGACTCGCCCCAGGAAACTGTTCTCCTTGGGCGTCAGTCCACGCCCAGGGCGACCGCGGCCGAGTCGACCAGCACTCTCGTCAACCGACTCTGGTCGTACTGCGAGCTCCTGCGCCACTCCGGGGTCTCCACTCTCGACTACGTCGAGCAGCTCACGTACCTCCTCTTCCTGAAGATGGCGGACGAGCGGGCAAACCGCCCTGCCAAGTTCCGCCGCAACCTGCCGGACGAGCCTCTCGTTCCTCCGGGCCGGGACTGGGCGAGCCTGACCACCCGCTCAGGCGACGCGTTGCTCGATCACTACGAGTTCATCCTCAAGGACCTTGGTTCGCGCGGCGGCACCATGCTCGGTGAGGTCTTCGCCAAGTCGAGCAACAAGGTCCACGAACCGGCCGTCCTGGAGCGGCTGATCAAGGACCTGATCAATCCGTACCGCTGGACCACCGAGGACCAGGACCTCAAGGGCGACGCGTACGAGGGCCTGCTGCAGCGCGGCGCCGAGGACCGCAAGACCGGCGCCGGCCAGTACTTCACTCCCCGCCCTGTCATCGACGCAATGGTCGACTGTGTCCGGCCCCAGGTCGGCGAGACCATCACCGACCCGGCCTGCGGAACCGGCGGCTTCCTCATCGCCGCCCATGCCCACCTCAATCAGCACTACCAGGAACAGCTCTACGGTGACGAGGGCCGCAAGCTGCAGACCGGTGCGATCACCGGCTACGAGCTGGTCCGGGAGACCGCCCGTCTGGCGCTGATGAACATGCTGCTGCACAACATCGGCACGTCCGAGGCCAAGCCGCTGATCACCGTGCAGGACTCCCTGGCGAAGTCTCCCTCTCGGTTCTACGACGTCGTCTTCGCCAACCCGCCCTTCGGCGTCGGGTCGGTGACGGGCGAGGCGTACACCGCCCGTAAGGACTTCTGGACTCAGACCACCAACAAGCAGCTCAACTTCGTCCAGCACATCTACAACCTGCTGAAGACCAACGGCCGGGCAGCCGTCGTCCTCCCCGACAACGTGCTCTTCGAGTCAGGTGCCGGCGAGACGATCCGCCGCAACCTGCTGAACCTGTGCGATGTGCACACGCTGCTGCGCCTGCCTACTGGCATCTTCTACGCCAACGGTGTCAAGGCCAACGTCCTGTTCTTCGACAAGACCGGCCAGAGCACCGGAGGCCGCCCCGGCACCAGGCAGCTGTGGGTCTACGACTTCCGCACCGACCAGCGGTTCACCCTCAAGCAGCGGCAGCTGCGCCGCGAGCACCTGGACGACTTCGTCGCCGCCTTCCACTCGGGCGGCACCGATTTCTCCGCTCGCAAGCCCACTGATCGCTTCCAGGCTTACGATTACGAAGAACTGATCACTCGTGACAAGGTGAATCTCGACCTGACCGTCCTCCGATCGGGAACGAACTCCACGAATACGGCCCTCGCGTCGCCTGACGTGATTGCCCAGGAGATCGTGGACGAACTGGAGGCCGCTTTGGCCGAGTTCACTACCGTGGCCCGTGCTCTGAAGAAAGAGGCTGCCCCGGAGTGCGTCACGGGAACGACAAGCACCACCGACGACGACAGCGATGAAGCAGGGGAAGCCCGCGCAGGGTAGGCCCGCCCTTCCGTCACCCGAGTCCGGGCCGGGAGGCAACCGGCCGTGGCCCGAACTCGGGTGACAGCGGAGGGAAGCAGAACGGTATGGGTACGGGGCGGGGCAGTACTGGGTCCGGAAGCATGAGTGGGATGTCGGGGATTCCGTCGCAGGGTGGGCAGCTTGAGGGAGATTGGACCGCCGAATCGATCGTCCGCCGCTGGTGGGCGTTCTACAACGACAAGACCAGCACCCGGGCCCTGACAAAGATCGAGTTCGCTGAGCACATCGCCTACCTGCTCTTCCTCAAGCTCGACCACGAACGCGCAAACCGGCCCGGCAAGTTCGCCTCCCGTCCGGTCGCGCCGTCGATCGACACCTGGCCACACCTGGTCGAACGCGGCGGCGAAGACCTGCACACTTACCTGGCCCACATCATGCGCACGCTCGGCGCGCCGGCACCGGACAACCAGCGCCGCACCACGGCCAGCGTCATCTTCCATGACGCACAGCCGTGGAACATCGACCGGATGAGCGAGCTGCGACAGCTCATCACCGAGGAGATCAACCCATACCGTTGGGCCCAGGTCCCCGACGGCGAGCTCGGACGGGCCTTCGCCCAACTTCTCTCCGACTGCTACGACGACATGCTCAAGAAGCGCGAGACTGGGCAGTTCCTGACCCCACCGCCGCTCCTCGCCGTGGTCGCCAAGGCCCTCGCCCTCACCCCGGACGACCGGATCATCGACCCGGCCTGCGGCATTGGCAGCACGCTGATCGCCGCCCATCGGGAAATGGAGAGCCACGGCACCAAGGTGGACGACTCCGCCATCGCGGGAGCCGACATCGATCCCCAGATGTGCCGTCTCGCCACCATGAATGTGCTCCTCAACACCCGCCGGCTGTTCGCGGGGATTCCCCCGATACAGCGTTCGGACTCCCTTTCTCGCAGAGGAAGGGCCATTCAGCGGCAGGACCGGGATGTCGCCGCGACCGCGGCTCTGTGCAACCCGCCCTTCAAGAGCACCGACGCGGCCGTTGACACCACCCACCGCGACGACTTCTGGGCGCCCAAGGCGGACCTTCCCACCAACTTCCTCCAGCACATCGCCATCACCTTGCCGCAAGGTGCGCGAGCCGCCGTCTTCGCCCCCGACAGCGTGCTATTCGGTAAGGGCGCCGCGGCCACCGTACGCCGCAATCTGCTCCTCAACTGCGACGTGCACACTCTGCTGCGTCTGCCCACCGGCATCTTCCGGGGCACCAACTCCAAGGCGAACATCATTTTTTTCACCAAGTCCGCCCCTCGCCCCAGCGGCGAGCCCGCCACGCGCGCCCTGTGGGTCTACGACGCCCGCACCGGCAACCACCGCACGGACACCGGCAACCCGCTCACCGAGGGCGACCTGTCCGACTTCCTCGCCGCCTACCGCCCGGACGACCCCGACCACAGCAGCCGTACCCCGTCACGCCAGTTCAAGCCGTACCCCGTAGCCGATCTTTTGGCCCGCCCCAGCACCAGCCTGGAGCTCTGGGCCGACCTCACCGAAGACCAGCAGGACCTCGGTTCCCCACGCGACATCGCGGCCTCTATCGTCGCCGAACTGAACAATGCGAGCAGCAGCTTCCAGGCCGTCGTCGACTCACTCGCCCCTGGCCAGTGACGCGCACCCTCCGCGTTCCCCACGCCCCTTACTTTTGACAGCCCCGCACGGGAGAACCATGAGCACCCCTCCGCGCCGCCCCGACGTTCCCACCCAGGTCCGCCAAGTCGCCAACTTCCTCGACGCGACGTACGGAGGCCTCATCGACATGAGCGACTTCGGCAATCGCAGGCCGGACGACCTCGTCATCGCGCGGCGGTCCCGTGCCCTCGCCGCGCATGCTGTGCGCATGGTGACCGACTGGACGCCCGCCGAGGCGGCGGCCTGCGTCATCGACGGCGGCCAGGACCAGGGAATCGACGCGATCGCCGTTGACCAGGACGCCGCGCACATCTACCTCGTCCAGTCCAAGTGGAGCGAGACCGGCACCGCCAAAGCCGATGAAACCGCAGTCCTCAAACTGTTCTCAGGGCTCACCCTGATTGACGCGGGGGAATCCCGCCAGTTCAATCCGCGCGGTCGCGTCCTGGCCGAGCAGGCCAAGTCGCTGCTGGGCTCGGACCTGACCAAGGTGACCCAGGTGATCGTCCTCATGGGCACGAAGGAACTCGCCCCAGGGGTACGCCAGGCCATCAAGAACGGGGAGGATGACTTCAACCATGACGGAACCCACATCTTCCACCGTGTGATCCACTCGCCGGAGATCTACGCGCGAGCCCGTGACGACCAGAGGCCCGAGCCGATCACCCTCGAAGTGACGATGTCTCCATGGTTCGCATGCTCGCCCTCCGACCAACAGGCCTACCAAGGCGTGGTGCAGGCAGAGCAAATCGTGGAATGGGGGGAGTACGGTAACCGACTCTTCGACCACAACATCCGCAACCCGCTGGGGCTGACCCCCATCAACAGCGAGCTGGTGGAGACGCTCACCGAAGAGCCCGCCAACTTCTGGTACTTCAATAACGGCATCACCATTCTGTGCGACTCCTTGGAGATCGAGAAGGGATCCAAGAAGCAGCCGGAACGTCTCCCACTCCGCCTCACCGCGCACGGTGCGAGCGTGGTGAACGGGGCGCAGACCGTACGGGCCGTCATCGACGCGGCGAAAGAGGACGAGCAGGCTGAGTCGGCCGAGGTCGGGGTCCGCATCATCGTTACCGGCGGGGACACCGACTTCGCCCAGCGCACCACCCAGGCCACCAACCGGCAGAACCACATCACCGACCGCGACCGCATCGCCCTGGACCCCGTGCAGGCCGTCCTGATCGAGGAGTTCAGGGCCGAACTAGACCTGGTGTACAGCGTCCGTCGAGGCGAACTGGAGCCCCAAGGGGACGAGGGTTGCTCCGTCGTCGAGGCTGCGTGTGCTCTGGCCTGCGCACACTCCGCCAGCCGTTTCACGGCCCGGCTGGTGGCGGCCGATTCCACCGACGTGATATGGCAGCGAGGCAGCGGATCCATCTACGACCCGCTGTTCCGTTCCGTACCCGGAGTCTTCGAGGTCTGGAACGCCGTACGCGTCCTCCGCGAGACCCGCAAAGCCCTACGTACCGTGCGCGACGAGTACGAGAAGCGGGGAGCCGCCGTCATCGACGACGGAGCCTTCCTCCTCACCCACCTCGTCTTTCGCCAATTGCTCGCAGAAGACGCGGGCATAGGCGAGCCTGACCCCGCGGACCCCACCGCCACCTGGTTCGTCAAGGCAAGCAACCGGATCTCCGAACTGCTGGAGCGCACCGTACCCGTGATGCTCGGCGTACTGGACTCCCGGCACGGAACCCGCTCGGACCTCAAGCGAGTGTGCATCGACGACGCTGCGTGCGCAGCGCTCGTGACCGATGTCCTGGACGTGCTGTCCGCAGGAGGCCAGACACAGGACGTGTCCCCGTACCTCCGCAAGGAAGAGCGGCCCCGCAAGCCGCGCCGCCCCAACTCGGTCCACGTCATCGTCAACCAAGGGGCACTCCCGGAAGGCGCACCCCTTCGCCTAAACCTCTACGTACCAGCCGAGCAAGAAGCACTGGACACTTGGCTCGCAGCAGATGAGAGCCGCTCGCGTGCCTCGTGGACAGGGGAGACCGGCAAGGCCCTCATCTGGGAGTACGACCGCCAGCGCTACTCGCCCAGCGGCCTGGTTTCCCGCATGTGGGAACTGGCCGGCTGGGAGGGACGACCGGTTTCCAACCAGGGCACCGCCCGCTGGATGACTCAGGATGGCGAAACCCTTGCCGAACTCGCCGAACGTCTCCTGACAAACCTTGAGGTGTAGGGGCTGGTTGCCACCAGCTAGTGCCGGATTCCTGAGCCGACCCCGGTTTCGTGGAGTTTGATGTGCCCCGACTGCATCGGACCCGGGGCACATCAGTTGCTAGACGGTGCGGATGACGGGGGCAGGCTTGATGTCCTGGGCGTCGATGAGGGTGCGGATGTCGTCCGGGTCTGAGGTCCAGATAATGGCGCCGAGGCTGGCTGCCATGGTCACGACGGTGGCGTCGACGATGTCGGAAGTGCCAGCCTTGCCGCAGAGGATGCCCGCGGCTTGGGCGGTTTCGAGGCCGACGAGTACGACGTGGCACCCGGCGAGAACTTGCCGAGTCTGACCTGGCGGCGGGAGTCCCGCCATGCCTGGCTGACGACGACGGACGGGACGTGGATGTCCCGGCCGTCTTCCAGGGCCAGGCTGTGGCGGGCCCACATGCGTCGATCGTCGTTATCGATGGCGATGAGCGCCCCGGCGTCGTACAGCTCCTATGACGATCGTTGTAAGGCCCCTCCGTTCACGCGTGAGGGACCGCCGTGGCCAGGATCACCTCGAACTCCTCCAGGCTCCGGGTGGTCACGCGGGCCTTGGTCTCGGACTCTCCGCGGATCGCCGCGACGGCGCCCCGGGAGGCCACGAGGGCGTCGCGGTCGGTGTAGAGGGCGCCGACGGCCGCTCTGCCGTGCTCGCGGTCCACGAGGAGGGACATGCCGGCCAGGCCCGGGACCTTCTGGACCCTGGGGAGGGCCGTGTCGCGGAAAGTGGTCACCAGCAGGTCGACGTCGCCCGGGGCGACGTCCAGGCGGGCCAGGCGGAAGCACGCGCCAGGGCCCAGCTCCTCCGCGCGCCGGGCGATCGGTGCTTCCCAGTTGTCGATCGCCACGGTCTGCGCGAAGGGCGCCATCATCTCGGCCCGGCGCTTGCTCAGCGCCTCGTCGCTCGCCCGTCGGGAGGACTCGTCCTCCCACCAGGAACCCACCAGGAGCTTGCCGAGCTCGCGGTCGGCGAACAGGCCCATCCCGCGGAAGCCCGGCTGCGCCGACAGCAGCTCGCGTCCCTCGGTCCTGACCGCCTCCGCGACCCCGTCGAGCTTGGCCGGGTCACCTGTCATGTAGATGGTGCGAACGTACATAGCGCCTCTTCCTGCCTTCCGTGGTCCCGCCGGTCCGGGCCCGCGTGCTCCCTTCATGCGATGGCCGGGGCCGAGGCGAGGCAACGTGGCGGGGGACATTCAGGTGACCGTGGCGTGCCCGCGCGGGGTGACGACAGCGGGGCGTTAGCCGCACGCAAGCGGGACGGCAAGGGCGGCCGGGAAGGTAGGTGCAGTGTGCAGTCGGCATCCAGATGGGGTGCCGGCGACCGACCCGCACACAGACAGACCGATCGACCGCTCAGTCATACGGGGGAACACCACCATGCGTACGAAGCGCACCCACACCGTCCTGGCCGTCGCCGCCGCCGTCCTCTCGCTGGGACTGACCGCCTGCGGCGGGGACGAGGGCGGGACCCGGGACGAGGGCGCCGCGCACACCTCGCCCTCGGAGACGTCCTCGTCTTCCTCCGCGCCCTCTTCCTCCTCGTCCTCTTCCCCGTCGTCGTCCTCGTCCTCGTCGTCGTCCTCTTCCTCGGCCTCCGCCTCGGGCGCATCCGCCTCCGGCGGCGCCGCCAAGAACGCCAAGAACGCCGCCTCGTCCGGTTCCCGGGCCCCCGCCTCCTGCACCTACAAGGACGTGCGGATCACCGCCGCCAAGGCGGACGAGACGCCCACCGAGCACGTCGTGCTCACCGCCACCAACACCTCCGGGCGGGTCTGCCGCCTCGACGGCTATCCGCTGATCGCCTTCGGCGAGATCCAGACGGCGAAGGACGTCCCGGCCGTGGCCAAGAGCAGGCCGGCCGCGCCCGTGGTGCTCGAGCCCGGGGCCCCGGCGTACGCCAACGTGCGGATCGCCCTCGGCGGAGCCCACGAGGACAACAAGGTCGTCACCTCCTTCCACGTGAACCTCTTCACCGGCAGCGCCGCCGCCGAGGGCAGCGTCGTCGTCAAGGCCCCGGCCGGCGGTCTGGCCGTCGACGAGGCGGCCGCGAGGACCGGTTACTGGACTCCGGAACTCCGCAACGGCGCCGACGAGTTCTGATTCAGGCCAGGCGAAGGCCGGACCACCGGGCGAAGGCCGAACCGTCGCGCGGAGGTCCGGCGTCCTTCCTCGCATGAAGAAGGACGGAATCGGCTGCCTGGCCGTGCTCGGCGGGTTCGGTGTCGCGCTCGTGGTGTGGGGCCTCGGCGCGACTCCCGCCCTGACCGGCGGATTCGAGGGCGAGGGACGGGACTTCAGCGTGGTCTGGCTGGAACTGCCGGCGATGCTGCTCGGCATCCCGGCCCTCGCCCTCGGTGCCTGGGCGCTGTTCCGCCGCCGCTCCCCGGCCGTCCTGGCCCTCGCCGTGATCGTGACGCTGCTCACAGCGGGGTGGGTGGGATCGTTGTGGCTGGAGGTGCGGGTGCCGGAGATCGGGTACGAACAGGGGGCGGCCGGACCGGTCGCCTGACGAACGGAGGACCCATGTCGTACCCCGAAGCCCGCTACCACGGGGAGAGCGGCGAGATCAGTGCCGCTTTCCGGCCCGCCGGTACGCCCCCGGAGTTCGTGTCCCCGGGCGGGACGCGGACCCACTACCTCGCCACCACCGCCTCCACCGGCGGGGAGTTCGGCCTCTACCGGATCGACATGCAGGCCAAGGCCGGCGGCCCGTCGACCCACTTCCACCGCACCATCTCCGAGACCTTCTTCATCCTCGACGGGACGGTGCGGCTCTACGACGGCGAGCGCTGGGTCGACGCCGAGAAGGGCGACTTCCTGTACGTGCCCACCGGCGGCCTGCACGCCTTCCGCAACGACTCCGACGAACCCGCCTCCATGCTGCTGCTGTTCGCGCCGGGCGCGCCCCGCGAGGAGTACTTCGAGAAGGTCTCGACGGTGGCCGGGATGACGGACGAGGAGCGCACGGAGTTCTTCGTCAGGCACGACACCTACTGGACGGACTGACCGCCGGCTCCGGCCGCCAGGCCGGTCTTCGCCCCCGCGCCGCACAGCGGGACGACGGTCGTGCCCGGGCGCTCGGGCGCGGCCCGTACGGCCGCCCAGCAGGCGACGCCGGTCGGCTCCACGTACAGTCCGCGCCGTGCAAGGTCGAGCTGGGCGGCCCGGAGCTGCTCCTCCGTCACCGTGCGGAAGGTTCCGCCGGATTCCCGTACCGCCCGCAGGATCTGTGCCGCGCGGGGCGGTGCCGGGATCGCGATGCCCTCGGCGAGGGTGGGCCGGACCTCCGCGGGGCCCGGCAGCTCCTCCGCGCCCGCGTGGAAGGCCGCGGCCAGCGGGGAGACCGCCTCGGCCTGGACGGCGACGAGGACCGGCCGGCGGTCGACGAGCCCGTGGCCGTACAGCTCCTCGACCGCAAGGGCGACGCCGAGCAGCAGCGTCCCGTTGCCGACCGGCAGGACGAGGGTGTCGGGCAGCCGGCCGCCGAGCTCCTCCCACAGCTCGTACGCGTAGGTCTTCGTCCCGTGCAGGAAGTGCGGGTTGTACACGTGCGAGGCGTAGAAGACGCCGGGCTCGCCGGCCGCCGCGCGCGCCGCCCGCGCGGTGGCCTCGCGGTCGCCGGGGACGAGGACCGTGCGGGCGCCGTGGGCGCGGATCTGCTCCAGCTTCTTCGGGGAGGTCCCCTCCGGTACGTAGACGGAGCAGTCGAGGCCGGCCCGCGCACAGTACGCGGCGACGGCCGTGCCCGCGTTGCCGCTGCTGTCGGCGATCACGGTGCGCGGCCCGAGCCGGCGGGCCAGCTCGGCGAGCATCACGGCGCCCCGGTCCTTGAAGGACAACGTCGGCATGAGGAAGTCGAGTTTGGCCGAAACGGTGTCGGTGAGCGGGACCAGCGGAGTACGGCCCTCGCCGAGCGTCACCGGCGGCGCGCCGGCCGCCCCTGCCGTCCCGGTAGCCCCCGCCCTCCCCGTCGCCCCGGTAGCCTCCGCCGCCCCTGCCGCCCCCGTCGCTCCGGTCGCGAGCGGCAGTGCCTCCGCGTAACGCCACAAGGAATTCACACGTGGCGGAAGTGACGTCAGTGACCGGAGTGAGACCGGAGCGGCGGCGTACGCGAGGTCCCAGGGGCCGTGGCAGCGCGGACAACACCAGGTGAGGGCGGTGCCGGGCGCCCGCGTACGGCACCGGGGGCACACGTAGTCGGTCATGATCCCCAGCATGGCAGTCGTGTGGCGGCGGCGTTACGGGACGCTCGGAACTCTTGTGTGATTCCTATGGATCGGTCAATCTTTCGCTCGGCGGCCGGACATGACGAGCGGCGCGGAGCCTTCGTCGTCTTGTCATGTCCCTGCTAACTGCTTCATCGCTCAACAAAGCTCGACAACCCCCACAGCAACGCACCACCAATGAGGAGGACCCCTCACATGTTCGTGATGCGTGACTCGCGGCGCAGACTCGCCGCTGCCGGCGCCATAGCCGTCGCGGCCCTCGCGCTCGGCTCCCTCTCCGCCCTCCCGGCCAACGCCGCCGGGACCGCCGAAGGCGTCATCCTGAACGCCGGCGCGGAAGGGACCGTCGCCAACAGCTACATCGTCACCCTCCGCGAGTCCGCCGCCCAGGCGGAGACCGCGCAGGGCCGGGCTATCGCGACCAAGTTCGGCGCCAAGATCAAGCGGACGTACACGGCCGCGCTCAACGGCTACTCGGTCGAGCTGTCCGAGGCCCAGGCGAAGAAGCTCGCCGCCGATCCCGCCGTCGAGTCCGTCAGCCAGAACCGCGTCTTCCACGTCGACGGCACCCAGCCCTCCCCGCCGTCCTGGGGCCTCGACCGGATCGACCAGAAGGCCCTCCCGCTCAACCAGAGCTACACCTACCCGGACAGCGCGGGCCAGGGCGTCACGGCGTACATCATCGACACCGGCGTCCGCATCAGCCACAGCGACTTCGGCGGCCGGGCCTTCAACGGCTACGACGCGATCGACAACGACAACACCGCACAGGACGGTCACGGCCACGGCACCCACGTCGCCGGCACCGTCGCGGGCAGCTCGTACGGCGTCGCCAAGAAGGCGAAGATCGTCGGCGTCCGCGTCCTCGACAACTCCGGCTCGGGCACCACCGAGCAGGTCGTCGCGGGCATCGACTGGGTGACGCGGAACGCCGTGAAGCCGGCCGTCGCCAACATGAGCCTCGGCGGGGGCGCCGACTCCGTCCTCGACGACGCCGTGCGCCGCTCCATCGCCTCCGGCGTCACGTACGCGGTCGCCGCGGGCAACGAGAACTCCAACGCCTCCGGCTTCTCGCCGGCGCGCGTCAGCGAGGCCATCACGGTCGGCGCCACCACGTCCACCGACGCCCGCGCCAGCTACTCGAACTACGGCAGCGTCCTGGACATCTTCGCCCCGGGCTCCTCGATCAAGTCCGCCTGGAACACCGGCGACACGGCCACCAACACCATCTCCGGTACGTCGATGGCGACCCCGCACGTCGTGGGCGCCGCCGCCGTCTACCTGGGCGACAACCCGACGGCCTCCCCGTCGGCGGTCGCCACGGCGCTCGTCAACGCCGCCACCCCGAACGTCGTCACCAGCCCCGGCACCGGCTCCCCGAACCGGCTGCTGTACGTCGGCGGCGGCACGACCACCCCGCCCGGCCCGCGCTTCGAGAACACCGCGGACTACGCGATCAACGACAACGCGACCGTCGAGTCCCCGGTCACCGTCAGCGGAGTCTCCGGCAACGCCCCGTCCGCCCTTCAGGTCCCGGTGAACATCGTCCACACCTACATCGGTGACCTCCAGGTCCAGCTGATCGCGCCCGACGGCACGGCGTACACGCTGAAGGCCTTCGGCTCCGGCGGCAGCGCGGACAACATCAACACCACGTACACCGTCAACGCCTCCTCGGAGGTCGCGAACGGCACGTGGAAGCTCCGGGTCACGGACAACGCGAACTACGACACCGGGAAGATCGACTCCTGGGCGCTGCAGTTCTGACGCCCGTGGGGAAGTGACGCGCGTACGTGAGTGAGGAAGCGAGGGGCGGTCGCCGATCGGGCGGCCGCCCCTCCGTCACTCCTCGTCCGAGTCCCTGTCCCCGTCCTCGTGCGAGTCGCTGTCCCCGTCCTCGTCCCCGTCCTCGTCCTAGTCCTTGTCCTCGTCCCAGTCCTCGTCCCAGTCGTCGTCCTCGTGGACGTACGGGACCGGGTCGTGCACCCAGCCCGCGGTGAGGACCAGCCGCGAGGTGCGGTGCACGGTCAGGAAGCCGAAGGGGCGGTCGATGTCGAGGTCGATCCGCCGGACCACGTACGGCTGGCGGATGACGGCCGCGCCGCCCACCATCCCGAAGGCCGTCACGGCGGCCGACTCGAAGCCCTCGGCGCCGAACCGGGCCATCGCCGCCTGCCGGGCTCCCTGGACGCAGAGCGGGGGATGGTCGGCGATGCCCGGGAAGTGGCCGTGGGTCTCGTCCCGTGCGGTGGTGAGGCCGAACAGCTCGTGCAGCTCGGTGAGGTCGTGGTCCGCCTGGACCGAGAACGGCGAGGTCCTCACGGTGAGGAACGAGTCCCGCGAGGTGCTGCGTACGTTGCGGACGATCAGGCCCGGGCCCGGCTCTCCCGGCGGCAGCAGGTCGCCCGGCACGGCGCGGAACGTGCCCGCCAGGACGTCGAGTCCGGCCTTCAGGACCGTGCCGCCGTCGGCCTCCTCCGGGCCGAGCAGCAGATGGACGTCGACGCCCGTGTCGCCGAGCACCTTCAGGACCGTCAGCGGCCCCGCGTCCGTCTCCGCCACGCCGACCCGGTCGAGCAGCCCGGTCGTGCGGTACAGCGCCACGAGCTCGCGGTCGGCCCAGGGGCCGTGCTCGGGGCGCATGAAGCCCTCGCCGAACGGGCGCAGCCAGGTCGTCCGTACCGCCTGCGCGGAAGCCAGGACCAGCTCAGTTTCCTCGTCGAGGAGGACCGGCATGCCCGGTATCAGGCCACCGGTGTGCTTGGCCGCCCAGGCGTCCAGGAGCCGCTTGCTCTCCTCGTCGTCCTCGCCGAGCAGTCCCAGCGTCGCCTCCGGCAGGCCCGCCGCCCAGTCCTCGCGCAGGGCCACGCGCGGCCGGGTCCACAGGCCGACGGCCGAGCCGACCCCGCGCATCCTCCCGAGACCGGCGAGCAGCTCGCGGGCCGCCTCCGCGGCCGGGCCGGCCGGCAGGCCGAGGGCGTCCTCCAGCTCGCCGCGGGCGGGGCCGTCGGCGGCGTCGGCCAGGAAGGCGAGCAGCGGCCAGACGCCGGTCGCCGACAGGACGGTGTCCTCGCCGTCCCGCAGCACTCCGGCCCAGCGGGCCGTGAGCCGGTTGACCGCCCGCACCGTCGAGCCCCGCATGTCGTCCCCGCTTCCCGACCGCGTACGATGCGCGCGGCCGTTCGATTCCTTGGATCCGGACCGAGAATCCGATTGTCCGCACGCGCCTGCGACCGGATGGCCTGCGACCGGATGGCCGGCAGCCGGTCGTCCGCAGCCGGTCGTCCGCACCCGGTCCTCGGACCGTGAACCAGATCCCCGCCCCCAACAGGAGCACCGTACTCGTGGACCCCGTCCAGCCGCCTCAGGATTCTCCGAGCCCGGAGCAGCCCCCGCCGCCGCCCCGGCAGGGCTGGCCCGCGCCTGGTCAGGGGCCCGTGCCCGGCCCGTACGCGGCCGCCCCGGGGCCGTACACCTCCCCGCCGCCCGGTCCGTACGGGCCCTACGGGCCTGGTGGGCCGGGCCTGCCCGGCGCAGGTCCCTACGGGATGCCGCAGCAGACCACGAACGGTCTCGCCGTCGCCTCGCTCGTCTCCGGCATCATCTGCTGCCTGCCGCCGCTCGGCCTGGTCCTCGGCCTGATCGCGCTGCCGCAGGCGCGGAAGAAGCAGCAGAAGGGCAAGGGCCTGGCCATCGCCGGCATCGTGCTCTCCGCCGTCACCTCCCTGCTGCTGATCCTCGGTCTCGTGACCGGCGGGATCGGCGAGGCCTGGCGGGGCTTCAAGAAGGGCATGGACGAGGCCGCCGCCGCGCAGTCGCCGTTCTCGCTGCGCAAGGGCGACTGCTTCCGCGTCGACGGCAAGCTGGAGAGCTACACCACCGACGTCGACACCGTGCCCTGCACCTCGCCGCACGAGGGTGAGGTCACCGGCAGCTTCAAGCTCTCCGGTTTCACCAGGTGGCCGGGCGAGGACGCGATCGACCGGGTCGCCGAGGACCGCTGCGACCGGACGAACAACGCCTACGCGCTGGACACCTGGGCGGTGCCGGAGGACGCGCTCGTCTACTACTACATTCCCACCAAGTCGAGTTGGCGGACCGGGGACCGCACGGTGACCTGCGCCTTCGCGACGGAGAAGGAACCCTTCACCGCGTCGCTGCGCAGCGACGAGTCCACCCTCGATCCGCACCAGCTGCACTTCCTGCGGAACATGAACCCGATCGACGACGTCCTCTTCGAGGAGCCCGAGGAGGACGCGGACACCGACCTCGCCGTCAACAAGGCCTGGGCCGGGGAGGTCCACGAGGCCGTCACGTCCGCGAGCAGCGGTCTGCGCGGGCACACCTGGTCCGGCGCCTCCGCCAAGCCGGTCTCCGAGCTGGCCCGGAAGCTGGACGCCGCGGCGGTGAAGTGGAAGAAGCTCGCCTCGGCCAAGGACGCGGACGCCTTCTGGGACGTCTACGACGAGGCGTACGACGCGCTGTCGACGGACTTCGAGAAGTCGTCGCGCGCCTCGCTCGGGCTGACGGAGACGCTCGAGGACAGCGGCGAGAAGGTCTAGAACGTCCAGACATGAACGCCGGGGATTCCGACGGGCGTTCGGTGGCTATACCTGCGGCAGGGGTTTACGTAAAGACAAGTCATCACTTCGGGTGAAACTCTGGCCCATGCTTGCGGCTGTGCACCCTCGGTTGTCAGGCTGTAGCTCACAGTCAACCTGAGGGGAGTGTCCAGTGACGTTCGGTGAGCAGCCGGCCTATCTGCGTGTGGCGAGCGATCTCCGGGAGAAGATCGCCAACGGCTCGCTTCCTCCGCACACCCGCCTCCCCTCGCAGGCGCGCATCCGCGAGGAGTACGGGGTCTCGGACACCGTCGCACTGGAGGCCCGCAAGGTCCTCATGGCCGAGGGTCTGGTCGAGGGGCGCTCTGGCTCGGGGACCTATGTGCGCGAGCGGCCGGTGCCGCGCCGGATCGCCCGCTCCGGCTACCGCCCCAGCTCCGGTGCGAGTCCCTTCCGTCAGGAGCAGGCCGCCGAAGGGGCGCGCGGCACCTGGGAGTCCGGCAGCGAGCAGGAGCCGGCGAGCGCCGAGGTCGCGGCCCGGCTGAGCATCGAGCCGGGGGAGCGGGTGATGCGCACGCGCTACGTCTTCCGGGACGCGGGCGAGCCGATGATGCTCTCCACCTCCTGGGAGCCGCTCGAGGTCACCGGCCGGACCCCGGTGATGCTGCCCGAGGAGGGGCCGCTGGGCGGCTGCGGGGTCGTCGAGCGGATGGCCGCGATCGACGTGGTGGTGGACAACGTGGTGGAGGAGGTCACCGCCCGCCCCGGCCTCGCCGAGGAACTGCTGACCCTGGGCGGAGTGCCCGGCCATGTCGTGATGGTGATCGAGCGGACGTACTACGCCTCGGGCCGCGCGGTCGAGACCGCCGACGTCGTCGTCCCCGCCGACCGCTACAAGGTCGCCTACCACCTGCCGGTGCGGTGACCGAAACTCCGGCGGCCCGACGGTCGCCGGAGTTGTGGAGTACGAGGTGCCGGAGGGGGGTTCACCTCGTGGTGACGGGGCGTCGGATGCCCTGAAGCGGCGGTGTCTTCCGCTGCCGCGAGGGCCCGGCGACCGGTGGTTACCGGCCAGATACATACCTCTTTGTGAAAACCCGTATCCGCTGTGTAAAGGTCAGGCGTAAGCTCGGGCATATGCGCAGTGCGGTTTCCACGAGATCGTCAGACATGGCCGGAGCGGCGGAGGGGGAAGTCCGATGAGCGACAGCGGTCCCGACCTTGCCTGGCTCGTCATACGCCAGGACGACAACGGCAACCGCTACCGCGTCGGCAGATACGCGACCAAGGACGAGGCCCAGAAGGTCGCCGACAGCCTCGACGACCGCGGACACAAGCAGCTCTACTGGGTTGAGCGCATCGGCCAGCCCGCGCTCTGAACCCCGGTGCCCGGGGGCGGGTTAGGCTCCCGGGCATGACCGATCGCAGTGCCGGCCCCGTCGTCGTGGTCGCCGGGGCCCTGTACGACCGGGGGCGGCTGCTGGCCGCGCGCCGCAGCGCCCCCGCCGAACTCGCCGGCCGTTGGGAACTGCCCGGCGGCAAGCTGGAGCCGGGTGAGAGCCCCGAAGAGGCCCTGGTCAGGGAGCTGCGCGAGGAGCTCGGCGTCGAGACCGAGGCCGTCGGGCGCATCCCCGGCGAGTGGCCGCTCAAGCCCGGCTACGTCCTGCGGGTCTGGACCGCCCGCCTGCTCTCCGGTGAGCCCGAGCCGCTGGAGGACCACGACGAGCTGCGCTGGCTGGCCCGTGACGAACTGGACTCCGTCGACTGGCTCGACCAGGACCGCCCGGCCGTCGCCGAGGCGGCCCGCCTTCTCCCGGCGGACCCCGACGCCTCCGACCCCTTCGATCCCTCCGATCCCTCCGACGCCTTTGACGCCTCCTCGGCCTCCGAGGCCTCCGAGGGGCCCGGGGAGCCCGTCGAGGGCGCGCGGGGCTGAGGCCTACGCCGTTCGTGCCACCATGCGCCGACGGGCCCACACGGTGCGATATCCCACTCCGAATATCGGGTATGTCGTGATTAACCCCCCGAAATAGGACGTGGGCCTCGTGATCGACACCGAAGGCGACTGCGCCGAGTGGCACTTTCCTGCGGAGGCCAACGCCGTGCGCACGGCCCGTCACGCGGTCCGAGACACCCTCAGGGCGTGGCGGCTCGATCGCCTGATCGGCGACGTGACCGTCCTCCTCGTCAGCGAACTGGTCACCAACTCGCTCCGCTACGCCTCCGGGCCCATCGGCGTCCGCCTCGTGCGCCTGAACGCCGACGGAACCCGCCCCGGACCCGGGCCCGCGCTCCTGGTGGAAGTCTCCGATCCGCTTCCGGACGAGCCCACCGAGCGGCCCGCCGGACCCGACGACGAAGGCGGCCGGGGACTCCAGCTCGTGGCCTGTTCCGCCCGCCGCTGGGGCACCAAGGCCGGGCACCACGGGAAAACCGTGTGGTTCGAGCTGGCCCTGCCTGGTGAGTAAACAGGGTGGGACGACGATCAGCGGGGCTCGGCCGGAAACGAACGAGACCACCCTGTGATCGTGAACGTCGTGCCGACGGGGGCCATGGTGCTGAATACTGCCGTCATGGCCGGTCCGGTGCGGTGAGCTGGAGGGGACGGTCGCGTGAGCGAGATACCTGAGACGGCGAGCGGTGTCGTGTGGCAGAGCAGCCCGCCCGGGTCGATCTATGACTACATCCGGGTCGCCTCTTTCTCGATAGGCCCCGACGGGCTCGTCGACCAGTGGAGCAGACGGGCCGTCGAGCTCTTCGGTGTGACCGCCGAGGAGGCCAGGGGCAAGGATCCGGTCGACGCCTTCATGCCCGCCGACCTGCGCGAGCGGGGACACCGCAGGGTCCGGGAGATCCTCGACGGCAAGGAGTGGACGGGCCTCGTCCCGTTCCGGATCCCCGGCGAGAACCGTCCGCACGGCATCGCCGAGATCTACGTCATGCCCAGCGAGACCCAGACGGGCGAGCGGGCCGCGCTGTGCATCGTGGTCGACGTGCGCGCCCTGCGCCGCATCGAGACCGACCTCGCCGCCTCGCAGGCCATTTTCGGCCAATCGCCGTTCGGCTTTCTGCTCTTCGGCACCGACCTCACCGTGAAGCGGGCCAACCGCCGCTTCGCCACCGTCTTCGGCGGCTCCGCCGACGACCACCGCGGCCGGACCGTCCACGACTACCTCGCCAGGCCCGAGGCCGACCGGATGACCGCCGCGCTCCGCAAGGTCCTGGAGACCGGTGAGTCCGTCGCCGACCTCCAGATCGTCGGCGCCCCGCCCGGCTCCAGCGATCGCCGCCACTGGTCGGTCAACCTCTATCGCGTGCACAGCGGCTCCGGCCGCCCCATCGGCGTCGCCGGACTCGGCATCGACGTCACCCGCCGGCAGAACGCCGCCCGCGAGGCCGCCAGCGCCCGCCGCAACCTCGCCCTGCTCAACGAGGCCGGCGCCCGCATCGGCAACTCCCTCGACCTGGAGGCCACCGCCAGGGAACTCCTCGACGTCGCCGTCCCCGGCTTCTGCGACCTCGCCGCCGTCGACCTCTACCAGGGCCTGCTCACCGGCGACGAGGCCCCGCCGGGACGCTGGGGCAGCTCCCACGACGTCGGCTACGGCTCGGGCAGCGCCGAACTGCGCCGCGTGGCCGTCGCCAGCGCCGTGTCCCACACCCCCGTACGGGTCGGGAAACCCCGGCCGAGCGGGGACGACGAGCCCAACGGAAGCGCGGGACACACCGCAAGCGCCGGACACGCCGGATCCGCCGGGGTCGCTGGCACCGCCGGGGCCGCCGAAACCACCACACACGCCGGAGCCACCGGGCACGCCGGAGCCTCCGCGCACCCCGGAGCCACCGGGCACCACGGCGCCACCGCGCACCCCGGCGCCGTCGGGAGCACCGGATCCGGCGCGAGTGCCGGATCGGTCAGCGTGACCGGTGAGCTCTGTTGCGACGAGAGTCCCATCGAGGTCGGCTCCGTCCATCGCTACGCCTTCAACTCGGCGTGCGCCGGAGCCCTGCGCACCGGTCGGGTGCGCACCGTGCCCGGGGCGGACGGCAGTCTCGTCCAGTCCACGCTCGTGGTGCCGATGGTCGCCCACGACACCGTCGTCGGTCTCGTCCAGTTCTCCCGGGCCAAGGGCAGCGAACCCTTCGGGGAACGCGACCGCGCCCTCGCCGTCGAACTCGCCGCCCGCGCCGCCGTCTGCATCGACAACGCCCGCCTCTACCGCCGCGAGCACGAGCGCGCCCTCATCCTCCAGCGCAGTCTGCTGCCCCCGGGCGACCCGGAGGCCGCCGGACTCGACATCGCCTGCCGCTACCTCCCCGGCACGGTCGGCTCCGAGGTCGGCGGCGACTGGTTCGACGTCATCGAACTGCCCGGCCACCGCACCGCGCTCGTCATCGGCGACGTCATGGGCCGCGGCCTGCGCGCCGCCGTGGCCATGGGCGAACTCCGCACCGCCGTGCGCACCCTCGCCCAGCTCGACCTCGAACCCGCCGAGGTCCTCTCCCACCTCGACGAGATCGCCCGCGGCCTCGGCGCCCCGTCCGGGGCCCAGCAGTCCGCCCGCGCCCACAAGGCCCGCGGCCCCGAACTCTCCGAGGTCTACCTCGCCACCTGCGTCTACGCGGTCTACGACCCGGTGACCCGGCGCTGCACCTTCGCCAACGCGGGCCATCTCCCGCCCGTGCTCGTCGAACCGGGCGGCGAGGCCCTGCTCCTCGACGTCCCTCCCGGGATGCCGCTCGGCGTCGGCGGCGAGCCCTTCGAGGAGGTCCAGGTCGACCTGCCCGAGGGCGCGCTCCTCGCGCTCTACACCGACGGCCTCGTCGAGTCCCGCGACCATCCGCTCGACGAGGGGCTGAGCGCCTTCCGCAGCGCCCTCACCGACCCGGGCCGGCCGCTCGAGGACGTCTGCGACCACGTCCTGACCACCCTCGACACCCGCCATGGCGAGGACGACATCGCCCTGCTCATGGCCCGGATCCAGGGGCTCCCCAGCGAGGCGGTCGGCGACTGGCGGCTCCCCAGGGAACCCCGCTCGGTCGGCCGCGCCCGCGAGCTGGCCCGCGCCCAGCTCACCGCCTGGGAGCTCGAACCCCTGGTGGACACCGTGGAGCTGCTGGTCAGTGAGCTCGTCACCAACGCCCTGCGCTACGGAGAGGGCGAGATCAGGGTGCGGCTGCTGCGCGACCGCACCCTGGTCTGCGAGGTGTGGGACGCGGGCCTGGTCCAGCCTCGGCGCCGCCGGGCCAAGGACACCGACGAGGGCGGCCGCGGGCTGCAGCTGGTCGGACTGCTCAGCGCCGCCTGGGGCTCGCGCCGCACGCCACGCGGCAAGACCGTGTGGTTCGAACTCCAGCTGCCGGACGGCGACGGCGCCGCGGAGCCCACCGTCGACCAGTTGCTCAGCATGTTCTGAGGCGCCGGTCAGGCGGCCTTGAGGGCGGCGAGCCGGGCCTCGATCTCCGCCTGGTCGCCGAGCGCGTCCAGCTGCTCGAACTGGGCGTCCAGCGAGGAGGCGGCGAGTTCCTGCCTGCCCAGAGCCTTCGCCTCCTCCCGGCGCACCTTGTCCTCGAAGCGGCTCAGCTCGCTCGTGGGGTCCATGAGGTCGACGCTCTCCACCGCGTCGGTCATCCGGTTCTGCGCCTGCGCGGACTTCGCCCGCGCGACCAGCTCGTCCCGCTTGGCCCGGAGCTCGCTCAGCTTCGCCTTCATCTGGTCCAGGCCGGACCTGAGCTTCGCCACGACCTCGGTCTGCGCGGCGATCGTCGGCTCGGCCGTCCGCGCCTCCTTCTCCGACTGGAGCTGCCGGCCCAGCGCGACCTTCGCCAGGTTGTCGAAGCGGTCCGCCTCCTCGGCCCGGCCGCCGGCCCGCAGCTCGTCCCCCTTGCGGCTGGCGGCCAGGGCCTTCTCGCCCCACTCCTTCGCCGCGGCCAGGTCCTCCTGGTGGTCCTGCTCCATCAGCCGCAGGTTGCCGATGGTCGAGGCGACCGCCTCCTCCGCCTCCGCGATGTTGTTCGCGTAGTCGCGGATCAGCTGGTCCAGCATCTTCTGCGGGTCCTCCGCCTGGTCCAGCAGCGCGTTGATGTTGGCCTTCGCGAGCTGGGCCACCCGGCCGAGGACGGTCTGCTTGCTCATGGTCGGACTCCTTGCGTGCAGCGCGTACGAGACGTACGAGACAGGTCGTGAGAGACAGGACGGCGTCAGAAGCGGCCGCCACCGCCCAGCCGGCCGCGCGTGCCACCGCCGCCGAAGCTGCCGGGCCCGCCGCCGAAGCCTCCGCCCCCGAAACCCCCTCCGGAACCACCACCGAAACCCCCTCCACCGTGACCACCCCCACGACCTCCGCCGAACAGTCCGCCGAGGATGATGCCGCCGAGCACGGCTCCACCGAGCCCGCCGCCGCCGGCACCTCCCACTCCTGTTACACCGCCCAGGCCGTTCGGGTTCCCGTACGCCCGCACGTCCTGCTCCGCCAGCTCCTGCGCCCGGCGGGCGAGCGCGTCGGCCTGCTGCGCCTCGGCGAGCGCCGACGCCGGGTCCTCGTCGGCCAGCTGCCCGGCCCGGTCGAGCCGCCGCCGCGCCTCGGCCAGGCGGGTGCGGGCCTCGGCGCCGACCGCGCCGCGGTGCGTCGTGACGTAGTCGGCGGCGGCGCCGACCGCGGACCGGGCCGTCAGCGTCGTCTGGTCCAGGAGCGCCCGGGCGCGCCGGTTGCCCGACTCGCGCTCCCGCGCGCCCTCCAGGGCCTCGTCGAGCGCGGTGTCGGCCTCCTCGACCCGGCGCAGCGCGTCGATCGGGTCGTAGCGGCCCGACTCCACCGTGGTCCGCACGGCGGCGAGCACCGACTCGGCCCGGCCGATCCGGCCCCGCAGGTCCGCCGTCGGCACGTCCTGCGCGGTGCCCTGGAGCAGCCCGCGGGCGTCGGCCAGGTCCGCCTCGGTCTCGGACAGCGCCCCGGACAGCTTTCCCACGGCCTCCGCGAGCTCCTGGGCCCGCCGGTCCACCGCCTCGATCAGCCGGGCCGCCTGGTCGACGGCGCCCTCGGCGGCCCGGATCTGCACGGCCGCGCCGCCGTTGTCGCCGCCGTCGATGAGCTGCCGGGCCTGGTTGATCGTGCCGGTGGCGAACACCAGGCGGTCCTTGGCCTGTTCGACGTCCCCGGACACCGGGGCCGCGGCGGCCTCGGTGTAGCGCTCGCGCATCGCCGTCAGCGCCGCCTCCGCGGTGCCGACCCGGCCGGTCTGCTCGCGGAACGCCTCCTCGACCGCGGCCAGGGCCTGCGGGGCGTTGCGCTCCAGGTCCCGCAGCCGGTCGAAGCCGGCGGACTCGGCGTCGAGGCGGGCGTCGGCGTCGGCGCAGCGCCGCAGGATCTCCTCCAGCATGGACCTCCGGGTCGCGTCGTCCTCGGGGACGGCGTCGTCGAGCTGCTGGCGCAGCCGGAACGCGGTCGTGAGCTCGCCCTCCGCGTACCGCAGGGCCTCGGTGAACGGCGTCACCGCCTCCTCGCCGAACTGGGCGGTGGCGAAGCCCAGTTCCTCCTGGCTGGTGCGCACCGCGTCGTCGGTGGCGACCAGCGCCTGGCGGGCCTTCCCGTCCAGCTCGTCGAGCGGAGGCAGCGCGGGCAGCCCCTTCGGCGCGCCCCAGCCGGTGCCTCCGGCGGCGGAACCCCAGCCCCCGCCGCCGGGCGTGGTGCGGGTGGCGGTCCTGCGGCGGCGCCGGGCGTACGTGTACGCGGCGAGGGCGCCCGCGCCGCCGACCAGGGCGACGGGCAGGATGAGGTCGGACGCGGAGGTCGAGTCCTCGGCCGCGCCGCCGCCGGGATCGGCGGGGCCGGGGGTGATCGCGGGAGCGGGCACGGGCTGTCCGGCGAGCACGGCGGCGTAGCCGTCCGCGGCGCCGACGGCGGCGCCGGCCCAGTCGTTCTGCCGCAGGGCGGGTTCGATCGCGGTGCGTGCCACGTCGTCGAGCTGGGCCTGGGTGAAGCGCGAGTCCGGGTCGGCGGTGTAGCCGTACTGCCGGTCGTGGGTGGCGACGGCGAGGAGGACGTCGTCGTCGCCGAGTCCGTTCCGTTCGGCGGTGGCGTCGGCCCAGCTCTGTGACCCGCGGCCGGAGAAGTCCCGTACGTAGACGACGAAGAGCTGTACCCGCCGGGCGTCGTAGAGACCGTCGAGGGCCTCGGCCACTTCGGCCCGGCGGTCGCCGAGCGCGCCCACCCGGTCGGTGATCTGCCCCTCGCGGGACAGCACGACGGGGTCGTCGGCGTGGGCGCCGTGCGCGGCGGGCACGACCAGCCACCACGCCGCCATCAGCGTCGACAGCAGGACTCGGGCGGCTATTCGCGTCACGAAAGTGAGGTTATGTCCAGGCCTGGGCGCCCGCGACCGGGCCGGGTCCGGACGGGAAAAGGGGCGGAACGGAGTCCGGCGGTCCGTGCGGAAACCGTTCTCCACAGGCTCGCGTCACTGTCGGTAGCCATCGCTACGGTGGTTCCAGTGACACGACGACCCTCGGGGGGCCCAGGTGACCGGACGGTGGAAGCGCGCATGGCGGCGGGGGCGCTGGTTCGCCCTCGGACTCGCCCTCGTGCTCGTCGTGCCCGTGCTGGCCGCGGGCACGGCGCTCCGGCTGAACTACACGGGGGAGCTCCGCGAGGACGCCAGGACCCGCGGCAAGGACGCGATATGGCTGGGCCACGCATGGGTCGACGGACGGAAGAAGGACGCCGACCTCACCGCGTTCGCCGCGCGGATCAAGGGCACCGGCATCCGCGACCTGTACGTCCACGCGGGGCCGCTGGAGCATGACGGCACCCTGCCCGCCGAGCGCCATCCCCGGGCGGCCTGGCTGATCGGCGCCGTGCACCGCACCATGCCGGGCATACGGGTGCACGCGTGGCTGGGCGACGTCCTCGCCACCGAGGGGCCGAACGGACTGCGCCTGGAGGACGCCGGCTCGCGGGCCGCCGTGGTGGCCTCGGCCCGTCAGGTCCTCGACGCGGGATTCGACGGCGTCCACTTCGACCTGGAGCCGCTGCACTCGGACGACGCCCACTACCTGTCCCTGCTCGACGACCTGCGGACGCTGACCCGCGCCCGCAAGGCGCCGCTGTCCGTCGCCGCGCACCAGATCGACCCGCTGCCGGCCGCCCACTCGGCGCTGGGGGCCGTCAGCGGCAGCGAGAAGTGGTGGTCGCAGGAGTTCTTCGGCCAGGTCGCCCGCCGCGTCGACCAGATAGCCGTCATGTCGTACGACACGTGGATGCCGCTGGAGGGCCTGTACGGCGGCTATGTCGCCCAGCAGACCAGCCTGGCCCTGGAGGTGACCCCCGAGGAGACCGATCTGCTCATGGGTCTGCCCTTCTTCCACGAGGACGACCTCGGCCACCACGAGTCGGCCGAGACGGTCGCCGCGGCCGTCCGCGGCGCCCGCCTGGGCCTCGGCCGCACCGATCCCGCCCGGGAGCGCTTCGGCCTCGCGCTGTACGTCGACTTCGCGGCGGAGGACCGCGACTGGGCGGCCTACCGGGAGGGCTGGCACTGACCGGGCCGCACCGGTCCGGGACCGGCCGCCGCTCCGGTCAGCCGCCGCACCGGTCCGGGCTCAGCCGCCGCTCCGGTCAGCCGCCGCACCGGCCCGGGCTCAGCCGCCGCTCCGGCGCCGGATCTTGTCGCCCAGCCACACCAGCGGGTCGTACTTGCGGTCCACGACCCGCTCCTTCATCGGGATCAGGGCGTTGTCCGTGATCTTGATGTCCTCGGGGCACACCTCGGTGCAGCACTTGGTGATGTTGCAGTAGCCGAGGCCGTGTTCGTCCTGGGCGGTGCGGCGGCGGTCCAGGCCGGTGTCCTCGGCCGCGTCGAGCGGGTGCATGTCGAGTTCGGCGATCCGCATGAGGAAGCGCGGGCCGGCGAAGACGTCCTTGTTCTCCTCGTGGTCGCGGACCACGTGACAGGTGTTCTGGCACAGGAAGCACTCGATGCACTTGCGGAACTCCTGCGAGCGGTCGACGTCCTCCTGCCGCATCCGGTACTCGCCGGGCGCGAGCCCGGCGGGCGGCACGAAGGCCGGGATCTCCCGAGCCTTCGCGTAGTTGAAGGAGACGTCCGTGACCAGGTCGCGGACGACCGGGAAGGCCCGCATCGGGGTGATCGTGACGGTCTCGTCCCGCGCGAAGACCGACATCCGGGTCATGCACAGCAGCCGCGGCCGCCCGTTGATCTCGGCCGAGCAGGAACCGCACTTGCCGGCCTTGCAGTTCCAGCGGACGGCCAGGTCGGGCGCCTGGGTGGCCTGGAGGCGGTGGACGATGTCGAGCACCACCTCGCCGTCGTGCACCTCGACCGTGTAGTCGGTGAGTCCGCCGCCGCCGGCGTCGCCCCGCCAGATCCGGAACCTCGCGTCGTACGTGCTCATGTGTCCCGCCTCATGACTCGAGCTCCTCCTCGGCCAGGTACTTCGCCAGTTCCTCCTTCTCGAACAGGGCGAGCAGGTCCGCCCTGATCGGTTCGGTGCGCACCCGCTCCAGCTCGATCCCGCCGTCGGCGACCGCCCGGCACAGCAGGTTCACCGGGCGCCAGGCCCGGTCCATCGACGGGCAGTCCTCGCGGGTGTGGCCGCCGCGCGACTCGGTGCGCTCCAGGGCCGCCCGGGCCACGCACTCGCTCACGAGCAGCATGTTGCGCAGGTCGAGGGCGAGGTGCCAGCCGGGGTTGAACTGCCGGTGGCCCTCGACGGAGACCCGTTGCGCCCGCTCGCGCAGCTTCGCGATCCGCTCCAGGGCCTCGGCCATCTCGCCCTCCCGCCGGATGATCCCGACGAGGTCGTTCATGGTCTGCTGGAGTTCCTGGTGGAGCGTGTACGGGTTCTCGGCGGCGTCGCCGAACGACTCGCCGTCGAACGGGGCCAGCGCCTCCGCCCGGGCCGCGGCGACCGCCTCCTCGCCGACCTCGTCGACGGCGGCCCCGGCCGCGTACTCGGCGGCGTGCAGCCCGGCCCGGCGCCCGAACACCAGCAGGTCGGAGAGGGAGTTGCCGCCGAGCCGGTTGGAGCCGTGCATGCCGCCCGCGACCTCACCGGCCGCGAACAGCCCCGGCACGCCGGCCGTGGCCGCGGTCTCCGAGTCGACGGCGACGCCGCCCATCACGTAGTGGCAGGTCGGGCCGACCTCCATCGGCTCGGCCGTGATGTCGACGTCGGCGAGTTCCTTGAACTGGTGGTACATCGACGGCAGCCGGCGCCGGATGACGTCCGCCGGCATCCGGGTCGACACGTCGAGGAAGACCCCGCCGTGCGGGGAGCCGCGGCCCGCCTTGACCTCGGCGTTGATGGCCCGGGCCACCTCGTCGCGGGGCAGCAGCTCCGGCGGCCTGCGGTTGTTGTCCGGGTCCTCGTACCAGCGGTCGCCCTCCTCCTCCGACTGCGCGTACTTCTCCTTGAAGACCTCGGGGACGTAGTCGAACATGAAGCGCCGGCCCTCGGAGTTGCGCAGCACGCCGCCGTCGCCGCGCACCGACTCGGTGACGAGGATGCCCTTCACCGACGGCGGCCAGACCATCCCGGTCGGATGGAACTGCACGAACTCCATGTTCACCAGCGGCGCCCCGGCGAGCAGCGCGAGGGCGTGCCCGTCGCCCGTGTACTCCCAGGAGTTGGACGTCACCTTGAAGGACTTGCCGATGCCGCCGGTCGCGAGGACGACCGCGGGCGCCTGGAGCGCGAAGAAGCGCCCGGACTCCCGCTCGTAGCAGAAGACGCCGGCGACCCGGCCGAACGCGTCCTTGAGGACGCGGGTGACCGTGCACTCCTGGAAGACCTTGAGGCCGCCCTCGTAGTCGCCGGTCGCACGGAAGTCCTCCTGCTGGAGGGAGACGATCTTCTGCTGGAGCGTACGGATCAGCTCCAGGCCGGTGCGGTCGCCGACGTGCGCGAGCCGCGGGTACTCGTGGCCGCCGAAGTTGCGCTGGGAGATCCTTCCGTCGGGCGTGCGGTCGAACAGCGCGCCCCAGGTCTCCAGTTCCCACACCCGCTCGGGGGCCTCCTGGGCGTGCAGCTCGGCCATCCGCCACTGGTTGAGGAACTTCCCGCCGCGCATGGTGTCGCGGAAGTGGATCTGCCAGGTGTCGTGCGGGTTGGCGTTGGCCATGGAGGCGGCGATGCCGCCCTCGGCCATCACCGTGTGCGCCTTGCCGAAGAGGGACTTGCAGATGACGGCGGTACGGGCGCCGCGCTGCCGTGCCTCGATCGCGGCGCGCAGCCCGGCGCCACCGGCGCCGACCACGATCACGTCCCACTGCTGTCGTTCCACAGGACTCACCGGAGTCACAGGAGTCATCTCAGAAGAACCTCGGGTCGTCGAAGGCGCCGGTGGCGAGGAGGTACACGTACAGGTCGCACACGGCGACGCTGATCAGCGAGGACCAGGCGAGGAGCATGTGACGGCGGTTCAGCCGGCCCGCCCAGGTCCACAGCCGGTAGCGCACCGGGTGTTTCGAGAAGTGCCGCAGCCGGCCGCCGACGACGTGCCGGCAGGAGTGGCAGGACAGCGTGTACGCCCAGATGAGGACGATGTTGACGAGGAAGACCAGCGTTCCGAGGCCGGCGTGGCCCCACACGTAGTGCTCGTCCCGGAAGGCCAGCACCGTGTCGTAGGTGAGGACGCCGGCGACCGGCAGGGCCAGGTAGAAGAAGTACCGGTGGATGTTCTGCAGGATCAGGGGGAAGCGCGTCTCGCCGCTGTACGCCCGGTGGGGTTCGGCCACCGCGCAGGCCGGCGGAGAGGCCCAGAAGCCGCGGTAGTAGGCCTTGCGGTAGTAGTAGCAGGTCAGCCGGAAGCCGAGCGGGAAGACCAGGATCAGCAGGGCGGGGGAGAGGGTCCACCAGCTGCCGAAGATCTCCCAGTTGGGGCCGCCGCGCATCGGCACGCAGTTCTCCGCGAGGCACGGCGAGTAGAACGGCGAGACGTAGGGCGCGGCGTAGTAGTCGGCGTTGGCGAAGGCCCGCCAGGTCGAGTACGCGACGAAGGCGAGCAGTCCGGCCGCGGTGCCGGCGGGCGCCAGCCACCAGCGGTCGGTGCGCAGATGGCGGGCGGCGAGGGAGGCGCGCCCCGGAGAGCGCACCCCCGTCGCCGCTGAAGGGGGTTCGGTACCTGTGGCCAACAGGGCCTCCTCGGCTCTACGGCGCGTGGCGGTCGCGTGCTCCCAGGCCCTCGTCGTCGATGTCCGTCCACTTCTGGGAGTCGTACGGGGTGTCGGGGATCGTCACCATGTTCTCGGCGCGCCCCTTGGTCGGCATCCCGGGTGTGCTCCGCTCCGCCCCGACGCGGCGTTCCAGTTCTTCGACCGTGTGTTCCAGGTCCTGCAGACGGCGCCTGACGGCCGCCAGATCGTCCTGAACGGACATGGTTGCCCTCACTTCCGCGAGCGCGGGTACACGCGAGTGTCGCGCGTCACATCCCGCTTGTGAAGCCGTGTGCACGGGATTCCACTCGTCCGGAGCGCCCCGGCGTCCGGGCGATTGGGCCGCACGAGTGGGGTTTGCCGGCCGTGCCGCCGTGTCGCCGTCACCGGATCCGCTCCGTCCTTTTCAGTGTATGAGCAATCGGTGTGATCATCTCCAAATGGCATGAAACTGGACGAAGGGGTACAAGTCATGGCCCAGGTCGGCGCCCCTCGCGGGAGGACATGCTCCAGGAGCCCCCGCTCCCGCACGCTCCGCTCCGTCGCCCCCCTCGGCAGCGCGGTCCTCGCCCTCGCCGTGCTCGCCGGATGCAGCTCCGGCGACAGCGGCGACGAGCCGCCCACCGCCGCCCAGGACAACGCGCCGGCCGCACGCGACCGGGTCGCCGACGGCGGGACCCTGCGCTGGGCCGTCGACGCGCTCCCCACCACGCTCAACGCCTTCCAGGCGGACGCCGACGGCGCCACCGCCCGGGTCGCCGGGGCCGTGCTCCCCGCCCTGCACACCCTCGACGAGCGCGGCCGGCCCCGGCTCAACCCGGACTTCCTGGAGTCCGCGCAGGTCGTCGAGACCGAGCCCCGGCAGGTCGTCCTCTACAAGCTCAACCAGCAGGCGGTGTGGAGCAACGGCCGGGAGATCGGCGCACCGGACTTCGTCGCCCAGTGGCGCGCGCTCAGCGGCCGCGACACCGCGTACTGGACCGCGCGCAACGCCGGCTACGAGCGGATCGAGAAGATCGAGCGCGGCAAGAACGACCTGGAGGTGCGGGTCACCTTCGCCAAGCCGTACGCCGACTGGCGCGCGCTCTTCACCCCGCTCTACCCGAAGGAGGTGATGGGCTCCCCGAACACCTTCAACGACGGCGCGCGCACCACGCTCAAGACCACAGCAGGACCGTTCCTTCTCAAGGCGATCGACCGGAAGGGCGGCAACGTCACCCTCGCCCGCAACCCCCGCTGGTGGGGCCAGAGCGCCAAGCTCGACCGCCTCGTCCTCACCGCCGTCGCGCGCGCCGACCGGGCCACGGCGCTCGCCGCGGGCAAGCTCGACCTCGCCGAGATCGACCGGGCCACCGCCGAGCGGATCGCCCTCGCGGTACGGGAGGCCCAGGCCGCCAGGAGCGGATCGCAGGGCGCGGTGGCCCACGGGCCCGGCGCCGGGATCACTCCCGCCGCGGCCCTCAGGTCCTGGGCGCTCGCGTACGGCTCCGATGAGGAGAAGGCCGAGGAGGTGCGGGCGGCCCGCGAGAAGAACCAGAAGGCCGTCGCCGCGTACGCCGCCGAGCAGAAGGGCCTGGCGAGGTTCGTCGTCCGCAAGTCCCTGGAGCCCGCCTACACCCAGCTCTCCCTCAACGGCGAGTCGGGACCGCTCGCCGACGAGCGGGTGCGCCGGGCCGTGGCCCGCGCCATCGACCGCCAGGAGCTGGCCGAGACCGTGCTCAAGCCGCTCGGCCTGCCGGCCAGGCCGCCGGGCAGCCACCTCGCGCTCGCCGGGCAGGCCGCGTACGCCGACAGCAGCGACGCGCTCGGCGACCAGGACACCAAGGAGGCGCGGGCACTGCTCGCCGACGCGGGCTGGGTGCCGGGCGGCGCGCTGAAGAAGCCCCCGGCGGGGACGAAGGCGGGCAGCGAGGCGGAGAAGAAGGCAGCCGAGAAGGCCGCGGAGTCCGCGAAGAAGGACGCGGCGAAGAAGGACGAGGACGCGGCCGCCTCCGCCGAGGAGAAGTCGGCCGAGGAGAAGGCCGCGGAGAAGAAGGCGGCCGACGAGAAGGCGCGGAAGAAGGAGGCGGACGCCGCCTCCGACGAGGGCATGTACATCGTCGGCGACGACAAGCCCGGTGACCGCAGGATCAGCCCGCTCATCGGCGCCGGCGGCCCGGAGAACGGCACCAACATCCTCGCCCCGGCCCCCGTCGCCGCCTTCCAGAGCGCCGCTCTGCTCAGCCAGGCCGAGGCCCTCGACACCGGCTCCGGCGCCGCCACCCAGGCGCAGTCCCGGCTCCAGGCCCACCCGGCCAGGCCGGTGGCCGGCGCCTACGCGCCGCGCGGCACCGCCGCCCCGGCCGTGGCGGACGCGGCCGCGCAGGCGCTCGGCAAGGACGGCAAGGCGCTCAGCCTCCGCTTCGTGCTGCCCTCGGGGCCGGGCTCGGAGTCGCTGCGGGCGGTCGGCGACCGGATCGTCCGGATGCTCGACGCGGTCGGCATCCGCACCGAGGTGACGAAGGTCTCCGACGAGAGCTTCTTCAAGGACCACATCGCCTCCGGCGAGTACGACCTGGCCCTCTACTCCTGGCCCGCCACCGCCTTCCCGGCGACCGACGCCCGGCCGATCTACGCCAAGCCGGAGCCGGCCTCCGACGGCTCGCTGCTCGTCGAGCAGAACTACGCCCGGGTCGGCACCGACCGCATCGACCAGCTCTTCGACCAGGCGGCGAGCACCCTCGACGAGGAGGAGGCCCGCGACCTGGTCCGCCAGGCCGACGCCCGGATCTGGGCCGCGGCCGGTTCCATCCCGCTCTACCAGCGCCCGCAGCTGGTGGCGGCCAAGCCCGAGGTGGTGAACGCCGGAGCCTGGGGCTTCGCGGCCCCGCGCTACCAGGACATCGGCTTCAAGAAGCCGGAGACCGCGCAGGGCGCCGAGCGCAACAGGCACTAGGCGTCCTCCGGCAGGCCGCGCGCGGCGGACGGCAGCCCGCGCGCGGCGGAATCCGGGGCTCCGTGGCCGCACGGGCCGCGCGCAAACCGCCCCATTACCCGAAAGCGGCCGAAACTCCAAGTCACAAGCTCAGAAGCAGCTCAATTTCCTTGCCCGCCGGTGATCCCGGCGGGCAGGATCGCGACGGCCCTTTGACCCGGTCGCATGATCTTCCCCACACCCTGAAATCTCCCAGTAGACCCTCTCGGATCCCTCCGGGGAAGCCCCTTGCACGGCAGCCCCGTACCATAGGACATAGCCGTGGCGCGTCCGCCCGGCGGGCGTAAGAGGAACTGACGCCGATTCCCACGATCCGAGAGAAGCGCAAGCCACCCATGCCCACGCGCCACGACATCCGTAACGTCGCCATCGTCGCCCACGTCGACCACGGCAAGACGACCATCGTCGACGCCATGCTCAAGCAGGCCGGTGCCTTCGCCGCCCACCAGCAGGTCGACGACCGAGTCATGGACTCGAACGACCTGGAGCGTGAGAAGGGCATCACGATCCTCGCCAAGAACACGGCGGTGAAGTACCACCCCAAGGACGGCGGGGCCCCGATCACGATCAACATCATCGACACCCCCGGCCACGCCGACTTCGGTGGCGAGGTCGAGCGCGGTCTGTCGATGGTGGACGCGGTCGTCCTGCTCGTCGACGCCTCCGAGGGTCCGCTTCCGCAGACCCGATTCGTGCTCCGCAAGGCCCTCCAGCAGCGCAAGCCCGTCATCCTCTGCATCAACAAGACGGACCGCCCGGACTCCCGGATCGACGAGGTCGTCAACGAGACCTACGACCTCTTCCTCGACCTGGACGCCGACGAGGACCAGATCGAGTTCCCGATCGTCTACGCCTGCGGCCGTGACGGCATCGCCTCGCTGACCAAGCCGGAGGACGGCACCGTCCCGGCGGACTCCACCAACCTGGAGCCGTTCTTCTCCACGATCCTGGAGCACGTCCCCGCCCCGGCCTACGAGGAGGACGCGCCGCTCCAGGCCCACGTCACCAACCTCGACGCCGACAACTTCCTCGGCCGCATCGCGCTGCTCCGCGTCGAGCAGGGCGAGCTGCGCAAGGGCCAGACCGTGGCCTGGATCAAGCGCGACGGCTCGATCCAGAACGTCCGCATCACCGAGCTGATGATGACCGAGGCGCTCACCCGCAAGCCGGCCGAGGTGGCGGGCCCCGGTGACATCTGCGCCGTCGCCGGCATCCCCGACATCATGATCGGCGAGACCCTGGCCGACCCCGAGAACCCGGTCGCCCTCCCGCTCATCACGGTCGACGAGCCGGCCATCTCCATGGTCATCGGCACCAACACCTCCCCGCTGGTCGGCCGCGGCGGCACCGGCAAGGGCGCGGACGCCAAGGCCGCGGTCAAGGACCGCAAGGTCACCGCCCGTCAGGTGAAGGACCGCCTGGACCGCGAGCTGATCGGTAACGTCTCGCTGCGCGTCCTCGACACCGAGCGCCCGGACGCCTGGGAGGTGCAGGGCCGCGGCGAGCTGGCGCTGGCCATCCTGGTCGAGCAGATGCGCCGTGAGGGCTTCGAGCTCACCATCGGCAAGCCGCAGGTCGTCACCAAGGAGGTCGACGGCAAGGTTCACGAGCCGGTCGAGCGCATGACGATCGACGTGCCCGAGGAGCACATGGGCGCCGTCACCCAGCTCATGGGCGTCCGCAAGGGCCGCATGGACAACATGTCGAACCACGGCTCCGGCTGGGTCCGCATGGAGTTCGTCGTCCCGTCCCGCGGCCTCATCGGCTTCCGTACGGAGTTCCTGACCCAGACCCGCGGCACGGGCATCGCCCACTCCATCCACGAGGGACACGAGCCGTGGTTCGGCCCGCTCCAGACCCGTAACAACGGCTCCCTGGTCGCCGACCGCGCCGGTGCGGTCACCGCGTTCGCGATGACCAACCTCCAGGAGCGCGGCGTCCTCTTCGTGGACCCGGGCACCGAGGTCTACGAGGGCATGATCGTCGGCGAGAACTCGCGCTCCGACGACATGGACGTGAACATCACCAAGGAGAAGAAGCTGACGAACATGCGGTCCTCGTCGGCCGACTCGTTCGAGGCGATCGTCCCGCCGCGCAAGCTCTCCCTGGAGCAGTCCCTGGAGTTCTGCCGCGACGACGAGTGCGTCGAGGTGACCCCGGAGGCCGTCCGCATCCGCAAGGTCAACCTCGACCAGCGCGAGCGCGCCCGCGCCGCCTCCCGCGCCAAGAACGGCTGACGCACCGACAGCAGACGCGTCGACAGCGGCTGACGCCGCCCGCCGTCGGCCCCTTCCGGGGCCGGCTGAGCGGAACATCACACTCCGGGTCCGGCCCCTCGTACGACGTGCGAGGGGCCGGACCCTTCTTCGCTGGATCGTCAACTTTTCGTCAACCTGATTTCGGAGGAGCGACGTCCGGATATCGGTCGTCGCTCTCCGGAACGTGTGTTAACGGTCCGTTTCGTCGGTGTCTGTCTGTGCTCGCTTTGTCCGGATTTCGGTCTTACGGCCCCTGCTGATGTTGTCAAACCGAGACCACTTAAGTGTGGTTTACAGCCCGGACGTACTTAATAGTTGGCTCCATTGAGCTCGGGTCAATGGGTCACGCACTGTGGGGAGTGCCGACTCACGAGCACACTCGGGGTACATGGGTGAAACGCCGTCAGGGGTGTCGGCAGCACTCGAAGTGCCCCTCTTGTAGTGACAAGTGGACTCATGAGGAGGAACTCCCATGCGCGGTGCCAAGAGCGCCAAGTGGGTAGCGGGCGCGATCGTCGTCGCCCTGGCAGCGACCGCCTGTGGCGGGGGCAAGAGCGACGGGGGTAACGGTGCCGCGGGCGCTGTCGACCCCAACGGCATCTTCTCGATGGACCTCGGTGAGCCGGAGAAGCCGCTGCTCACCGGTGACACGATGGAGTCCAACGGCGCCTCCGTCATGGCCGGCCTGTTCTCGACCCTGGTCGACTACAAGGCCGACGGTTCGCTCGAGATGATCAACGCCGAGTCGGTCACCACCACGGACTCGAAGACGTGGACCGTCAAGATCAAGCCGGGCTGGACCTTCCACGACGGCACCCCGGTCACCGCCAAGTCCTACGTGGACGCGTGGAACTGGAACGCCAACATCGCGAACGCCCAGGGCCTCGCGTCCTGGTTCGCGGACATCAAGGGCTTCGAGAAGGTCCACCCCGAGGAGGAGGGCGCCAAGGCGACCGCCGACAAGCTCGAGGGCCTCAAGGTCGTTGACGACAACACGCTCACCATCGAGCTGAAGACGGCCGTTCCGTACTTCGCCCACAAGCTGGCCTACATCGTCTTCGCGCCGCTGCCGGAGTCCTTCTTCAAGGACCCGAAGGCCGCGGGCCAGGCGCCGGTCGGCAACGGTCCCTACAAGTTCAAGAGCTGGGACCACAAGAAGCAGATCGAGATCGTCCGCTACGACGGCTACAAGGGCCCGAACAAGGCGAAGAACGGCGGTGTGCTCTTCAAGAACTACACCACCGTCGAGGCCGCGTACGAGGACCTGAAGTCCGGCAACCTGGACGTCATCCGCCAGGTCGGCCCGAAGGACCTGCCGGTCTACCGCCAGGACCTCGGCGACCGCGCCGTGGACCAGCCGTACTCCGCGATCCAGACCATCGCCGTCGCGTACTACGCCGACCAGTGGTCGAAGCCGAAGCCGGTCGACCCGAAGGTCATCCAGGGTCTGTCGATGGCGATCGACCGCGCCACCATCACCAAGACGGTGCTGAACGGCACCCGTGAGCCCGCGACGGGCTGGGTGGCCAAGGGCGTCCTGGGCTTCCAGGAGAACGCGGCGGGCGACGTCACCAAGTTCGACCCGGCCAAGGCCAAGGAGCTCATCAAGGCCGGCGGCGGCGTCCCGGGCAACAAGATCTTCATCCAGTACAACGCCGACTCCGGTCACAAGGAGTGGGTGGAGGCCGTCTGCAACTCCATCCAGCAGGCGACCAGCGTCCAGTGCGTGGGCGACGGCAAGCCGGACTTCCAGGCCGACCTGACCGCTCGTAAGAACAAGCAGGTCAAGTCGTTCTACCGCTCCGGCTGGGTGCTCGACTACCCGGTGAACGCCAACTTCATCTCCGACCTGTTCCGCACCGGTGCGGGCGGCAACCAGGGTGGCTTCTCCAACAAGGAGCTGGACGCGAAGATCGCGGCCGCCGACTCGGCCAAGACGCTCGACGAGTCGGTCAAGGCGTACCAGGCCATCGAGAAGGACCTGGTCAACTACATGCCGTCGATCCCGATGTGGTACTACAAGGTCAACGCGGGCTACTCCGAGAAGGTGACCGGCGTGCAGTTCGGCCAGGACGGTGACCCGATCCTGACCGGCGTCGAGGTCCACAAGTAAACCCACAAGCGTAGTCCGCATGCCGTGAGGGGAGCCGGCCGTCCGCCGGCCGGCTCCATCCGGCGCCTTACGCAGTGGCTGGGGGGCCCTTCCGCGACGTGACCGTGCCTGAATCCGGGTACGGCGTCGAGGAAGGGCCCGTCCGGCTGCCGCTGTGACATCTCAACGGAGGCATGATGGGGCGTTATGTCGCACGACGACTGCTCCAGATGATCCCGGTTTTCTTCGGGACAACCCTGCTGATCTTCCTGATGGTCTACAGCCTGCCCGGCGACCCCGTGGCGGGTCTGTTCGGCGACAAGGGCGTGGACCCCGCGACCCTCGCGAAGATCAAGCATGAGCTCGGACTCGACCAGCCGATTCTCAAGCAGTACTGGGACTACATGTCCGGCATCATTCTTCACTTCGACTTCGGCACCCAGATCCGCAACGGGCGCCCGGTCACCGAAGTGCTGGGTGACGCCTTCCCGGTGACGCTCCAACTGGCCGCACTGGCCTTCGCCTTCGAGTTGGTCTTCGGCGTCACGCTCGGCATCATCGCCGGCCTGAAGGCCGGTCGCCTGGCCGACAACGCCATCCTGATCTTCACGCTGCTGATCATCTCGGTGCCGGTCTTCGTCCTCGGCTTCATCATCAAGATGGTGTTCGCCTTCCAGCTGGGCTGGATCGAGCCGAACGTCAGCAACGACCAGCTGTTCTCGGAGCTGATCGCCCCGGCGATCGTGCTCGGCGGCCTCTCCCTCGCGTACGTGGCCCGGCTGACCCGTACCTCGATGGCCGAGAACCTGCGCGCCGACTACATGCGCACCGCGGTCGCCAAGGGCCTGCCGAAGAGCCGGGTCATCGGCGTCCACCTGATGCGCAACTCGATGATCCCGGTCGTGACGTTCCTCGGCACCGACATCGGCTCGCTCATGGGCGGTGCGGTCGTCACCGAGGGCATCTTCAACATCAAGGGTGTCGGTGGCCTCATCTACGAGTCCATCTCCCGTCGTGAGGGCAGCACCCTCGTCGGACTCGTCACCATCCTGGTGATCGTCTACCTCGTCACCAGCCTGCTCATCGACCTGCTGTACGCGGTCCTGGACCCGAGGATCCGTTATGCCTGACGTGACCAAGACCGCCACCGTGGCAGACGAAGCCGTCGACACCCCCTCCGTCGTCGCGGACGCCGGGGCGCCGAAGCAGGAGAAGGCCCGCTCCCTGTGGGGCGACGCCTGGCGCGACCTGCGCCGCAACCCGTACTTCATCGTGTCGTCGGTGCTGATCTTCTTCCTGCTGCTGATCGCCGCGTTCCCGGGCCTGTTCACCAGCGCGTCGCCGACCGCCGGTGACCTCGTGAAGCACTACGTGGGCAAGCCCGAGCTGGGCAACATCGGTTCCGAGGGCTGGCTGGGATACGACATCCAGGGCCGCTCCGTCTACGCCCGACTGATCCACGGCACCCGTGCCTCGATCATCGTCGGCATCGCCGTCACCCTGATCGTCACCATCGTCGGCGGCATCATGGGCATGATCGCCGGCTACTTCGGCGGCCTGATCGACGCGGTGCTGTCCCGGGTCACCGACATCTTCTTCGGCATCCCGTTCCTGCTCGGCGCCATGGTCGTCCTGCAGTCCTTCACCGACCGCACCATCTGGGTCGTCGTCTTCGCCCTGGCCTTCCTCGGCTGGACGCAGATCACCCGCGTCATGCGCGGTGCGGTGATCACGGTGAAGCAGGCCGACTACGTGCACGCCGCGAAGGCGCTGGGCGCCGGCACGACCCGGATCCTGTTCCGGCACATCCTGCCGAACGCCATGGCCCCGGTGATCGTCGTCGCCACCATCGCGCTCGGCGGCTACATCTCGGCCGAGGCCACCCTGTCGTACCTCGGTCTGGGCCTCGCGTCCCCGACCGTCTCGTGGGGTGTCGACATCTCCGCCGGTGTTCAGGCGATCCGTACGTCGCAGCACATCCTGCTGTACCCGTCGATCATGGTGAGCATCACCGTCCTGGCGTTCATCATGCTCGGCGAAGCCGTCCGTAACGCCCTCGACCCCAAGCTGCGCTGAGGAGGGCGTACACGTGAGCACTATCGACAAGACCGCGACCGTCCCCGCGCCGCGCGACGGCGACGACTACAACGGGCCGCTGCTCGAAGTCCGCGACCTGCACGTCGAGTTCCACACCCGCGACGGTGTGGCCAAGGCCGTCAACGGCGTCAACTACTCGGTGAACGCCGGTGAGACGCTGGCCGTGCTCGGCGAGTCCGGTTCCGGCAAGTCCGTGACCGCGCAGGCCATCATGGGCATCCTCGACATGCCTCCCGGCAAGATCCCGCAGGGCGAGATCCTGTTCCGCGGCCAGGACATGCTGAAGATGTCCAACGAGGAGCGCCGGAGGATCCGCGGCCGCAAGATCGCGATGATCTTCCAGGACGCGCTGTCCTCCCTGAACCCGGTCCTCTCCGTCGGCTACCAGCTCGGCGAGATGTTCCGGGTCCACCAGGGCCTGTCCAAGAAGGAAGCGACGGCCAAGGCCGTCGAGCTGATGGACAAGGTCAAGATCCCGGCCGCCAAGGCCCGGGTCAGCGACTACCCGCACCAGTTCTCCGGCGGCATGCGCCAGCGCATCATGATCGCCATGGCGCTGGCCCTGGAGCCGGACCTGATCATCGCGGACGAGCCCACCACGGCGCTCGACGTGACCGTCCAGGCCCAGGTCATGGACCTCCTCGCGGAGCTCCAGCAGGAATACAACATGGGCCTGATCCTGATCACCCACGACCTCGGCGTGGTCGCCGACGTCGCGGACAAGATCGCGGTCATGTACGCCGGCCGGATCGTCGAGCAGGCGCCGGTGCACGAGCTGTACGCGCGCCCGGCCCACCCGTACACCCGGGGTCTGCTGGACTCGATCCCGCGCCTGGACCAGAAGGGCCAGGAGCTCTACGCGATCAAGGGTCTGCCGCCCAACCTGCTGCGGATCCCGACGGGCTGTGCCTTCAACCCGCGCTGCCCCAAGGCCACCGACCTGTGCCACACCGAGGTTCCGGCCCTGGTGCCGGTCACCGAGCAGGACGGCGCCGAGCTGCCGGGCCGCAAGAGCGCCTGCCACTTCTGGAAGGAGACGATCCATGGCTGAGCTCAGCAAGAACGATGAGGCCGGGGCCGTGTCCGAGGCGGAGGCCGTAGCCGCCATCGAGGCGCCGATCCAGCGCGGCGAGCCGATCCTCCAGGTGCGCAACCTGCAGAAGCACTTCCCGCTGACGCAGGGCATCCTCTTCAAGAAGCAGGTCGGCGCGGTCAAGGCCGTGGACGGGGTCTCCTTCGACCTCTTCCAGGGCGAGACCCTCGGCATCGTGGGCGAGTCCGGCTGTGGCAAGTCCACGGTCGCCAAGCTCCTGATGAACCTGGAGCGCGCCACCGCGGGCGAGGTCTTCTACAAGGGTCAGGACATCACCAAGCTGTCCGGCCGCGCCCTGAAGGCCGTGCGCCGGAACATCCAGATGGTGTTCCAGGACCCGTACACCTCGCTCAACCCGCGCATGACGGTCGGCGACATCATCGGCGAGCCCTTCGACATCCACCCCGAGGTGGCCCCGAAGGGCGACCGGCGCCGCAAGGTGCAGGAGCTGCTCGACGTCGTCGGTCTCAACCCCGAGTACATCAACCGCTACCCGCACCAGTTCTCCGGCGGTCAGCGCCAGCGCATCGGCATCGCCCGCGGCCTCGCGCTCAACCCGGAGATCATCATCTGCGACGAGCCGGTCTCCGCCCTGGACGTCTCCGTCCAGGCGCAGGTCATCAACCTGATGGAGAAGCTGCAGGAGGAGTTCAACCTCTCCTACATCTTCATCGCGCACGACCTGTCGATCGTCCGGCACATCTCGGACCGCGTCGGCGTGATGTACCTGGGCAAGATGGCCGAGATCGGTACGGACACCCAGATCTACGACCACCCGACCCACCCGTACACGCAGGCGCTGCTCTCCGCGGTGCCGGTGCCGGACCCGGAGGCCCGCGCCAACCGCGAGCGGATCATCCTCACCGGTGACGTGCCCTCGCCGGCCAACCCGCCGTCGGGCTGCCGCTTCCGCACCCGCTGCTGGAAGGCGCAGGACAAGTGCGCCACTGAGGTCCCGGTGCTCGCGATCCCGGAGCGCTTCCGCGGGCAGGACACGCCCGCCGCGCACGAGTCCGCGTGCCACTTCGCGGAGGAGAAGGACGTCGTGCACGCGAGCTGAGCCGCGTGACGTGACCTGAAGGCCCCGGCACCCCAGGGGGGGAGCCGGGGCCTTCGTGTGTCCCCGGCACCCCAGGGGGGAGCCGGGGCCTTCGTGCGTCCCCGTCCGTTCATCCGGACGCCGTAAAAGTGCACTCCCCTCCGTATCGGGTGATATTGGGGCCTAAGTCACACAGAGGACATCGGGAGGCACTTCATGCGCGGAGCCACGCACGCCAAGTGGGCCGCACTGGCCACCGCAGTCGCCCTCGCGGCGACCGCCTGCGGTGGTGGCGACGACAGTGGCGGCGGGGGCGCGGACGGCGTCGTGACCTCCTCGTGGGGCGACCCGCAGAATCCGCTGGAGCCGGCGAACACCAACGAGGTGCAGGGCGGCAAGGTCCTCTCGATGATCTTCCGCGGGCTCAAGCAGTACGACCCGAAGACCGGCGAGGCCAAGGACATGCTCGCCGAGAAGATCGACACCACGGACTCGACGAACTTCACCATCACGGTCAAGGACGGCTGGACCTTCTCCAACGGCGAGAAGGTCACCGCCAAGTCCTTCGTCGACGCCTGGAACTACGGCGCCCACCTGAAGAACAACCAGAAGAACGCCTACTTCTTCGGCTACATCGAGGGCTACGACAAGGTCCACCCCGACAAGGGCGCGCCCAGCGCGGCGACCATGTCCGGGCTCAAGGTCACCGGCGAGCGGACCTTCACCGTCAAGCTGACGCAGAAGTTCTCCACCTTCCCCGACACCCTCGGCTACGCGGCCTTCTCCCCGCTGCCGCAGGCCTTCTACTCCGACCGCGCCGGCTGGCTGTCCAAGCCGATCGGCAACGGCCCGTACACCGTGGACTCCTACTCCAAGGGCTCCCAGATGGTCCTCAAGAAGTGGGACGGCTACCCGGGCACCGACAAGGCGCAGAACGGCGGCATCACCCTCAAGGTCTACACGGACAACAACACCGCCTACACCGACCTCGTGGCCGGCAACCTCGACCTCGTCGACGACGTGCCCGCCTCGCAGCTCAAGAACGTCTCCGCCGACCTCGGCGACCGCTACATCAACACCCCGGCCGGCATCATCCAGACCCTCGCCTGGCCCTTCTACAAGCCGGAGTTCAACAAGCCCGGCCAGGAGAAGCTGCGCACGGGCCTGTCGATGGCCATCGACCGCAAGCAGATCACCGAGACGATCTTCCAGAAGACCCGCACCCCCGCCAAGGACTGGACCTCCCCGGTCCTCGGCGCCGACGGCGGCTACAAGGAACTCTGCGGCACCGCCTGCGAGTACAACCCGACCGAGGCCAAGAAGCTGGTCGCCGAGGGCGGCGGCATCCCGGGCGGCACCCTGAAGATCTCGTACAACGCCGACACCGGCTCCCACAAGGAGTGGGTGGACGCCGTCTGCAACTCCATCAACCGCGCCCTCGGCAACAACAAGGCCTGCGTCGGCAACCCGGTCGGCACCTTCGCCGACTACCGCAACCAGGTCACCACGCAGAAGCTCGACGGACCCTTCCGGGCCGGCTGGCAGATGGACTACCCGCTCATCCAGAACTTCCTCCAGCCGCTGTACTACACGAACGCCTCGTCCAACGACGGCAAGTACAGCGACCCGGAGTTCGACAAGCTCGTGAACCAGGCCAACGCGGAGACCGACACCACGAAGGCCGTCGGACTCTTCCAGCAGGCCGAGGAGGTCCTCCGCGACGACATGGGGGCCATCCCGCTCTGGTACCAGAACGGCAGCGCCGGCTACTCCGACCGCGTGGAGAACGTGACGCTCAACCCGTTCAGCGTCCCGGTCTACGACCAGATCAAGGTCAAGTGACGCCGTAGCAGGTCGGCGGCGTACGGCCCGGCCCGCGGACCTCCGCGCCGGGCCGTAGGTCTTCCTTCAACCCCCGGAGCCTGACATGGGTCGATATGTGATCCGGCGGCTGCTGCAGATGATCCCGGTCTTCTTCGGCGCCACGCTGTTGATCTTCCTGATGGTGAACGTGATGGGCGACCCCATCGCCGGCCTGTGCGGCGACCGCCAGTGCGACCCGGCGACCGCCGCCCAGCTGAAGAAGGAGTTCGGCCTCGACAAGCCGGTCTGGCAGCAATACCTGACCTACATGGGCAACCTGTTCACCGGCGACTTCGGCACCGCCTTCAACGGACAGCCCGTCACCGAGCTGATGGCAGACGCCTTCCCGGTCACCATCCGGCTCACCATCGTCGCGATCTTCTTCGAGATCGTCCTCGGCATCACCCTCGGCGTCCTCACCGGCCTCAAGCGCGGCCACCCCGTCGACACCACGGTGCTGCTGCTGACCCTGATCGTCCTGTCCGTCCCGATCTTCGTGATCGGCCTGCTGGTCCAGCTCCTCCTCGGCGTGAAGTGGGGCTGGATCGACCCGGCCGTCTCGCCCGAGGCACCGTTCGACGAGCTCATCGTGCCCGGTCTCGTCCTCGCCTCCGTCTCCCTCGCGTACGTCACCCGGCTCACCCGCACCTCGATCGCCGAGAACAAGCGCGCCGACTACGTCCGCACCGCCGTCGCCAAGGGCCTGCCGCGCCGCCGGGTGATCACCCGCCACCTGCTGCGCAACAGCCTCATCCCCGTGGTGACCTTCATCGGCGCCGACGTCGGCGCGCTCATGGGCGGCGCCATCGTCACCGAACGGATCTTCAACATCCACGGCGTGGGCTATCAGCTGTACCAGGGCATCGTGCGCCAGAACACCCAGACCGTGGTGGGCTTCGTGACCATCCTCGTCCTCGTGTTCCTGCTGGCCAACCTGCTGGTCGACCTCCTGTACGCCGTACTCGACCCGAGGATCCGCTATGCCTGAGCCGCTCGACCCGTACCACGACGAAGGTGCCGCCATCGCCGCGACCGGCGCCGGCGGGCCGACCGACCTCGCCATGGAAGAGGGCGAGACGCTGGAGAAGAACCTCGACGGCGGCCCCGACGGCGGCCCCGACAGGAAGCCCCGCTCCCTGTGGTCCGACGCCTGGCGCGACCTGCGCCGCAACCCCGTCTTCATCCTCTCCGCACTCGTCATCCTCTTCCTCGTCGTCATCTCCATCTGGCCGTCCCTGATCGCCTCCGGAGACCCGCTCGACTGCGACCTGTCCAAGGCCCAGGAAGGCTCCCAGCCCGGCCACCCCTTCGGCTTCAACGGCCAGGGCTGCGACGTCTACACCCGTACGGTCTACGGCGCCCGCACCTCCGTCACCGTCGGCGTCTGCGCCACCCTCGGCGTCGCGCTCCTCGGCAGCGCCCTCGGCGGCCTGGCCGGCTTCTTCGGCGGCGCCTGGGACGGCTTCCTCTCCCGGATCACCGACATCTTCTTCGCCATCCCCGTCGTCCTCGGCGGCCTGGTGCTGCTGTCCGTGGTGACCAGCTCCACCGTCTGGCCCGTCGTCGGCTTCATGGTGCTGCTCGGCTGGCCGCAGATCTCCCGCATCGCCCGCGGCTCCGTCATCACCGCCAAACAGAACGACTACGTGCAGGCCGCCCGGGCCCTCGGCGCCTCCAACTCCCGGATGCTGCTGCGCCACATCACGCCCAACGCGATCGCGCCGGTGATCGTCGTCGCGACCATCGCGCTCGGCACGTACATCTCCCTGGAAGCGACCCTGTCGTTCCTCGGCGTCGGCCTGAAGCCGCCGACCGTGTCCTGGGGCATCGACATCTCCTCGGCCTCGCAGTACATCCGCAACGCCCCCCACATGCTGCTCTGGCCGGCCGGCGCGCTCGCCGTCACGGTGCTCGCCTTCATCATGCTCGGCGACGCGGTGCGCGACGCCCTCGACCCCAAGCTGAGGTAGCCGACCATGCTGCTCGAAGTGCGCGACCTGCACGTGGAGTTCCACACCCGCGAGGGCGTGGCCAAGGCGGTCAACGGCGTCAACTACTCCGTCGACGCGGGGGAGACCCTGGCCGTCCTCGGCGAGTCCGGTTCCGGCAAGTCCGTCACCGCCCAGGCCGTCATGGGCATCCTCGACATGCCGCCCGGGAAGATCACCGGCGGCGAGATCCGCTTCCAGGGCCAGGACCTGCTGACGCTCAAGGAGGACGAACGGCGGAAGATCCGCGGCGCCAGGATGGCGATGATCTTCCAGGACGCGCTGTCCTCCCTCAACCCCGTGCTCAGCGTCGGCGAGCAGCTCGGCGAGATGTTCGAGGTCCACAAGGGCATGTCGAGGAAGGACGCCCGCGCGCAGGCCGTCGAGCTGATGGACCGGGTCCGCATCCCGGCCGCGAAGGAACGCGTCGGCCAGTACCCGCACCAGTTCTCCGGCGGCATGCGCCAGCGCATCATGATCGCCATGGCGCTCGCCCTCGAACCCGACCTGATCATCGCCGACGAGCCCACCACCGCCCTCGACGTGACCGTCCAGGCCCAGGTCATGGACCTGCTCGCCGAGCTCCAGCGCGAGCTCAACATGGGCCTCATCCTTATCACCCACGACCTCGGCGTGGTCGCCGACGTCGCCGACAAGATCGCCGTCATGTACGCGGGGAAGATCGTCGAACAGGCGCCGGTCCACGAGATCTACAAGGCCCCCGCCCACCCCTACACCCGCGGCCTGCTCGACTCCATCCCCCGCCTCGACCAGAAGGGCCAGGAGCTCTACGCCATCAAGGGCCTGCCGCCCAACCTCCTCGCCATCCCGTCCGGCTGCTCCTTCAACCCGCGCTGCCCGCTCGCCCGGGACCGCTGCCGCACCGACGTGCCGCCGCTGTACGAGGTCACCGAATCGCCCGTGCCGCGCAGCAGCGCCTGCCACTACTGGAAGGAGTGCCTCCATGGCTGAGGCGATTCTCCAGGTCCGCGACCTGGTCAAGCACTATCCGCTGACCCAGGGCGTCCTCTTCAAGAAGCAGGTCGGCGCGGTCAAGGCGGTCGACGGCGTCGACTTCGACCTCCGCCAGGGCGAGACCCTCGGCATCGTCGGCGAGTCCGGCTGCGGCAAGTCAACCGTCGCGAAGATGCTGGTCAACCTCGAACGGCCGACCTCCGGCACCATCTCGTACAAGGGCGACGACATCACCAAGCTGTCGCCCCGGGCCCTGCGGGCCGTGCGCCGCAACATCCAGATGGTGTTCCAGGACCCGTACACCTCGCTCAACCCGCGCATGACCGTCGGCGACATCATCGGCGAGCCGTACGAGATCCACCCCGAGGTCGCGCCGAAGGGCGACCGCCGGCGCAAGGTGCAGGACCTCCTCGACGTCGTCGGCCTCAACCCCGAGTACATCAACCGCTACCCGCACCAGTTCTCCGGCGGCCAGCGCCAGCGCATCGGCATCGCCCGCGGCCTCGCCCTCCAGCCCGAGATCATCGTCGCCGACGAACCGGTCTCCGCACTCGACGTCTCCGTGCAGGCCCAGGTGGTCAACCTGCTCGAACGGCTCCAGGACGAGTTCCGGCTGTCGTACGTCTTCATCGCGCACGACCTGTCGATCGTCCGGCACATCTCCGACCGGGTCGGCGTCATGTACCTCGGCCGGATCGTGGAGATCGGCACCGACGCCGAGATCTACGACCACCCCACCCACCCCTACACCCAGGCGCTGCTCTCCGCCGTGCCCGTCCCCGACCCGGAGGCGCGCGAGCACCGCGAGCGGATCATCCTCGCCGGCGACGTGCCCTCGCCGGCCAACATCCCCTCCGGCTGCCGCTTCCGCACCCGCTGCTGGAAGGCCCAGGAACGCTGTGCGCTGGAGGTCCCGCTGCTCGCCGTCCCGGCCGTCTTCCGGCTCACCGACAGCCCGGCGAGGCACGACTCGGCCTGCCACTTCGCGGAGGAGAAGCAGGTGGTCCCGCCGGAGGAGCACACCGCGCCGGAGCAGACCCCGCTGCGCAAAGGGCCCGCCCTGCCCGAGGAGCCCACGCTGCCCGAGCAGCCCCACCCGCCCGAACAGCCCCACCCGCCCGAACAGCCTCCCCCGCCGGACGGGCCCACCCCGCCCGAAGCTCCCGACGTTCCTTAACACGCAGGCAACTCGACGGAATCGGCTCCGATATACGGACGCGGCAGGCTGCACAGCGTACGGCCGTGCGGGTGCCGTTGCACCGGCCGGGGCGCGCCATGTCACCCCGGCCGGTCACCCCGGCAGCCTGACTTGACGCACAAACCCCGCGCATATGCGGAACCGCTTGTTTCGGCCGATGGCGACCGTGAGTATCTGCCCCGTGACTGTGACACGAACGGCACGTCTCACCGGCGCCGCCCTGTGCGCCGCGCTCGCCCTCGTCGGCATCGTCTGGCTGCTGCGCGACCTCGCCGCCTTCGGGCCGACCACCGAACTGCTCTGGTACTGGGCCGGCGACCACGGCTTCCGCATCCACCAGACCGCCGCCACCACACTCGTCGACCCGCTGCTGCTCGTCGCCCACGTCGTCACCGCCGTCGTCGCCCTGCGCTCCCCGCTCGCCGCGCCCGCCCTCGCCGTCACCGGCCTCACCACCCTGGCACTGCGGCTGCCCGGACTGTGGGCCTCCGGCATCGAGGCCCTCGTCACCACCCTGCTCACCCTCGCCCTCGCCGGCGGGCTCGTCGTCACCGCCGCCGCCGGACGCCGCGACGACGGCAGCGGCCACGACCGCGGCGGCCACGCCGCCGGCGGCGAGCCGTACGGACCGGAACGGCCCCGCACCGGACCCGCCGTCACCGCCGGCATCCTGTGCGCGCTCGCCGGACTGATCTGGGCCGCCTGGGAGCTCCGCTGGGCGACGCTGCTGCCGGTCGAGTACACCGTCGGCCGCTACACCGGCGGGCGCTCCCTGATGCTGCCCACGCTCGCCGTCCCGCCCGGCTGGCTGAACGCCGTCTTCGTGCTCCTCCTCCTCACCGCCGCCGGAAGCGCCTTCGCCCGCGCCCGGCACACCCGGCCGCTCGGCCTGCTCGCCGGGCTCCTCCTCGCCGGCGTCGGAGCCGGCGGGACCGCGGCCGCCCTGCGCCCGAACTGGCACACGTACGTGCCCGAACTCGACCTCTACTCCGTCGCCTACGACCTCGGCTGCTTCTACGCACTGGCCGCCGGGCTCGCCGTCCTGCTCCTCCTCGGCCGCCCGGGGCGCCGCCGCCGGGTCCCGTACCGCCCCGCCGCCGCCCTGCCCCCGGCCCCGCCGGCGCGCCGCCCGCCCGGCTGGTGAGCGCTCGCCTCCGACCGGCGCCCAGGACCAGGACCTGTCGGCCCTGATCCGCCGGACAGGCCCTACCCCGTCAGCCCCAGCGACCTCCTGAGGAAGTCCACCTGGAGCAGCAGCAGGTTCTCCGCGACCTGTTCCTGCGGGGTCATGTGCGTGACGCCCGACAGCGGCAGCACCTCGTGCGGGCGGCCCGCCGCGAGCAGCGCGGAGGACAGCCGCAGGGTGTGCGCCATCACCACGTTGTCGTCGGCCAGGCCGTGCACGACCATCATCGGCCGGACCGGCTCCCGCGGATCCGTCAGACCGTCGTCCGTCAGCAGGGAGTTCGCCGCGTACACGGCCGGCTCCTCGTCCGGGTGCCCGAGGTAGCGCTCGGTGTAGTGGGTGTCGTAGAGCCGCCAGTCCGTCACCGGCGCGCCCACCACGGCCGCGTGGAAGACGTCCGGGCGGCGCAGCACCGCGAGACCGGCGAGATAGCCGCCGAACGACCAGCCGCGGATCGCGACCCGCCCGAGGTCCAGCGGAAAGCGCCCGGCCAGCGCGTGCAGCGCCTCGACCTGGTCGTCCAGCGCGAGCGTCAGGTCACCCCGGATCGCCTTCTCCCAGGCGGGGGAGCGGCCCGGCATGCCGCGCCCGTCGGCGACGACGACGGCGAAGCCCTGCTCGGCGAACCACCGCGACGTCAGATGCGGATTGTGCGCGGCGACCACCCGCTGCCCGTGCGGGCCGCCGTACGGGTCGAGGAGGACCGGCAGCGGCCCGTCACCCTCCCGCCAGGACGACGGCAGCAGCACGGCGCACGGGATCCGCCGCTCGCCCGCCTCGGTGAGCCGTACGTCCGCGGACAGCACGGGCCGCAGCGCGTGCGAGGCGACCTCCGCCACCCGCTTGCCGTCCCGCAGCACCCGCACCACGCTGCCCGGCGCGTCAGGCCGGGCCGAGGACAGCACGGTCACCGAGCCGGAGCGCACCGCCGCGTGCACGCCGGCGCCCTCCGACACCCGCTCCACGCCGTGCGGGCCGACCCGGTACACATGGATCTCACCCGTCTCGGCGGACTCGGCCGCCTCACCCGCCGCCGCCGAGATCAGGACATCTTCCGCACCCACGTCGAGGACCGCCCGCACCTGCAGCCGGGCGTCCGTGAGGACCCGGTCCCCGACCGCGAGGACCCGGGCGCCGCCCGTGTCCGCGATCCGCACCAGCTGCCCGTCCGCGGTCCACGCCGGCACCCCGCCGAACAGGTCGAGCCACACCGGGTCCTCGTCGACCCGCACGGCCTCCGTCGCCCCCGTGTCCGGGTCCACCGTCAGATACGCCTGACTCCGCTGGTCCCGCGCCTGGACGAGCAGCAGCGGGGCGCCGGCCGCCGACCAGTGGACCCGCGCCAGATAGGGGAAGGCGGCCCGGTCCCACAAGACCTCGGTGCGATTTCCGGACAGATCCACGACGAACAGCCGTACGTCCGCGTTAGCCGTCCCCGCCGCCGGGTACGCGACGGCCTGCGGCTCACGGCCCGGGTGCGCCGGATCCGCGATCCACCAGCGGTTCACGGGCGACTCGTCCACCCGTGCGACCAGCAGCCGGTCCGAGGACGGCGCCCACCAGAAGCCCCGGGCGCGGTCCATCTCCTCCGAGGCCACGAACTCCGCGAGCCCGTACGTCACCCCGTCCCCGTCCCCGTCCGTGTCCGGCTCCGGCCCTGCCAGCGCCCGGTCGCCCGAGCCGTCCGCGCCGGTCACCCGCAGCGCGCCGCCCGCCGCGTACGCGACCCACCGCCCGTCGGGCGACGGCCGCGGATCGACCACCGGGCCCGGCACCCGCAGCTCACGCGCCGTGCCGGCCCGCAGCTCCGCCACGAACAGCCGCCCCGACAGCGCGAACGCGGCCAACTCCACGGCCCCGTCTACCGCATAGCCCACGATCCCGGACGAGCCCTCCCGGCTGCGCTCCCGGCGGGCCCGCTCCTCCGGCGACAACTCCTCCTCGGCGCCGCCGAGCAGCACCGCCGGATCCGCCGCGAGCCGCTCGGCGCCCTCGTCGAGGTCGAGCACCCAGAGCCGGTGCGAGCGGTCCGTCCCCGAACCCGAGCGGAGGAACACCACCCGCCCGCCGTCCGGAGCGACCGCGAAACCGCGCGGCGCGCCGAGCGTGAAGCGCTGCGTCCGCGCGTACTGCCGGGGGAACGAGACCCGGGACGACTGCTGTTGGGGAGACGGCTGCTCCAGTGGCGAAGTCATGTGACCGAAACTAGCGTCCGTGCGCCCCCTCATGCCTCCGTACACCGATCGATGCGATCGCACGGATAGTTATGATCCGTAGCGCTAGGTGGGTATGCATCCACTGGCACATGCCATCCGAACGTCCGACCGATTTGTCCGACAGGCAAGTCCGACCGAAGAAGTGTGGAGGTGAACCGCCGTGGCACTCTCGATTTCGGTGGTTGTGCTGCTGGCGATCGTCGTCTTCCTTCTGATCAAGAAATCCGGACTCAAGGCCGGACACGCGGCGGTCTGCGCACTCCTGGGCTTCTACCTCGCGAGCTCGTCCATCGCCCCGTCCATCAGCACCCTCACCACCAACGTGGCGAGCATGATCGGCGGACTCAAGTTCTGACGGAGCCCTGACGGAGCCCTGAAGGAGCTGCGGCAGAGTTCCGACGGAGTTCCGGCCAAGGTCCGACCTGCCGCTCCGCCGGGGGCCCCGCCTCGTAGGGTGGGGCCATGACGGTTCTCCCAGCCCGTCGTCTGCTCCTGGTGCACGCGCACCCCGACGACGAGTCGATCAACAACGGCGCCACCATGGCCAGGTACGCGGCCGAGGGCGCCCTCGTGACCCTCGTGACCTGCACCCTGGGCGAGGAGGGCGAGGTCATCCCGCCCGCGCTCGCCCACCTCGCGCCCGACCGCGAGGACCGGCTCGGCGAACACCGCGTCGGCGAACTCGCCGCCGCGATGAAGGAGCTGGGCGTCACCGACCACCGCTTCCTCGGCGGCCCCGGCCGCTTCCGCGACTCCGGCATGATGGGCGCCCCGCAGAACCGGCGCGAGAACGCCTTCTGGAACACCGACGTCGACAACGCCGCCCCGTACCTGGTCGAGGTCGTCCGCGAGACCCGCCCCCAGGTCCTCGTCACCTACGACCCCGACGGCGGCTACGGCCACCCGGACCACATCCAGGCCCACCGGGTCGCCATGCGCGCCGCCGAACTCGCCGCCGACCCCGCGTACCGGCCCGAGCTCGGCCCGGCCCATGCCGTCACCAAGATCTACTGGAACCGCGTGCCGCGCCCGGTCGCCGAGGCCGGCTTCGCCCGGCTGAGCGCCGAGGGCTCCGTCTTCCCGGCCGACGCCACCATCGACGACGTGCCCGGAGTGGTCGACGACTCGCGCATCACGGCGGAGATCGCCGGCGACGAACGGTACGCCGCCCGCAAGAGCGCCGCCATGGCCGCCCACGTCACCCAAGTCGCCGTCGACGGACCCTTCTTCGCGCTCTCCAACAACCTGGCCCAGCCGGTCTTCACCACCGAGTACTACGAGCTGGTCCACGGCACGCCCGGCGCGCCCGCGGGCGAACGCGAGACCGACCTCTTCGCGGGCCTCGCCACGGATCCCACGGACCCCACCGCGCAGGAGAAGCACGCATGACCGGCCCGCGCAGCCGCGCCTCCGCCTCCGGAGCCACGCCCGCACCCGCTCCCCGGCCCGCGTCAGGAGCCGAACACGGCCACGCGCCCCTCACCCCGATCGCCCGATACGTCTGGTACGCGGCGCTCCTGGTGCTCGGCGCCCTCGTCGGCACCGCCGGCTCCCTCGTCCAAGCCGCCTGGTTCCCCGCTGGGTTGCTGCTCGCGCTGCTCGGCTCCGCCGCCCTCTTCTACGGCGCCCGGCGGGCCACCGCGAACCAGGTCGGCGTCGCCGCGGCCGGCGGCGGCTGGCTTCTCGCCGTCGTCCTGCTCAGCTTCGGACGCCCGGAAGGCGACGGTCTGTTCGGCGGCGGGCTCGGGGAGATGGTCTTCCTGCTCGGCGGCATGGCCGTCGCTGTGATGTGCGCCACGATGCACCGGCCGCTCCGACCGGCCCCGTGAACAGGCCGACTTGACGCAGGAGTGTCTTGACTTCGGACGGATTGCCCTTGGCGGATCCACGCCGGGTCGGGTGCGGATCGGCGGCGGCCAGTATGGTGGTGCGCGCCGCCGACCGCCCGGATCACCACGAGCATCAGCAAGAGCGGGCGGCGGAGCCAACCGGGAGATCCTGCTTTGAGTCGTGAAACTGGTCGAGAGACTGACAGTTCGTCCTCCGGCGCCCAGGCGCGCGGCGGGGCCGCGTACCCCTCGGGCACCCCGCCGTACGGTCTGCGCGGCGGTCAGGAGGCGGGCCAGGACGGTACGGGCTCCGTGCCGCCCGAGGAGCCCAAGACCGAGACCACGCTGACCACCCGTATCCGGATCAACATCCCGGGTTCGCGTCCGATCCCGCCCGTGGTCGTCCGCAAGCCGGTGGGCGAGGCCCAGGCGGC